>JARRQT010000211.1:0-7518 GCA_037381445.1 Calditrichia bacterium
GATAAAGCAGCGGCAGCGGGCGGTCAGTGTCTTCCCGGTACGCCGGCATTTCCTTCCATGGCGCGACGGACAACACGTTTGCCATGTCCATCCAGTATTGCAGCCGGGCAGTCGGGAGATTCCAGGTCATGTGGAAATGATTGGCCGGTGCATAGTGCTTGTATTCACCCATGCTGGCATGTTTTGGGGTAATAAAGGTATGCGGCCAGGTGGGATTGGAAGTATTGCACACCGCCTGTGAGAGCTTTTCAGGCAGGTCCACCGTAATTGCCTCATCCCATACCATGGAAAACATCCCCGACAACGCACTATAGGCAAGCCGGGCCGCAATTCCCTCAATTCCGCCGGGAGAGACAAAGGTCACCGAATTCCCCATCCCCGGGAAATAATCGGGATCTGCCAGCGGGAAGGCCACTTTTGACATAATTTCCTCTTCGGTCGCGCCGGGACTCGCCGCCCAATTGAAGGATGCAGAACCGGAGTTATCCCCATCCACCAGACCTCTTTGCTCCCACAGGGAATCACCGCTGAGGGGCACATCCAGACGTTTGGCAAGATCAGCCAGTTCCCAGTTTTCCCACACTTTGCGGAAGTCCATAAACAACGGTGGATTGCCACCGGAAAGCCCGGTCATAAACAGCATAGTCAGCAGCGCCTGAACATCAGCTTCTGTGGCAAAGGGCTGCACAGCCTTGAGTCCATTGTGATCGAAGGTAGAATTGAAAAGGGATTCCATGATATCGGCCACCGGCAGCGGATTTCCCCGCAGGTCCGATCCCCATTCCAACTGGCTCATGAAACCGCCGCCAACCGCATTTAAATCTTTCATCAGGTCGCGTACGATCAGATACATTGCCAGACTCTGATCCAGTCTCCGCGAATCTACATCTCCGCGCAGTTCTATCCGGTTTTTTGCGTGCCCTTCCAGCCAGGCGCGCAATGCCCTGAGTTCAGCCCCGTCGTAGGCTTCCTTTTGCAGCATATCGGCCAGCAGTTTCATATCCAGACGGGTAATTTCCAGTCCAAAGACATTCCGGGTAGCAATCACATGCGGCAGAGCGGTCTCCATCCCCATGGAATCGTGACCAAAAACAATAACCCGCCGCCCTTTCAGCGCCTGATAAGTCACCGCTGCGTAGGCCCAATCGACCAGGGCCACTTTAGTCTTTTCACTCATTTCGGGATGCAGACCTGTATCCGGCCAGTTTCCCACATTGATATGCATTAAACGACCTGCCTGAGCCATCGCTCCCGATACCGCATGAGTGAATACCACACCGGGTTTGGGACCGCTGTTCCCGCAGGTAAAATTCAGGGGAGTATCGTCCGGAAAATGGCTTAGCAGTGACAATAAGGTAAGTTGGGGAAATGACCAGGTGTCGGGTGCACCCACCAGAATGTTGACCCCCCGCTCCAGAAATTGGCCGGCAACCTTATCAGCCTGCGCTTCCCCATCCACCAGAATATCAGAATACACCACCGGCACGGCAGAACCATCCGGCATTTTAATTTCCGGCGCCAGTGCTTCGGCAACCATCCTGACGATGTTAGCGGCCCGTTTTCGGGAATCCTCATCGATACGTGGATCGCAGGTAGCAAAGACGCCAATGACCGGTCCCCCCGGAGCCGGATTCTGCGGCGAAACTAGTTTTTCTGCTTTCATAGGTATCACCTCATCAATTTTTGCCTCTACTGTCGATTATCGCATCAACAACATCTTTTTCGTCATGCTGATATTGCTGGCCTCCATGCGGTAAAAGTATACTCCGCTCGCCAAATTTCCGGCATCCAGCTGCACTTGGTGACTTCCGGCCTTTTCGCTGCCGTCAACCAGTGTTTTTACCTGCCGGCCCAAAACATCAAATACTTTGATAGACACTTGTCCCGCTATCGGGAGACTATATGTTATGGTTGTTGTGGGATTGAACGGGTTTGGGTAATTTTGTTCAAGCATGTATCCCTGCGGAATTTGGGGCTTATTGTTCTGCTGATCCTGAACAACGGTTAGCTGTTGGGCCTTTTCCACAGCGCCTTCATAATCGACCACATAATACCACCAGTTATTCAGCACGCCATTGGTGACACCCTTGAAATAGGGAAAATGGCCAAACCACCATTTCATATATCCTTCCTGGGTGCTCCCCCACTCCGTGCAGTTAATTTCCCGGTTCTGATCCAGCAGAATCGGATATCTTTTCCAGTTATCGGCATAGCAGGTAACGTATCTTGTATTTGAATAGTCATAATCGCTCTGGCCGTTGGGTGGATAGTGAACATTTCCCACCTGCGCTTTGCCAGGCACATCTTTATCGATACGGGTAAACAGTTCCCAGGCGTTGGGATTGGCATTTTGGGTATCCCAGCGCTGATACACTTTCCACATGGCACTTTCCGCCCGGTGCCCGACGCTGTGAATGGCTTCGGCGATACCGCGTTCATAGTTCCAGCCCATGACTGAGAGCAGCTTCTGCAATGGTGCATAGTCGGTGATGGGTGGTGAATTCCACCAAAAAGCATCAGGCCCCATCAACTGCGATTCATACATGCCGCCAAACGGAAAGGAATAAACCCACACTTCATTGATTTCACCATTGTTTCGCTTTGGACCAAAATTGTAGGCATCACACATGCCCCTGTAATCGAACTTAACCCTTCCTTCAATTTCAGCCATATATTGCATTGTGCCTGGAGTGGTTCTTCCATACAGCTTACCGGGCGTCAGGATATAGTATGCCAGGGTATCTATGCTCATCTGCTGACCGTCAATAGTGGTAAATATCTGATCATCGTCATGCACCTCTACAATCTGGAAGTTGATGACACCGTGGCTCATCTGGTTAAAGTCCTCCACCAGCTGGCCGATTAACTGTTTGGGATCAGCCCACCCCCACACCTGATGAATTCGCTTGTTATTTGTGGAATCCACAACCGGATCCTGGTATACTACAGCGACTTTTATGGTCATCGGGTCATCTTTTTCTGAGACAAAGTCATCCAAAATATTCGCAGTTGTCGTCCCTTGCAGATGCTGCGTTTTAGCAGTAATAAGCACGGTGCCTTTCTTATGAGCGGTAACGGTACCGTCTTCATCAATTGTCACTATAGTTTTGTCTCCAGAGGTCCACATGACGGGTTCCGGCAAATCATAATCCAGTACATTATTATTTTCATCTCTCATTTTTACTTCCAGTTTAAGAGATGTATTGGGCACTAATTTGAGCGGGTTTGGTAAAATCACCAGGGAGGTAAGAACTGTTTCAGAACCGAGTCTCCATTCGCCGGGAAAGATACCATTTGATACCGGATTTTTAAAGGAAATTCGCACCACCGCTGCGTCGGTGCCTTCAACCATTAGCGAATCCCACGCAAAGGCCTTACATGGTTCGCCGGCTATTAGAAGCTGGTAACTGCCGGTTTGATTGATCATGTCATCAAGAGTGTTTGCGGTCTCCAGATTCCAGCGGCCGGCAAACCAGGTAAATACAGTACTTTTATTCACTTTCACCGGATTATCAAACTGTAAGGTTAGACTTAGGGTATCGGTGGTTGAAAGGGAAGGACTTGTATATGCATTACCATCAAAAATTTTGTCAATTTCATCTGCTGCAACCACGGGGTCAGCGGTAACCTGGATTGTCCCATCATGGATCCCCCTCAGGATATCCAGATTTCTGACCTGGGTCATCTGGGAATAAACATTTGCATTCAGGCTCAGGAGAACAAAAATGGCGGTCCAAATGCCGGTTTGTATCAGAGCTGATCTCTTCATTTTCATCATTCGCTTCTCCTTTTGTTATTTGTGTCAATTTTATTTTCAGATCAATTTTTCCTTTGAAAGACACCGATACGGGTTTTTTAGAAATATACCTTAACAGTCTTTATTTTATGCCCTGGGGTCATAACCATAATTCTATTACCGATAGATGCAACCGGCGCCAGGTCTTCCTCCAGAAAATTGGAATTCACAACCTTTTTGGGCTTAAATGGCAGTTCCAAAACGCCCCGGCTATCTTCTCCCCGGGTTTCATACCATTGAATAATCCAGGCTCGGGAGCCATCTTCAACCTGTTTGATGGTGGTAAGCATCAGGTTTTCGGGCTCCAGGCTTACAAACGATTTTGTCAATGGCAATTTGCCGCCATGACCTTCACCGGTTACCGCCAACAGCGGGTAATTGTATTCATAACCCTGTAGCGTGGTTTGCCCCTCTGCACAATCACCCGAATGGGGATAAATGGCATACTCGATTGTATGCTTTCCCCGGTCTGCAGTGGGATCGGGCCAGGTTGGTGATCTCAGCAGGGAGAGTCTCATGACATTATCTTTGATATCATACCCGTATTTGGTCTTATTCAACAGGCTCACCCCATAATTCCCGCTGGAAAGATCAGCCCATCTGAGTCCGGCAACCTCCCACTTTCCCTTTTCAGTATCCTTCACCGGATGGGTCTGCCGCCGGATGCTGCCATAGGGAATTTCATAGGTGGCAAGTGAATCTTCCACCGCCACCGGGAAAGCCACTTTCAGCATGGTGTGATCCTCCCACCAGTCCACCTTTGTTTTAAAATCAACTCGGGGCGTCTGCGAATACAGAATAATGTCCTGCGTAAAAAATGAACTGGGGAAATCCTCTGTCGGATACATTTTCTGAGTATGGGGATTGAGGAAGTCGTGATATACTCTCAGCACGCAGCGCACCGGCCCGGTTTCGAGGAGTTCAATCCGCCGGAATTTACTGTGATATCTCTGTTTCAAGCCGATATTCCAGGCATCCCATGCCGATGGACGGTCTTCAAAAAGCTGCAACTCGTTACCCGCACCAGATAGTATTTCCCGATTCTTTTGTTTATCCCAAATGCTGCTCAACCAACCGGTTTGCGGATCCAAAGTCACTTTAAAGTATTTGTTTTCCAGGCTATTGCCAGTGACAGCAAGGTCCGGAGCTTTTTTCCCGCTCTCCCCTGCCCGCATGTCATAAACGGTATACCCTATTGGCGGTACATTTTCCGCACGGAAAATCAGGGAGCGGTCATATTTGCCAGCTGTCAGGATTTGCGAAGGGACCTCCTTTCCACTTGCATCATATATGCGGTATGATCCGTTGTCACCTTCCTCCAGCTTCACAGTAACAATGCCGTCCCGCTTTTGAGACAGGGAATTAAAGACCACCACCGGCTTTCCCTTTTTAATATCCGAAGTGTTGATCCGACTGCTTATGGTATTCAGGGCATTTGTCAGGGTATGCTGCCCAATCTCCGTGGATTTCTGATAATCCTCGGCAGCGTCGATATATACCTCCCGGATGCTGGATCCGGGCAGGATATCATGGAACTGGTTGAAAAGAACCTTCTTCCAAGCGGCTTCCAAATCCGCGGCAGGATAAGGATGATTATACAGGGCAGCGAGGGCTGAAAACTTTTCCGCATTGGTCAGGAGCACTTCGCTTTCCCGGTTCATCTTTTTAGTGTTGCTCTGGGTGGTCAGCGTCCCGCGGTGATACTCCAGATACAGCTCATCATCCCATACCGGCAGACCGGACAGATCCTGTGATTTCAGCCAGTCCAGGTAATCGGAAGCGGTTTCGAATTCGATGGATGGAAAAATATCCAGATCCCTCAGCCGGTTGATGTGATCCAGCATCGCCATACTGGGACCGCCGCCGTGATCCCCTACCCCAAACAGGATCAGCAGTTTGGTAAAAGAAGTATTGGCTTCAAACTGGCGCAGCCAGTCAACCATTTCATAGGGATCGCTAATCTCGTTGACGTAGTCAAAGGGAAAATAACTCAGGATGCGGGAACCGTCCGGGCCTTCCCACCAGAACACCCGGTATGGGAAAACACTGGTATCATTCCAGCCGATCTTCTGGGTGATAAAGGCATCAATTCCGGCATTCAGATAGAACTGCGGCATATTCCAGTCGTAGCCAAAAGAATCGGGATTCCACCCGATTCGGGCAATTCAATCCACATCCCGCCGACAATCTCCCAGCGACCGTCTTTTACCCGCTGCTGAATCTTTTTGAAAATATCCGGATAAAGCGTCTGCATCCAGTCATAATAACAGGCGGCACTCTGGGTATAGGTAAAATCCGGATAGCGGTCCATAATATTGAACACCGAAGAAAACGTGTTTTTGCACACCTCCTTTGTCTCATTCTTTCTCCACATCCAGGCTGCATCGATATGGGCGTTGGAGGCGAATACCAGGGTGAACTGCTTGACAAAGGCGTCGATCTTTTTCAAATCGGGATGAATGCCTTGAATGGAAGCATTGAATTTATCGGAATGCCCGTATTTCAGGGCCGCCACATCTACCCGGGAAGCGCATTTTTGCAAAAGCGCATACAGCTCTTTTTTGCGTTTTTTATCCATGCGGGACTTGTCAATTCCGGGATCGTATTTCACCCGGGCATTGCTCTGATAGGTATCAGAACTCAGCAGCTTCTGGCCGACCCTCAGACTCAGGGAAAGGCTTCGCATGGAATCATAGAGCGGCCGGAGTTTTTCCAATTCCAGATTGGCGCGTAACAGCCGCATGGGACCACCGGTGTTCATAGCTTTTATGAGCACCACAAATTTCATTCCCGGAGAACCGTTTTCAGTGAGGATAAAATCACCACCCCACGGAAAACGACCTTTTGATTCACCATTGATCCACATATAACCATAATCATCCACCGAAACGGACAACTTCACCGGCCCCCGCACCCGCTGCCCCATAATCTTTTCCGGAAGAACAAATTCGCAGCGCATCCAGCAGGAATCCGCCGTCAGACGTTTCCCAAATCCTAAGAGTTCCCAAAAAGTATCATTAAATTCGGGATCGCTGGCTTTGCTGACGGCACCGTCATCGGAGGGATAATTTGTGTTGTATTTCCAGCCTTCCACCGGGCTCTCGCTCATCAGCTCCAGTTCAGCAGTGAGCGAATCCACCGATGTTTTTGCAGATAAACTAAGTGGCAAAAGTATCATAAGGATTATTTTCCACCCCATCGAAAAGGTTCTCCGGCAATTTATGCAATTCAGGCTGTTAATTTTCAACAAGTTTTAATCCTTTTTTCATAGCTCCATCCCAGTCGCCGATAAACACCCACCAGTTGCTGAGTTCTTTTCCTTTGTAGGACAGGCCGTTATCTTTTCCCGGCAGGCTCTGGAACCATAAGGTAAACCAGTCCAGGCTGCTGCAATTCCAGCGCTCGCAATTCACCCGCTTCTTCTCACCGCTGCCATCCGGTTTCCAGTCTTCCATATCCGTCAGTACATAGGTCTTGTTAGTCCAATCGTAATCCTTTACTGCGTTGGGCGGATAGTGAGCCCAACCACAGTGGGGCGTGACAATCTTGTGAGAAGCATCGCTGCCCACAAACTTACCCCAGAACAACAGGGTATCCCATTGGGCTTTGCTAGTGACATCACGGCCGTCTACAAAATTCAGAACCGCCTCGGTCTGATGCATATGATCCTCCACCGCTTCCGAAAGCCCCCGCTGGTAATTGTAGTGATAAAAAGTATAGGT
>JARRQT010000212.1:0-6898 GCA_037381445.1 Calditrichia bacterium
CCAGGCCAGCAAAATCCAAAAGAGCAGTGGCGAGCGCTGCAGGGGATGAACGTTGCGGAAGAGCAGCGATGGTGGGAGGCTGCGGACCAACTGCATGAATGGCGCGCTGTTCTTGCTGTACCCCAGCGCGCGGACCAGACCAATATAAAGGGTATCATTCCAGCCGAATTGCCGCAGATCATCTCCCAGTTCATCGCATTTGCGGAAAAAGCGGTTCCAGGCCAGTTCATCCAGCAGGGCCGAATTGGGAAGGGAAGATGCAGCCGCGGGAGGGGACTTCTTCCCTTCCTGCTGAAGCTGCTTCATGAGTTCCAGCCACAACTTCGGCTTCAGTTTCAAGTGGCGGGAGAGCACCAGGTGGGAAAAACGCTGCCGCAGCGATTCGGGAAGCTGTTTCGGCGAATGCCACAAAACATGCAGAATGACCCGCTGATAGCGACGGTCATGCTGGTGGCCGTGCCGGAACCAGTCCTGCCAGTGAAGGTGAAATTCGATGTCACCGCGAATGAGAACATGATTGATCTTGAGCAGCGCATCGGTGAAATCGGGACCATTGTCCAGATTGCGCTGGCCGGGATCGATGATTGCCAGGGGCAGCTTTTCGACGGTGCGCAGCCTGTTTTTCAGGAGATAGGGACGCTGAAAAGTCCAGTAGAGGTAATATTCAGGAATGGAAAACGCACCGGCCGGAGCATTTAATGCTTGCATTTTGGCCCTCCCTGCATTATATTACATATGTAATATAATAATAATTATATTGCTTTTCAACCCTTTTGTGTGGTTTTTTTATTTTGCGGAAAGGAGGCTTTTAATGGACCTGAGCGTCGCCCGCCGCATCAGGGAGATCATGAAGGAGAAAAAACTGACCCAGCAGGACCTCTCCGGATTGCTGGGGGTGAGCCAGCCGGCGGTCTCCCAGTACCTGCGGGGACGCATACCGCCGGCGGACATCCTGCTGCGGCTGGCGCAACTGGCCGGCAGCAGCATCGAATTTCTGCTGACCGGGGCCCCTTCCCCTGCGGAGGACAAACTGGTCCGCGAAGCAGCGCCGCCCTACGGCAATCGTCAGATTCTGCTGGAACTCTGGGAGCAGTTGTCGCCGGCAATCCAAAAGGACCTGCTGTCCCTGATGCGCCATGTGGCGGAAATGCAAAAATCCCTGAACGCAGCGCAGTGATATGGAAAAAGATATGGTTGGAAAAGGGAGGTAAAAACCATCCGCCTAGTACTGGCGGGTACGCAGGAACTGCACGATCTGGTAAATGTCGTTATTCTCATTCAGAGGCTGCACGGCTTCCAGATTTTGGAGGGCCTCTTCCAGGCAGGCATCAACTTCCCGGCGGGTCTCTTCTACAATCCCCAGATCGAACAACGCATTCTTCAGGTCTTCCAGCGAGGCGAATTGTAAAATTTTGGCAGGGTAGCGGGAAGCCAGTTCCGGATTCTGCCGCAGATGCTCTTCGTATTTGAGGGTCACATAGGTCTTCTTGTCCATCTTCAGATCGCTGCCCACCTTTTTGCCGAGTTTCTCCTCCTCCGCCACAAAATCCAGCAGATCGTCCTGCATCTGGAATCCCAGCCCCAGGTTGTCCCCGAACCGCCGCAGATGCTCCACCTGGTCGGGGCTGCCGCCCCCTAGAATAGCGCCGATCTGGCAGGCCAGTTTGAACAGCCAGGCGGTCTTTTTGGAAATCATGTCCAGATACTCCTCGGTGCTCACCTGCTGTCGGCTCTCGAACTCCTTGTCCAGCGCCTGTCCTTCGCAGACCTTGATGATGCCTTCGCTGAAATGATTGAGCACCTCCGGCAGATGCTCCCGGTCACATTGCAGAATGCTGGCGTAGGCCATTCCCACCAGGGCATCGCCGGCCAGAATCGCTGCCCCTTCATCCCATATTTTATGGATGGTGGGCCGGCCGCGCCGCAGATCGTCGCGGTCCATTATGTCGTCGTGAATCAGGGTAAAATCATGGAACAGCTCCACCCCTGCCGCTGCGGGCAGCGCCGGTTCAACCGCACCGCCCACCGCCTGGCAGGAAAGTAGGGTTAGCAAGGGGCGAACTTTTTTACCGGGCGTTTCCAGAAAATATTTGATGGGTTCCTTAAGCGTATGGGGAAAAGATTCTCTGACGTTCTCCTGCAGTGTCCGCTGAACAGATTCGATGAGGGGCTGAAGCTTTTCAAATATGTTCAAGATTTCCTCAGATCATTTGAAATTTTGAATTATATCAGCAATTTCATGCCGGCTTTGCGCTTCAATCAGTTTCTTGCCGATCTCTCCTTCCCGGAAATTTCGAGTGATCTGGGCCAGGGTTTTAATGTGGGGACCGGAAGTATCACGCGGTGAAAGGACCAGAAATATGAAATGGGCGGGTTTTCCGTCCAGGGAATCAAAATCCAGCCCTTCACGGCTCAGTCCGAAACTCACCATCAGCTCCGGGGCCGCCGAGGTCTTGGCATGCGGGACAGCCAGCCCGTGTTCCAGACCGGTGCTGAGATATTGCTCTCTCTCAAACAGATCTTTGAGGGCGGTTTCACGCTCATCGATCTTACCGCTCTTTACCAGCAGGTCGAGCAGTTCCTCAATGACCTCGTACTTGTTTTTACCTTTCAAATTATCAGCTATCAACTCTTCCGGCAGCAGGTCGGCAATACTCATTTAATCCTCCATCAGATTTGCAAAAATCTAACATGACTGCTATATAAATGCAAACGCAATTTATATTGTAACATCAGCTTTCGGCGCAGCAGGAATCTCTTCCTGAGGCGGCAGATATCCTTCCTTCCCGTGGCGTCCGCTCTGCGGCGGATGCCTTCAGAAGTGCTAAAGGTAAGCATTTAAAAATGTGAAGTCCACTGTTGTCCAAATTTTGGGACGGCCGCCTGTCTGAGGAAACATGCACCAGCGTCGCGAAATCGCCTCCCGCCGGTGAAAAAGGCAGCAGCAATGTTTACAGATACGATTCCAGGGTATGATTTTCGAACAGGCGGGCAATTTGCTCCTCAGCATCCACAATTTTCATGCGGTGAAAGTAGCAGCCCTTTTTCAGACACCCTTCGATAATGCCGCCCTTCGGCAGATGAAGCAGGAACATAGGAGACGCGCAGAGCTGGCAGGTCTCGTCCGGCGAGGTCAGACTGACGCCGCACTCCGGACAAAAGGCATCCACCACTTCGTCCGCTGCGATTTGAATCCCTTCTTCGCGGTTCTGAAAACTCCCGTATACGGGATCCAGATACAGGAATCCTTCTTCACCCATCTTGTTCTTTAATTTCAGCCGGATGGAAGGAAAATCATTGATTTTCACGGACGGATCGCACAGGTTATGCCCGTTGGGGCAATGGACATGGGACACACGGATTTTTTTGGAAGGTACCTCAATCTCGATCTGCAGTTTTTCTTTTTGAGGCATTTTTGCACCCCTTTAATTTTGGTAAGCTTACCTTTAATATAAAGAAAACCCCGCACCATCTCAATCCTTTTCCGGCTATAAAATTATTTCATCAGCACAATTTTCCGGATGCGCCGTTCACCGCCGAATTTCAGCACGCAGAAGTAGAATCCGCTGGGCCACTGGTCCGCCTGCAGACCCACCTCATGCTCTCCCGCAGCCATGACTCCTGGATCGCGCTGTGTCATTATTTGCCCCAAGCTGTTGAATACGGTCAGGTGCACTTCCCCGGATGACGGCAGTTGAAAGCGCAGGACGGCGCGGTTATTGAAGGGATTGGGATAACTGGCGAACAGCCGGAATTCCCCCGGCAGATTTCCCGCTCTTTCATCTGAGGCAATGCCGCTGGCAGTGAAATAGGCGCGGGCGATTAGACTGGTGTCGGCAATGAAGGGGTTTATTTTATCATCCTGGTACGGGGCAATCATCTCAGTCCGCTGCGCTTCTTCCGGACTCACCAGGTCCTGCATGTTCCAGCGACGCAGGACGTCCTTCTGCCCGGCGAAGAAAGCGGCATCGGCGGTTGACCGGTACATGGTATAGAAATAGAACATGGCGCGGGCCACATCGCCGCGGTGATCCAGCCGGGGCTCAAAGGCGGTGTTAGTGCGCAGCCGGCTGTATTGCTCAATATCCTGAGCCGGGATGGAAGAGATGACCTCATTCAGGCGGTACCACGCATTCACCTGGCCATCGGGGATATCGGCAAAGGGCAGGTTTCCGCGGGCCGCGTTGACGCTTCCCAGGGTCGGGAAGAGGTGGTGCAGATCACTCTCCGCCGGTTCACCTTCCGCTCCCAGGCTTTTGGGCCAGGTATGTTCGGTATTCACCATGGGATTATTGTTATAGGCCTGGGTGCGGGGCGCCAGGCTGGAATCGGGATTGACATAGACCATGTAGCCGCTGTAGACGCAGCGAACGCTGTCATTGTGATTATCGATAATGCCGAACATCACATCCCGGGCGTCATTATAGTCCATGGTGTCATAGGTTTTGTAATTAGCGACCAGGCTGTCCAGGAGCTGCTGACCGTACAGGCCGGGAAAGATGGCCTGCGCCTGCAGCGAAACGGCGGACAGCGCCGGCAGAAGCAGGAACAGGCAGAAAGAAAAAAGTTGTCTTACAGAAATATAATTCCTTTTAAAATGAAAACGCATGCGATTGACCTCGCGGATATTGGGATGAGCTGTGTTTTGATGCCTTCGGCAGTCCTGCGAAAACAGGGCAGCGGGTCAGCGAGAGAGAAGCAGAGTTCCTTTGAACCGCCGTATGTTCAGATTTCCGGACCGTACAAACGGAAAGCGGCGGAGGATATCCGCCGCTTTCCGATAAAAATTGTCCGTCACTACTTGGCCAGAATCATCTTCTTAACAGCCGTAAAATTGCCCGCATCCAGTTTATAGAAATAGATGCCGGAGGGCAGGCGGCTGCCGTCAAAGGAAATGGCGTGCGCGCCGGCGGTTTGTTTGGCCGCGTAGCGGTATACTTCCTGTCCCAGCAGGTTGAATACCCGGAACGTCACCCTTCCCGCTTTGCCAAGTTCATAGGGTATGGTGGTCTTGGGATTGAACGGATTGGGGTAGTTCTGGTTCAGGCGGTACCGGTGAACCAGCGGCGCTTCATGGGAAATGGCGGTGACGCCCAGATCCCCTCTCGAACGGGGCAGGATCTGATAGCCTTCATAATAGGGCGAAGTCTGATCGAATTGTCCGCCGATTCCCACCACCGTAATCGGCCAGGATGGTTCCGGGGTACCCACAATTCCGGTGGCGCCAACGATGCGCATGGTCAGGTCGGCGGTGCCGTCCGTGATGGTAATATTAAAGGAAGTATCGGCAGGAGCGGTCAGCCAGGGATCGCTGCCGGGAGCGATACTGGCATTGGCCACGGAAATCAGGCGTCCCTCATACTGTTCGCCCATTTCTTCCAGGCTGATGCTGATGGGGGCCGGCACCGGATTGCCGCTGTTCAATACGGTGGCGGTAAAATCGGTGATCTCCACTTTGCCGTTGTAGGCGTCAATGGTTCCCACCACTTCCAGGCTGTCGCCGGCGTTGTACTGCTCGGCGCCGATTCCGAAATTAAAAACATCGATGCCGCCGCTGTTGTCCTGAATATAGAAATCGTAGTTACTGGTGGAGAAAACGCCGCTGGAGGCGGTGACAATTCCGCGCAGCCGCGCCTTGTAACCCCGCTGTAGCGGCAGCCCTACTGCATCCAGATTCTGATGAAACGAGCCGATGTCAGGAACACCGATAATGACATCATTTTCAGGCGAGGTGGAAGAAACACCGTTCCCATAGGCTTTCACAAAATAGGCCAGGCTGGAGCCGTTGGACATGGCCGGCAGGCTGACGCTGTACTGGCTGCCGGTTGTCAAAGCCATTTTGGCGGAATCCAGATCGGCATCGATTAAATCTGTATCGGAATAAAGCATGACCGAAGCCACAGCGCCGGTGATTGAAAACCTGACCGCCCAGTATAATCGGAACTAATCGTACTCAGAATATTGTTAGACGCATCACGGAAACGGTGCCATACCCGGACGGAAACATTGTCATCATTGTCCAGCACGTAGCAGCGAAAGATGTAATGGACTCCCGGTGTAATCGTTTGCAGTTCCTGGCGGACATAACGGTTTCCGGAGGTTGGGCCCTCCATTTTTAGGGAATAATTTCCACTATGAACCGCCGAACTCTCTAAAATAATGGTAGAAGTTTTTAGCATTCCATCCTCCAATCTTGTTGTTGATTTTCCTGAAATAATATAGAGTGAATTGCGGAAAGAAACAATTCCCTAAAAATTTTGAGATTTTCCCCATCTTTTGCTCCGCTCCCCTTTTTCCGCCAACGAATCCTTTCCGTTTAAAACGCAGTTATGGCGAAATTTCTGCCCTGGCCCGGCCAGCTTTCCGAAATTTTTATGGCGCGGTCCGAATTCGGATCGCCGGAAAGCGGCGCGCGACATATTCCAGAAAAAGATAACTGCCGTCACATGATGATCGATTCCAGATATGCCTTTCCCTGCCACAGGTCGCGGCGGACCAGTTCCTGCTCAATGTGCCGCTGGATGACATCGGCCCGCAGCCCCCAGTTGGGCGCGATCAGCAGGCGGGGATGAGTTTCCCCCACCAGCCGCTGGATTTTGATATCCGGCCGCAGATACTGAATGAACTCCACCACCAGGTCCACATATTCCCGGTAGGCGGGCAGCGGAAAGGGCTCTTTCTGATATTTCCGCGCCAGCACCGTCTTTTCCACGATGTGCAGGTGATGGATCTTCAAATAATCCACCGGATAGCGGGAGATGGTTTCCGCCGCCTTCAGCATCTCCTCCCGGGTTTCGGTAGGGAATCCCAGGATGACATGGGAGCAGATATGAATTCCCCGCCCGGCGGTCATCTCCACCGCATCCACCCAAGCCCGGAAATCGTGCTGACGGTTTAT
>JARRQT010000213.1:0-5919 GCA_037381445.1 Calditrichia bacterium
GTTCGAAATATGTTTTCAATTTTGTATTCATAGAAGGTTTAATTTTTCTCTCCTCTCAAAAAAATATTATAGCCTTTGTGGTCTAGTTTTTGCCTTCTTTTCCCTATTTCGACTATGACGTTTCTCCTGTCTCCGGGACGGAGTTCCCCTGTCCCTGGTAGCAGCAGGTCAATGCGCAGCATGGCTTTTTTCGGGCATCCTATATGTGGGGAATTATTATTCTTTTACACTCTTTTTTAAACGGACTATGGCCTCCCGGGCCGGTTCTGTCCATTCGGCATTTTTATCTTCTTTGCACCGATCAACAACAATCTGATAGGCATCGATGGCCTGGCCGGGATTGTGGACGGCTTCAAAGGAGCGTCCCAGATAAAAATGGACTTCGCAGCTTCTCTCCTCCGGCAGTCCCGCATCCAGAATCTTGTTCAGTTTTATGATGGCATTGGGATAGTATTCCTGCTGATAGAGGGCCAGCGCCCCGTTGATGACCGGCGTCCAGGATGCGGGCGAAATGGCGGGTGAAGCCGTGGGGATATCCCGTTTCTCGCCGTGCACGACGCTCACCTTTCCCAATCGCAGCTCGGTTTTCCGGATATGCTTTTCCACCCGGTTCACCTTCTCCTTTACCAGGTAGAGGAACAACTGCCTTTCGCTGATCTGCTGCAAATCGGAAATATCCAGAATGGAATTCGCTCCCAGGACAAAGGTCGTTCCCTCCGCCAGTTTCAGGACCACTTCCCCCTTTTCCCCGGTCAGTATGGTGTCGATGTCTTTGATGAAAATCCCCAGGGACACCGGCCGCCAGGTTTCCTCCACTCCCCTTCGCACCAGCACTTCCCCGGACACGCGCACAATTTTCGCCTCCACAGCCTGGCTGCTCTGCACCAGGAACAGGGAGGCCAGAAATATCATGACAAACGCAAATTTTATCTTATACATGTTTTTCTCCTTTCTGTCAAAACAATGCCGGACTGCTGCAGGAGGATCAGTCCACATCAAAAATACGCACCCAGCCCTCGGCCAGTCCGTTGCGGATGAGTGCTTCCTGCAGGTAATTCAGGGCACCGTTGCTCCAGGCTTCTTCAAAACCGCGCCCAATAAGGGTGGTCTCCACCGGTATCCAGATGCTGCTGTTACCCGGTGAATCCTCCCGCAGCAGGTAACGCTTTTCATTACTGCTGACCAGTTGCGCCTGTACGGCCGGCACACCGCTGTCGAACAGCAGATACACATGGGCGATGGTTTTTTCGGGGTCCTGCACCTCCACGAAAGCAGTATTTATCCCCAGGCTTTCCAGCAGGGAAGCATACAGCACCACCAGGTCATCGCAGTCACCGCTGCCGAGGCGCAGGGTCTCATCGGCAAACTGCACCCGGTCATCCCTGTAAAACGGGATATTCGGATCGCTCTGGTAGCGGATGTCCATGGAATCCAGTTCATTAAAAATGTCCCGGGCAGCATGCAATTTTTCCGGCTCCGCAGCAGTGGAGTCATCTTCCCGGTTGGCGATTTTTCGGCTCAATTGAATAATCTCGCTATCATCGGGAGTGACAAAATAACTCAGCTTATCCATTTCACCGTTCCAGGAGTTACGGGAGTGCACGACGATCTGGGCGGTGATATCTTCTTTGTGGGTCACCCCGGCCCGGCCTTCCACTTCGATGTCCAGCACCGCGGGTTTGCGGGTGTCCACCTGGCTGATATTGGGATTAAAAACCGCGGTGGCCGGAATATCTTTGGTTTCTCCTTTAACGAGCGTGATGAACCCGCTGTCCTTGGGGCGGGCGGAATACGGAGAAACCCGCGACCGTACGTTGACCTCGATGGGATAGCCGGCGGTATTTTCAACGGAAACAATTGCCAGCGGGTAGGTATTGTAGAACTGGTAGTAGGCAGGGTAGATATCATGGACCACCAGCGTGGTTTGCCGTACCCGGAAAAGGTCCCGCATTTTTCCCCACATGTAACTGAGGCCGATTCCGAATTCGATCCCGCTGATATCTTTATTCACCGCAAAATCCACAAAATGATATTTCAGATCGAAATTGAGCGCAAAGCGGCTGGAAACCGGCAGATTGAATCCGCCGCCCAGGTATGCGCCCATGTCGTACCTGCCTTCCGTGTTCACATTGCTGTTATCGTTGATGAAGCTGTCCGTGCCATAGTTTTCCACATTCACGCTCTGCTGGAAATACGGTCCCAGGCCACCATCCAGGTAAGGCTGGAATTTGCTGGTCAGGCGGCGGGAAAGCAGGTCATAGCGGATTCCGGGCAGGAAGGCAAAAATCCCGTTGACATCCACGCTGTTATCAATCGTGCCATCAGATGTCACATGAATGCGGCTGACGGTTCCGAAATCGAATGACAGGGAAAGGTTGTCATGAATCCGATTGTAATACTGTAACCAGAAACCGAGGCCGTCCAGCGATACGGTTTGCTGCAGCCCCTGCTGGTTCACCCGGAAAAGCGTTTCGCTGTCCACCATCTTCCAGAAACTCAGCCGGAACCCGAGACCGTTTGGACGCGGCATTCCCTGCGCAAATACTGCGGATGAGATGGTCAGCAGCAGGCAGATTGCCATACTGCGGATTCCCCTATTTTTTTCTCTCCCGTTTTTCATAGAATTCATTTTCCGGTCCTGCCCTGAATGATAACCTTTGTTTTGGATACGGATAACACAATTTAACCACAACAAGTTGATAATTTGTATGACCGGGCGCAATTGAAATATGCACCTGCTCTATTTTCCCCACATGAAGCTGCAGCCCAGTCCGAATTCAATCCCGTTTTGATATTCGCTGCTACTGAAATCCACCATGTGGTAGCGCATATCATAATTGATGGCAAACTTCCTGCTCAGCATGAAATTAAGTCCGGCGCCCACATAGCCGCCCGGCCGCACCTCGGAATGAATGGTGACATTATCGTGGGAATCATAAAAACGGTCGTTCTCCACATAAATGTCGCTGATCCAGTAGGTGCCAAATCCCGCCTCGCCATAGGGCTGCAGCACGGACTGCACTTCACGGGGCAGCACGTTATAACGGACGCCAAACAGCAGGGGCGCGACCGCATTGGTTTTCACCTCATCATAATCCCGGTACTTTGTGCGCTGCTCCACCGTTCCAATTACACCGACGCTGAATTCGATAAAAAGTTGCGGCGTCAGCCGGCTGAAGAAAAATAGCGTGCCGCCGTATCCGCCGGCATCCACTTCCGTAGAATGCAGGTCGGTATATACACGCACCATTTGAACATTATCCTTTACATTCCAGTGACTGAAGCGCATCCCGATACCGGTCCGGGGCCAGTCCTCGGCAAATAACGCTCCGGCGAGGATTATTGACATCAGGGTGACGGTGATGACATTGAATACTCGGTTTTTCATGGTAAATCCTCCTTTGTTTTGTTTTTCTGTCCGAAACAACCATCACTTATTCCTTTGTCAAAGGAGATGCCAGTTTTTCTGCTGCGCTTTGAAATGCATTTATCATATTGTATTTATGCAAATTAGAAGGCATAAATATCAGGCGGGGATGAATCCTAATATGCGGGAACGGATTTCAAATGCGGGGAAATCCCCCGTTTGAGATACTGCCAACGGCGAACATTCGCGTTGGGCATAATTTCTTTTAGCAGAAGTTCGAAAAAAGCGGCTGAAGTTATTTTCGCAGAAATCGAATAACCTCAATCAATGCATGGTGATATTTTTGGGGCAGGTTTCTAAACTGGGGAAGCGCAGCGGCCTGGCCGCCAAGAACATTTTCCAATTCCTGTTCGCTGGGCAAAGGTTTCAGATTGCCGAGATAGATATCCATTTTCTTACGCACGCGTTGAATGACTTTCTCATCGTCGGAAGCTGCAAGAATTCGGGCGCTCTGTTCGATATCAAAATTGTTGGCGGCAAGAATTTCAAAGCAGATGCCGCGCAGATATTCGGTAATAGTGCCGCGGTCACGGTTTCCCAGTGCCTTGGCGGTGGCGGTGATGGAAGCGTGGGAGAATTGCTGCGCCTGCATCATTTCCAGAATCTGTGTCTCCATCGGCAGGTAAGGAGATTCGGTTGGCGGAGAAAACTTCTGCTGCACGATTTCGGCAGGCAGGTCGTTTATGCGGATCATCTTCCGCTGCTCGCCCCGCGCCATGATAGCCGCCCGGCGAATTCCGTTTTCCAGTTCCCGCACATTCCCCGGCCAGTCATAATTTTTCAGGACCTCCATTGCCTGATTTGAGAGCTCAATAACGTCACCGGATTCATACTTGCGCAGGAAATGCTGAGCCAGCAGGGGAATATCTTCTTTTCTTTCTCTGAGCGGCGGCAGGGATATCCGAAGTCCGTTAAGCCGGTAATAAAGGTCGGCGCGGAAGCGGCCCAGCTCCAGTTCCTTTTGCAGATCGCGGTTGGTGGCGGCGATAATCCGTACATCCACCCGCAGGGTCTGCTCACCGCCCAGGCGCTCAAAAACGCCTTCCTGCAAAACGCGCAGCAGCCTCGCCTGAAATGCCGGGGTGGTTTCGGTGATTTCATCCAGAAAAATGGTGCCCCCGTCAGCTAACTCGAAACGCCCGCGTCGGCGCATGTGGGCGCCGGTGAAGCTTCCTTTTTCATGCCCGAAGAGTTCGCTTTCCAGCAGATTTTCCGCCAGCGCCCCGCAATTGATTGCCACAAACGGTTTCCTGTGGCGGCGGCTGTTATTGTGGATTTCGCGGGCGATTACTTCCTTCCCGGTGCCGGTTTCACCCAGGATCAGCACCGGAATGTCATCTTCCCTGATGCGCTGCACAATCTCCAGCACCCGGTTCATATTGCTTTGCGGTGAGCGGATAATTTCCGGGAAATCTGTCGGAACAGTAATCTCACCAGTCCCTGTATAGGATTGCAGATCGCGGATTTCGTTTTCCAGCTGGTGAATGGTCTGCAGTCGCTCTTCCGCCAGCTTCTGCACCTGCCCGGATTGCTCACCGCTGTCAGCCAGCCGGGTCTGCATGGCAGCAAAATTTGCCTGCACTTCCTTTAGTTCCTTTTCCTTCTCAAATATATTCCCTTCCAGAAGCAGTCTGCGATTGCGCAGTTCCAATCGCTGGAGCTGTCCCTGCCGCAGGAACAGCCAAATGCCGATCAACAACATAGCAGCAATGGGATAAAGCAGTCCCGGAATGATGTGCACCCGGGAGAACAGAATAACCGATACAATCCAGTAAGTTAGAATGAATATTGGAAAAAGAAAGGCGTTTATTTTTTGCGGCAGATAACGCCACAGCAGCAGAAAAATCAAAACAAGTCCCGCCAGAATAATGGCATTCGCGGCTGCGGAAGTCCGCCGCAAAAAGTTGCCGGTGATAATATTCTCCGCCACGGTGGCATGAATCAGGCTGGCCGGAAGCAGATCGCTGAGCGGCGTGGCGGCGGTGGAAGATACGCCGGGCAGGGTGACACCAACAATGACCGCTTTATCCCGCAGATTCAGGGAATCCCGATTGTTTTCATACGTCTGCAGCAAATCAATCAATCCGATCTTCCGGATATCATCTGTACCCCCGAAGTGATTCAGCAGGAATCCGCCCTCCGGCATCAGGGGGATTCTGATAGTCTCTCCGTCACTATCAGCAAGCAGCAGTGCATCTTTTTCAATACGGGGTTTTCTGTTTTTATGCAGGTAAATCCGTGCGATCTCCGCCCCGAAGGACAATTGCAGGGTGTCATTCTTCGCTACCACGATGGGAACGCTTCGAAGACGGGTGTCCTGGCCGAGGTTGCTGAAGCCGCAACCAGCCGCTTCCTTTCTGAGCCTGCTGAAAGGAAAGACCGGCGAGATACCGCTGATTTTTGTCCCTGAGACAGATGCGGATTCTGCCTCCGCCGCAAGGTCGCTAAAAACCATGGGCAGGCAGACATTTCCGGCGGACCCCGCAAAGTCT
>JARRQT010000214.1:0-9824 GCA_037381445.1 Calditrichia bacterium
CAATGATTGCACAACATCTGCAATTCGTTATTTCTCAAAAGAGAACTATTGCGGGAAATGAGCGAAAATCCGGGAACGTAATGGTCTTTCAGAATGGTTTCATAGGATATTTCCGGATTCTTCAGCGCCTGTTCCATAGTGCGGAGCCGGCGAAGCGTAACATCCTGAAAAGCTTCCAGGGATTGCTCGATGGGATAGGACTCTCCGGCAATTTCAAATTCAGAGAATTTCGCCAGCGCGTTTTCCCATTCAGCGGGTTGAGCCGTATAAATCCGGCTGCTCAGGATATCCAGTGCATTATGAACGACCTCCTGGTGCTTGGTGAGATTTTCCAGAAGTTCAGACGTGTCGAACCATTCCAGCAGCGCATTGCCCAGCTTTGACGCATTTTCGAGTTCCAGAATTTCATACCATCTTTTGAGATGTTCTATCTGCTCTGTCATGGTGAGCAGGAGATCAATATTCTGGTTTTGGCCCAGGTAACGATGGTAATGGTCTCTGAGAGAGGCAATGAAACGTGAATTCACTTCGGCAAAAACGGGTTCGAGTTCGGCTTTATCTTCAAAAGAGACCATGGCCTCTTCCACGGATTTGCCAGCAATGATATTTAAAAAATTCTGTCTGGCGCCATTGACCGACAGCAACCCGTCTTTTTCATCTTCATTGAGCACTGCATTGATATATTCCACATATGATTTAAAAATCCTGCCCAGTGCGCCTTTTGATTCCGCGTGAATGCGCTGCCCGCCTTCAAACAACTTTTTGAACAGAACCAGAATTTCCGAAGAAACTTTTTCAATTTCCGAATATTTGTGAATCTGTCCCAGGTCTTTGAACACTTTCAATGCGTCAAGAAAAGCTGTCTGATTTTCGGAATTCTGCAGGTCCTGCAATACCTTATCCAATTTCAGAAACACTTCTTCGCCTAATTCCTCGATCTCGTGGATAATATAATCTTTCAACAGCCAGCGCAGATTTTGATCTTCCTCTGAAAGATGCATGGGAGTGGACGGGCGTTTCTCAAACTGGCGGACTGTCTCGATGATTTCTTCAAGATCCGACTGGGGAGTCTTTTCTTCCTTTGCGACCGGAAGCGGTTCCCCTGCACAAAATGCCTGAAATAAAGCCGGGGAATTGCCGGCAACGTTCTCGATTTGCTGACCCAGCCGATTGACCTCGCCGGAAAACATTCGGATATATTCCTCTGCATCTTCCGGCAGCTGATAGAGTCTCTCGAGCGATTCTATGATGGTTATTAAATCTGTATTCTCGCGGTATGCTTCTGTGACCTGGCTGGGGTCATCGCTTTTTCCGAGACGATTAAATAATGTTTTGGTATCTCCTATTGACTCCGGAGCGTTCATTTCCAGAATTTTATTGATTCTTTCGGGAATCTCGTTTTTAATAAAATCAGAAAATGAAAAAATCACCTCAGTACCGGGTACATCGGCAAGCAGTTCCTGGGTGACGTTCTTTTCCCAAAGCGGGTCCTGAGCCAGCACATTGTACATTTCCAGAAAATCACCCGCGTAATCCGTGATTTTGTTTAGTGCATCTTCAGGTGAATAGTCGTTCATCCGCTCCAGAAGGTCTGAAAAGAATATTGAAACATCGCTGGTGCCCTGAATGCGGGCCAGTTTTTCGATGTTTTCGAGGGGGCTGTCTTCCAGAAACATATAGTCAATAAATTTATTGAGATTGGCCTGAGTATTCCCCTTAAATTTGTCTTTTCCCCGTTCCTTGATGACTTCAAGCAATTGAATAAAATAAAAAGTTTCGAAGTCGACAGGATAGTTATAAGTCATGAGAGTACCTGTTTATTTTTATTCAATATTTATTTCTTTCAAAAAAATCAGACGGCTCTTCTTTGTCTGGCGGGAAGCCTGAATTTGGCTACCGCCACACTCAGGATTCGCGAAAGTTTTGCCATTTCTTCAGAAGATTTTTTGGACTTTTGTGCGCCGTCCGTTGTTTCCTGTGCAATGGTCGCCACCCGCTCCATTGCCCGCGCGATGTCGGAGCTGGCTTTTGTCTGATGCTGGAACGCCTCTGAAATTTCATTGATCAATTTATCGGAATCCTGCACCATCTCCAAAATTTCCTTCAAAGCGCTGCCGGCTTCATCTACCCGTTTGGTTTCCTTTTCCACTTCGCGGGTGCCATGTTCCATCGCCATCACCGCTTCCGTGGTACCGGCCTGAATGCTTTCGATGAGAACTGCAATATCCTTGGCCGCCTGGCTGGAACGTTCCGCAAGATTTCTCACTTCGTCCGCCACCACGGCAAAACCGCGGCCGGCTTCGCTTGCCCTCGCCGCTTCGATGGTGGCATTTAATCCCAGCAAATTGGTACGGCTTGCGATGTCGCTGATCACCTCCAAAATTTCCCCGATTTCCTGAGAATTCTGGCCCAGTATCTGAACCCGCCTGGCAGTTTCCTGCACAGTTTCACGAATCCGGTGCATCCCCTCTATGGAATTTTTCACAATCTCCGTTCCCTTCTGGGCGACTTCCGCAGCGCGCGTTGCCGAGAGGGCCGCCTGGGTGGAGCGGTCATTCGCATACTTGATGATCTCCGCCATGTTCTTGACAGCGGCATAGGTTGATTCGATATCTTTTGCCTGTTTGTCCGCGCCAATCGCCATCACCTCGCTGCTTTTCAGAATTTCATTGGTGGATTGGGAAATTTCCTCAGAGGCCTGCTGAACGTCATGTATCAGACTGCTGAGTTCGGCAATCATCAAATTGAACGAATCGGATAGCGCTCCCAGCGTATCTGCGGTAACCTCGGCCTTCACCGTAAAATCCCCGTCTGCGGCAGCCGATACGATCCGCAGCAGGCTGGTAATCTGCTTCTGCAGTCGGTCGCGATCGGCCTCAGTTTCAATCAAACCTTCCAGCTTTTCGAGCATCACATTCAGGGCGTAGGCAATCTTCTCAAGTTCATCAAAAGTGCGGTACTCATACCGAAGATGATAATTCCCCTCGGAAACACGGTTCACAAAAGCCACAACGCGGTCGATGGGCCTGATCACCAACTGGGCCAGCACAATACTGACAACCAAAGAAATTACAACTGCAAACAGCGCAAAAAATCCGAAGCGGGACCAAAAACCCGGCATGGCGCCCAACAGCTCGGTCCGGCTCAAATCAATTTTTGCCACCGCAGCGGGTTGACGGGAGGCATTGAAGATGGGGGCAAAGGCAGAATAAAATTCATGATTGTTTTCGGTATAATCCTTTTTGATCTGAATGGCATTTTGCTCCAGGGCGGCTGCTATTTCGGGATACCAATGTCCTTCATCCAGAAAGCCGAAAGGCAGCTGGGTGGTGTAGAATATTTGGGTTTCATTTTGACCGGGTATGAGCAGGCTGATCTGCGCAATATTGAGCTGATTCTCGCCCTGGCTTAGGATCTGGTACAGGAGTCGGATCTGGGATGCTACCTTTTCGAATCCCTCACTTTTGGTGGTTCCGGCCTGAAGCCCGGCTTCAATATCATTGCTGGAAATGGAAAGCGATGTCAAGCGGCCGGCCAGGGTAAGCCGGCGCACTGCCTGCTGAACGAGCGCACCCTGCTGCTCCCGCAGCGACCGGTTGGTCAGCACGACAGTTATCACCAATGAGATCAAACCGGTTATCACAAAAAATTTCCATAGGATGCTAAATCGAACCCGATTCATTTGCGCCGCCCTTTAAGATTAAAAGTATGTGCGTATAGCCGGAGAGGAAAACAGCCGTTCAATATCCAGGATATAAATCATAGATGATTTTTCAGACATTACACCAGTTACGAATTCTTCCATTGTCTTGGACACAACTCCGTGTGCAGGTTTTATTTTCACATCATTCAGCGACCGCACGCCATGAATTCGGTCCGCCAGAATCCCCATGGCCATTTGGCCATTATCCAGAAGCACGACCATGTCAGGTGGCTGCAGGCAAGGAAGGTTCCGATTACTGATCTCGAAATGCAGGCCAAAAAACGCCAATCATGAACTCCCTGGTATTCGGCACCGGAGTTACAGAAGGCAGCGGAATAACCTCCCGCGATTTTAAAATGTTTACCCCAAACCAGGTGCCATTGATTTCGATGACCGAAATCCGTTCATCCGGAGAAGTATTTTGATTTTCTTTATTCATTTCCCTGGTTATCCTGCTTTTTCCCTAAATACTTATCTACCAGCATCAACAGAATTTCCGGTTGAAAAGGTTTAACCAGATATTCCTCCGCCCCCTGCAGTTTTCCCCAAAATATATCGCTGTTATGTTTTTTAGATGAAATGAAAACGACCGGTATGTTTCTCGTGTCTTCTGTTTTCTTCAGATTCCGACAAATTTCATACCCGTTCACGCCGGGCATCACAATATCCAAAAGGATCAAATCGGGATGTTGCGCTACCGCAGCATCCACCACCGCGTCTCCTTCTTCTGCTTCAACAATTTCATGATCACGCGCCTGCAAAATTTTTCGAATCAGTGTTCTGTCCGTTAAACTGTCATCCACAAGTAAAATTTTGCCCATTTTTACAACCTATTCCCCAATTAATTCATGAATTTTATCAACCAGCTCTTCGTCTTTAAACGGTTTGGGAATAAAATCATCGGCTCCCAGTTCTTTCGCTTTGCTGGTTTCCTTGGGGGTGTCTTTTGCAGAAAGCATAACTACGGGAGTGGTTTTGCTTGCCTTAATCGCCTTTAAAATATCGAGACCATTGACATCCGGCAGCATAATATCCAGAATCACCAGATTGGGCTCTTTGTTATCCAGGTAAGAAAGTGCATCTTTTCCGTTTGCCACAGTGACAATTTCATAATTCTCATTTTCGAGGGCGATTTCCACCATTTTGCGAATTACAACACTGTCATCTACCACCAGAATTGTTTTCCGCTCGACACCCTCTGCAGCCGGTGCAGATTCAAAATCTGCGCCTGCCTCTTCCTCCTCAACCTCTTCTTCCGCTTCCGCGGTCTCCAGCATTTCATCCAGAGATTGTTCGGTTTCGCTCATTTCTGTCTGAAAAATATCACCCAGATCAAATTCATCTTTCTCTTCCGACTCTTCGGTCAGTTCTTCTTCCTCGACTTCTTCTTCGGTCATATTTTCCAGTGATTCGTCAGGAATTTCAAAATCGGTGGTTCCGGCGTCATCGGTTTCTTCCTGCAGTAAATCGTTGATGAGACGATCCAGATCTTCTTCGGTTTCCTCCTTCCCCGCTTCCTGACCGGATAATCCCAGAATATCAAATCCTTCTTCCGCCTCTTCTTCAGCCTCTGTTTCCTCTTCGCTGGCGCCTTCTTCCGGGCTGAAGGTAAAGTTTTTTTCCAATGGTTCTTCTTCAGGTGCTTCCGGTTCTTCTTCCGGGGAGGCAAATTCTTCGGGCATTTCTTCCTGCGCTTCTGGTTGCGGTTCGGATTCCGGCTCACCCTCCTCTTCAATTTTGAAATCTTCTTCGGTAATATCCGATTCGGCAGGTTCCTCTGCGGGTGCTGCTTCAGGTTCTATCTTTTGTCCACTTTCCGAGGCAACAAGATTCAGCTCCTGCAAGCGATTAAGAGCATTATCCACTTCATTTTGATCAATTTCTAAAAAACGTGATATTTCGGTTGAATCCATCTTACCATCCAGAGCGAACAAAACTTTCCATTCGGGAAGGCACAGTTTAATATCATAGATGATATCGGATAATTGGTCAGAGCGAACGAAAACCTGGTTCACAACACACTCCTTATTTTTTATAATTATATGAAAACTCTTTTCGCTACGGAAATTATCGGAATGTTTGATATATAGCTTTAGTTTTTTTAATAATTTAATCTATTTTCAAAAATTTAGTGCTTCTATCCAAAAATGTCAAGAAAAATCAGGTTTATCTGCTTTCCGATAATTTATCTTTCCGCCGTCCTTCGGTTCTCTCAAGATAGTAATAATATATGAGAGAAGAATCAAATTTCACATTAAAAATTTAATTGATCTTTTTTTAACGGAATCTTAAATAAAAGATGCGGTTAGATAAGTGCCCGGAATTTTATTCTTTATTGTTTAAATACTATTTTTTATTTAATTTTGGGCTTAAAATTTTAGTCAAAATGCATTAAAAAAGGAGCCGAAATTGGAGGAATTAAATCAGTTAATTCTTCAGCGGAGAGAAAAACTGCTGAAATTAAAGGAACTGGGTATTAATCCCTATCCCTATAAATTTGAGCGCACCCACACGTCGGTAGAAATTACAGATAATTTTGAGGTGCTGGAAGAAAAGGAAGTTTCCGTCGCGGGACGGATTATGTCCAATCGTCTCATGGGGAAAGCCGCCTTTTTCCATATCCAGGATATGCAGGGCCGCATTCAGGTCTATCTGAAAAAGGACCAGGTTGGGGAAAAAGCATTTGAGCTCTATAAACTTCTCGATATCGGAGATATCGTGGGTGTCACCGGCCAGGTTTTCAAGACCCGCACCGGCGAAATCACGGTGTTCGCCCGGGAGCTGGAACTGCTGAACAAATCCCTGCGGCCGCTTCCTATCGTGAAGGAGAAATTGGTAGGAGATGAAAAGGTGGTCTTTGATCCTTTTTCCGATAAAGAGCTACGTTACCGGCAGCGCTATGTGGATCTCATTGTCAATCCCGAAGTACGGGACGTGTTCGTAAAACGTTCCAAAATTATTACGGCTATTCGTGAGTTTTTGAATGGAAGGGGCTATCTGGAGGTGGAGACGCCTATTCTGCAGCCGCTGTACGGCGGCGCAACCGCGCGCCCATTCGTGACCCACCACAATGCGCTGGATACAAAGTTATATCTGCGAATCGCCAATGAGCTTTACCTAAAACGCCTGATCGTGGGCGGATTTGATGGTGTTTATGAATTTGCCAAGGATTTCCGCAATGAAGGAATGGACCGTTTCCATAACCCGGAATTCACCCAGGTGGAACTCTACGTAGCCTATCAGGATTACGAGTGGATGATGCAGTTAACGGAAGAAATGATTTCTGCCGTGGCCAACAAAGTATTTGGAACAATGAAGATCAGCTACCAGGGACAGGAAATTGATTTAACGCCCCCCTGGCGGCGACTGCCGCTGTTCGAGGGAATCAAGGAATTTGCCGGCCATGACGTTTCGCGGATGAACGAAGAGCAGTTGAAAGAAACTGCGGAGAAACTGGGGATTGCAGTGGAAGACTCCTGGGGATCGGGGAAGATTATTGATGAAATTTTTGGTGAATTTGTGGAATCACGGATCATGCAGCCTACTTTTATCATCGACTACCCGCTGGAAATGTCACCGCTGGCCAAAAAACATCGTGATAATTCAAGAATTGTGGAACGCTTCGAACCGATCATCGCGGGCAAAGAAGTGGGAAATGCTTTCAGCGAGCTGAATGATCCGCTGAACCAGCGGGAACGGTTCGAAGGCCAGATGGAATTGCGGGCCAAGGGCGATGAGGAAGCGCAGGTGCTGGACGAAGATTTCCTGCGAGCGCTGGAATACGGCATGCCTCCCACCGCCGGATTGGGAGTGGGCATCGACCGGCTGGTCATGCTGTTGACCGATTCCCCGTCCATTCGCGATGTCATTCTGTTCCCGCAGATGCGTCCGGAGCAGCAATAGATAGGGCGAGGAAATATTAAATTGAAAATTGCCGGTTCAGTCCGGTAACGGCTGTAATCAAAAAACAAGAAGATGGCATCCGATTGAATATAAAAGGCAAGGAGGGATTACCCTCAAACCTGTTGCAGCCGGATATTATCAGAAAAGAGAAAATGTAGATGGGATATGAAAGTTTTATTGCCCGGCGCTATTTCAGAGCGAAAAGGAAAACCGGGTTTATTTCAATTATTACATATGTTTCAATCATTGGCGTCCTGATTGGCGTCGCCGCTCTGAATATTGTGCTGGCTTCCTTCAACGGTTTTGAGGATGAAGTGCGAAGCCGGTTGATAAATGCCGATGCGCATATTCAATTGCGTAAATTTTACGCCGAGGGCATCCAAAATTATGAAGGGATTGATGATTCCCTGCGGACCATTCCCCATGTGGTGGGGGTATCGCCGCTCATAACCCGGGAAGGCGTGGCGCGCTCCAAGGAAAATAATGAGCCTGCCGTCATCCGCGGGCTGGATCCGGGCACAATTGGTGAGGTCAGTGATCTGCCCAAGAGCATCGTGAGCGGTACCTTTGACCTGGGCATGCAGGAAGCGGATGGAAAGGAGCTTCCCGGCATTGTGCTCGGGCGGTACCTTGCGGAGAATCTGATGATTTTTTCGCCGGGTGAAGTAATCACCCTCTTTATTGTCCCCCAGGACGCCAGCATTCTATCCGGCTTCCGGGCGAAACAATTCGTGGTTACCGGCATCAGCGAGATCGGGTTCTATGAGTACGACAAAGTAATGGCGTACATATCGCTGGAATCCGCGCAGAAGTTGTTTGACATGCCCAAATCGGTCTCCTGGATTGAGATACGGCTGGACAATTACAATCTGGCCGGAAAAGTGGCTCCGCTGGTGGAGAAGAAACTCGGTGGCTATCCTTACGTTGCCAGGACTTGGTTTGAGCTCAACCGAAGTCTCTACAGTTGGATGACTATCGAAAAGTGGGGAGCCTTTCTGATCCTGTCGCTCATCATCATGGTGGCGGCGTTCAACATTGTCAGCTCGCTCATCATGATAGTAATGGAAAAGACCAGGGAAATTGGAATCCTGAAGAGCATGGGCGCTTCCTCCAAAGGCATCATGCGTATCTTCCTGCTGGAAGGAACGATTGTCGGCATTCTGGGAACCGCTCTGGGAAGTGCCATCGGTTTTATTGTGGGATATTTGCAGGAGACCTTCGGAATCATCAGCCTGCCACCCGATGTCTACCTGATTGATAAACTGCCCATGAAGATGCAGGCATTCGATTTCGTCACTATTGCAGTTGCGGGAATTATCCTCTGCCTGGCGGCTTCTGTTTATCCTGCTTACAAGGCGTCAAAACTGGAACCGGTGGAGGCAATTCGCTATGAATAAGGCTAAAAAAATTCTCGAAGCCCAGGAAGTGGAGAAACATTATCAATCAGGTCCTATCGTTCTCAAAGTACTAAAAGGAATTGATCTGTCGGTCCATGAGGGCGAAATCATCGTCATCATGGGACCTTCCGGGGTAGGAAAAAGCACGCTGCTGCACATTCTGGGGACGCTGGACAAACCCAACGCCGGAAGAGTTCTCATCGACGGAGAGAATACATCGGTTTTCAAAGAAATGGAAATGGCGCATTTCCGCAATCAAAATATCGGCTTTGTCTTTCAGTTCCATTATCTGATGCCAGAATTTACCGCGCTGGAGAACGTTATGATCCCGCGCATGATCTCGAGCAGCGACTGGAAAAAGGACCGGAAGCGGGCCAAAGACCTGCTTTCGGAGGTGGGACTCTCGGAACGTCTGGAACACAGGCCATCCCAGCTTTCCGGCGGTGAGCAGCAGCGGGTCGCCGTTGCCAGGGCGCTCATCAACAATCCCAAACTGGTGTTTGCGGACGAGCCGACCGGAAACCTGGATAGTCAGAACAGCCATTCTCTATTCGAATTGATTCTGGATTTAAACAAAAAATATGGCCAGACATTCGTTATTGTGACCCATAATGAAATGTTTGCCAGCCAGGCGCACCGGGTGATTCATCTGCTGGACGGCTTCATTGAAAAAGAAGAGCACGTGCGTCCATTGCAGGCATAGAAACAGATCTCATGGTACAACACGCTCAATCCATAGACGAAATTGATGTTCAATTTGTTAAAGGCGTGGGTGAAGTGCGTGCCCGGCAGCTAAAGAAAATCGGCATTGAGACTGCGCT
>JARRQT010000215.1:0-6451 GCA_037381445.1 Calditrichia bacterium
ATTTTTCAAATCAAAACCAAGACAGAGCCGCCGATCATTTCAATTAAGCAGTCTTATTGAAATATTGCAGGATGGTATTTGTATTTCGAACTTGTCCGGCGAGATCATTTATTTGAATAAGGCCGGCTATGAACTTCTTGAGCTAAAGAATACGGATAATCTCAGCCAAATAAATTTTTTTGATGATCTTATACAGATCCCTGCAAGAGTGGAGCGCTTGAAAAAGCAGATCAATCAGCATGGTTTGGTAAAAAATTATGAGCTTCAGCTAAAGAAACTCAATGGAGATGTTCTGGATGTCATTCTTACGATTAACATTATCGGCGATTTCCGACAGCAGACGATAGGCTTCCTTTTTCTCTTTAAGGATATTACTGAACTAAAGAAAATTCAGGAACAATTGCTGCAAGGGCAGAAACTGGAAAGTATCGGAATGATGGCCTCCGGTATCGCTCACGATTTTAATAATATCCTGGCCGCCATCATCCCTAACGCCGAATTAATTAAAATTGCCTCTCAAAAAGGTGATCAGAATTTCAAGCGGGCGGAAATTATTGAAAAATCTGCTCACCGGGCTTCGGATATTGCACAGCGCTTACTGACCTTCACGCGAAATAATGATGACAAAAATTATAAGATGATTAATTTAAATCAGGTGATTCACGATAGCTTTGAATTGCTTGAGCATAGTATTGCCAAAAAAGTAAGAATAGCATTTGATCTGGATGCGGAGCTATTGCCATTTCGCGGCGACGAGACGCAGATGCAGCAGGTAATCATGAATCTGGTCATAAATGCTGTCGATGCCATGTCTGGTGCAGGTTCCATCCAGTTGAGAACAGAGAATGTTCAGCTGAGTAATTACTATGAAGTTGGCTCCCTGGACCCCGGCGCCTATATCCGGTTTTCCATAAAGGACACCGGCGAGGGGATCCCGCTGGAGATTCTTCCCAAGATTTTCGATCCCTTTTTCACCACAAAAGAAATTGGAAAAGGAACCGGTTTGGGATTGTCGGTTGTTTACGGAATTATTAAAAGTCTTAATGGTCATATTGAGGTTGACAGCAAGCCGAATGAAGGAACCCGGTTTGACCTTTATATTCCGGTGAATGAAGAGATTCCTCAGGAGGCGAAGCGTGGGCCGCAGCCAAAGGTGTCGCCGCAAAATCTTCAAATATTAATAATTGACGATGAGGATTATGTGCTAAATATTTTGGGTGATATTTTGGACTTTCTGGGATATCAGATTATTAAATTCAATAACGGATTCGATGCGGTAGAATATTACGAAAGAAATTCAAAAGCCATTGATTACATCATTCTTGATTTGAAAATGCCCAGAATGGATGGGAGAATGACTTCTTCGGAACTTAAAAAGATTAATCCCAACGCCAACATCATTTTTACCTCCGGTTTTGATGAGCATCCCACTTCGGATGAGCACATTTCCGGAATGGTCGGCTTCTTGAAAAAGCCGTACAGTATCAATCAGGTGGCAAAGTCCCTGGAAGAAATTCTGAATAAAGCCAATTAATAAAAGTTTACAGCGCATTTTAATATTGTCATCAAACGGAACCTTGATTAAATTTTTAATCAGGAAGAAACAGGTAAATTAAATTTTTGCGACTTAATATTGATATCCAAATTAACAACACAAACGAGCCGCGGGTAAAATATTGCTGAGTCGATTGAAATTATCACAAAAATTGTGGTTTTTGACATTGAGCATCGTTCTGATATTATCAGGGGGATATTATGCATATTTTTCCACAACTGTCAAATCGCAGCTCAAGGAAAGCCTTCTGAAAAAGGGCCGGACAATTGTTCAAACCACTGCGGTGAATTTGGGCGCCAGCCTTTACCTGACAGATTCCGGATTGATTCAGAACCTGATGCTGAATCTGGAAAATGACCAGGATATTTCATTCATTTATGTAACCAATCCAGCCGGAGATATGGCATATGGTTACAATTACAACAGAAACCTTAAACTGATTAATTCTGCCCTGAATTCGAACCAGATTCAAAATTATACCAAGGATTATCTGGTACTGAAGCAGAGCATCTTTTTTCACGATGAATATTATGGGGATGTGATTGTCGGGTTCAGTTTAAGATGGGTGAATGCCCAGATAGCCAGGCAAACCCGGAATTTGATTATTGTAAGTGTTGTTCTGGCCTTGATACTCATCTTTTTAGGCGTTTTTCTGGGGAACAGAATTTCAAATCCATTGAAAGAAGCAACCGAAACCATCCAGAATTATTCGCAAAATGAATCTGCCCTGAGTCTGCGCCTGCCGGTGAAAGGTGATGATGAGATTGCGCAATTGGCCCGCTCCCTGAATTCATTGGCTGATAATCTGGACAACAACATCCATGAGTTGAATAAATCGAAAAAATATCTGGAAACGCTCTTCCAACTGAGTCCGATCCCGATTATCATCGCTGATACGCTTGGTCAGATAGAAGGCGTAAACGAAAGCGCCAGCAGTTTCTTCGGCGTCGAACCCAGCGTTTTGATAAAAATTAATCTGGACAGATTTTTCCAGCCTGACGATTTGAATGCCATATTTAATCGTATCATTCAGGATATGCAGGATATCCGGGGATTTGTGACCACGCTGCGAATGACTGACGGCACCAAGAAGGTCGTGGAACTGAATGTCTCCAGTCATCAGGATGAGTTGAATTATGTTAAGAACATTATTATCGCTATCATTGATATCACTGAAAAAATCCAGATACAGCGAGAAATTCTGCACAATCAAACCAAGCTGCAGCGGATCAACAATGAACTGACCGTGAAGACCGAAGAATTGGAGCAGCTGAGCACCTGGAATAAGAAAAACGCCCATAATCTTGGACAATTGATTAATATCAGCCAGCAGATGATGCGTTCCACAGCTGCGAATGAAATCCTGCAAAAAATAATTGAAGATGGCCGCCGCCTGCTGGAAGCCACCGACTGTGCAATTTTTTTGTGGGAAAACAAATCCGATAAATTAATCCCGTCAGTTGTTTCTTCGGAGGATTTGCGAAACAGACTGCAGCCCATCAATCAGGAAAATAAAAATTTAATTTGGAGAACGTATCAGGAAAACGAACCATTCGTTTTCGATTCCGCTGAGCTTTCCGAGAAAGAAGTTGAAATGCTGGGCATTCGTGCTGCCTCCCGCTTTTCTGTAGTCTCCGTACCTATCAGCGAGAAGGATTACCGCTTTGGGGTGATTCTGTTCGTGAAATATAACCACCAGAATTACCGGCTGGAGGATGTGCATTTATTGAGCACACTTGCCAATCAGGCTGCCATTCTATTGGATAATATGCATCTGGTGCATGCACTGAAAGAGAAGGCGGTCAGCCTGGAAAAGGCGTATGGTGAAGTGCAGAGATCGCAGCAGCAGGTTATCCAACTTCAGAAAATGGAGAGCCTGGGGACGCTGGTGGGCGGAATTGCACATGACTTCAATAATATTCTGGGCATTATTATTCCCAACACGGAATTACTCCGGGTTGACGCTAACGGGAATAACAGCATTAACCGTCGTGCCAATGTTATTACGGAAGCAGCCCAGCGGGCTGCCGATCTGACCCGTCAGTTGCTGATGTTCTCGAGAAATCAGGATATACAGGTAAAAGTATTTTCTCCCAATCAGTTAATTACCCGCCTCTCCACCATGTTCAAGAGAACGTTGGGGAAAGAATATGAGATCCTGCTGGATCTGGATCCGGATGTGGATGATGTGGAAGCCGATGAAAACCGGCTGACGCAGGTGCTGATCAATTTGGCGGTGAATGCGCGCGACGCCATGCCGGACGGCGGTGAGATAGTAATCCGCACCTTCATGGCCAAATATAAGCCCCGCGCAGATAAATTCGCGCGGGAAAAGGAATATGCCTGCATCAGCATAACGGATACGGGTTGCGGAATCAGGAACGAGGATCTTGATAAAATATTCGATCCCTTCTTCACTACCAAATCCGTGGGCAAGGGAACCGGCCTGGGACTTTCGGTGGTTTACGGCATTATGCAAAGTCATAAAGGTTATGTGGATGTGGAAAGCACAGTGAACAAGGGAACCACCTTCTACCTGTATTTACCGCCGACACCCCGGAAGTTCGTGGAAGTTCAGGTGCCGCCGAAGCCCAGGGGCCATGCGATTCCCAAAGGCAGCGAAAATATCTTGGTAGTGGATGATGAGAATATGATAAGGGATTCCGTGAAAGAAATCCTGGAATCACTGGGTTACTCTGTTACCGAGGCGGCCAGTGGTATTGACGCAATCCGGATTGTACAGCAAAAGAAACGAAGATACCAGCTTGCCATCGTGGATATGTCCATGCCCAAGATGAACGGTGTGGAAACAATCCGGAAAATCCGGGAGCTGGACAAATCCATAAAAGTTATCCTTTCCAGCGGCCATATCGATCGTGATAAACTCGTACCGGCCGATCTGAAAGTTGAAGGCACCCTGCCCAAACCATACCGGATCCGGGAGCTGGCAATGAAAGTGCGGCAGGTGCTCTCACAGAAAGCGGCCGTCGTTTCGTAATGCTTTTAGATAAATCTCTTGCCTTATTTTATTGCCCTGTCTATATTTTTCGGTCAAATTCCTTTGCAAAATGCATGGAGTTTTGAGAGATAACAAAACAGTTTGACCGTCTTAACATTTTAAAATTCCAAAATGAAACTCTCATAACGGATTTGAGGTCAAATAATATTCGGAAATATTAAGACTATAGGAAAGATTTTATGAAATCATCAAAGGAAATTCGGAGCGAATTTATAAAATTCTTTGAAAACAAGGGTCATACCTTTGTGCCCAGCTCCCCGGTGGTGCCCCTGAGCGATCCCACCCTGCTTTTCACCAATGCGGGAATGAATCAATTCAAGGATGTCTTTTTGGGCACAGGGACCCGCCCCTACAGTCGGGCCGTCAATTCACAAAAATGCATCCGGGTGAGCGGAAAACATAATGATCTGGAGGAGGTGGGACATGATACCTACCATCACACCTTTTTCGAAATGCTGGGAAACTGGTCCTTTGGGGATTATTACAAAAAAGAAGCGGTTTCGTGGGCATGGGAACTGCTGACGGAAGTCTGGAAATTACCCAAAGATAAACTATATGCCACCGTCTACAAAGATGATGATGAGGCATGGAAACTGTGGGGTAAAACGACCGATATTTCCCATGACAAGATATTGCGGTTCGGAGAAAAGGACAATTTCTGGGAAATGGGGGAAACCGGTCCCTGCGGGCCCTGTTCCGAAATTCATATTGATCTGGGCCCCCAATTTTGCGATAAGCAGCACCTGGAAAATCATACCTGCCGGGTTAACGGTGACTGCGGCCGGTTTATAGAATTATGGAATCTGGTGTTTATTCAATACAACCGGGATGACGCCGGACAACTGCATCCCCTGCCCGCCAGGCATGTGGATACGGGCATGGGATTCGAGCGGGTTGTTTCCGCGCTGCAGAAAGTCCGCTCAAATTATGATACGGATCTGTTCCGACCGATTCTGCATCGCATTGCGGAACTGGCTGGCATGCAATTGGAGAAAATTACCACTGAGCAGCATGCGGCGTTTCAGGTGATTGCCGATCATATCCGCATGCTCACCTTTTCCATTTCCGACGGCGCCCTTCCTTCCAATGATGGCCGGGGCTATGTGCTGCGACGGATTCTGCGCAGGGCTTCCCGCTATGCCCGCAAACTGGAGATGTACGAACCGTTCATTTACAGGCTGGTGCCGGCGGTGGTGCAGGTTATGGGTGAAGCCTTCCCGGAAATCAGGATCCGGCAGCAGCATGTTATGGAGGTCATCCAATCCGAGGAAGAGAGTTTCAACAAGACTCCCGGCGAAGAGGCTTTCCGGCTTTATGATACCTACGGCTTCCCGCTGGACCTCACCCGCATTATGGCGGAAGAACATAATCTGACTCTGGATGAAGAAGGATTCGATGCGGAAATGGAGAAGCAGCGTGAACGGGCACGGCAGGCGGGGAAATTCACCGCCCAGTTCGACCATGTGGACAACTGGAATGTGTTGCACCACTGTTCGGATTCCTCCAATTTTGTGGGATATGATGTTTTTGAGACCGAAACCGACATTTGCAAATTCGCGCGCAAAAACGGGAAATTCCAGATTGTGCTTACCGAGACACCCTTCTATGCCGAAAGCGGTGGGCAGGTAGCAGATCGCGGGAAAATTATTCTGGAAGACGCTGAACTGCAGGTGGTGGATGTTCAGAAAGAGGGGAATGATATCATTCATGTCTGTGAAGGCCCTGAGAATCTGAACATTGTTCACTCCCGGGTCATTGCCAGGGTTGATGCAGGCCGGCGCAATCCGACCATGTATAATCACACCGCGACCCACCTGCTGCACGCTGCGCTCCGCCGGGTGCTGGGGGATCATGTTCAGCAGGCCGGTTCTCTGGTT
>JARRQT010000216.1:0-6316 GCA_037381445.1 Calditrichia bacterium
CCGCGGATTTGCCCAGTGTCTGATGCATGAAGTCCGGGAACATGATATCCGCGTGGTCACCATTTTCCCGGGGTCGGTGGATACGGTATTCGGCTCGGGTGATTCTCCGACCGGCACGCCCCGGGAAAATATGATTCAGCCCGGAGATGTTGCCTATATGGCATTTATGGCCTATGAAATGCCGACCCGGACCATGGTAAGCGAAATTGATATGCGGCCCAGCAATCCCAAAAAGTCCGGTTAGCCAATTTTTGCAGGAGGGAGGTCCTGCCGCTTCAGGCAAAGCAGGTCCCCCTCGTGAGGCCGCACTACAAGAACAAAATTGAACCTGTTAAACGAAAGGCACAGTTCGAAATCTCTTTCCCGGAACCAGGGCATTTGGGGATCGAAGAATTTCTGTGATCCGGGAGATTTTCTCAAATGCTGCTTAATGGCAGCGGGGGAAAGCGGATCATCTTTCAGCAGGGAGCGAATATATTGCGCGCAGAGAATATCTTCATCGGTCCTGCGAATCCCGGCGTGGCATCTCTCATACGAGCCGAGTCGGCGGGTCCTGCGAATCCCGGCGTGGCCCATGGCGACCAGCGATACGGCGCCCGGATTTTGGGATTTAATATATCCTGCCACCGCACCGGCATTGTTAAAGCTCCCGGTAATGATTCGGGAGGCGCCGGCGGCGTTGACAATCCCCTGCGTTCCGGCGCTGGTGGTCTGAATTACCGTTTTGCCCCGGAAATTGACATGCTCTATCTCGGCCGGGGAATTGCCGAAATCGAAACCGGGGAGCATTTTCCCGTCACGTTCACCGATGAGAATGAAATCGGGATGTGCTTCTTTCAGTTGGTAGGCGCGGGCCTGATCCCCGATGGGAATGATGGCCCCGGCCCCGTTATCGAAAACAAAACAGGCGGTGGAGAAAGCGCGGAACACATCGATAATGACGGTTAAGCCCTTCGCGTTTCGGGCGCCTTCCAGCAGATGCAGGATCCGGATTTCCATAAGTTCGATCTTTCATCAATCTTGAAATAGCCGTTTAGAGACCCAAACACGGTCTTCATCATAAGGTGCATTCAGTATCTTTACAATGGAGAAGAAAATTGGTTCAGTTGGTCTAAATTCCTTTTTATGATGTTGCTTATTTAAACAAAACGGTATTGCCGGAAGTCCTTAAAAAGAAAGCTGCTCTTCCTGCCGAATGCCGGCAGGAATAAGCGTGCGTCCGCTTACTGAAAGCAGGCAGGCACTTCTTATCGAAAGTTCCCGGCAATGGTACAAAACCAAATTCACAAACAAACGGGAGGAATCTTGAAATGTTAAAAGTCGGTGATAAGGCCCCCGATTTCAAACTGCAGTCCGATAGCGGGGATGAGGTTTCATTGTCCCAGTTTCTGGGGAAAAAGGATGTTGTGCTGTATTTTTATCCCAAGGACAATACCAGCGGCTGCACCACGGAAGCCTGTTCTTTCCGGGATAACATCCGGGAATTTGATACCAGGGACGCCATTGTGCTGGGCGTCAGTCCGGACAGTGTGAAATCGCACCAGGGCTTCAAGCAGAAGCAGGATCTGAATTTCCCGCTGCTCAGCGACCCGGAGCACCGCGTGGCGGAGAGCTACGGCGCCTGGGGAGAAAAAAGCATGTACGGAAAAAAGTATATGGGAATTTTGCGCACGACCTTTGTAATCAACAAAGACGGGATCATCAAAAATGTGTTTGAGAAAGTCAAACCCAAAGGCCATGCCGAGGAGGTGCTGAACCTGTTTTGACAGTCAGACTTTATTTGATGGTCCGGCATCAGTGAAATGATGTGAATTGCCAGAAGGGGCCTGATGTATCATTACAGCAGGTTCCTTCTTTCCGGATAAGATCAGAATCCCAGGCCCAGCACCGCCAGACCCACGGCCAGACCGAATGCCAGATTAAATATCTTAATGATTACCGAATCCCTTACGGAGTAGGAGAGAAGCGGCAGCATTCCGTGGCCGTCCTGCACCATGGAGGAGGTGAGCAGCACGCTGAAAGGAATAAGTCCTGCGCTGAACATAAACACAAACACATACTGAGGCGCGGCGTCGGGGATCAGTCCCAGGACGGCGGCGATGATCAGCAGGAGCAGGGTGTGCTCTTTGGCAAAACTTTGCAGATTCAGATATTCCAGCCCAAAATGAATGAGCAGCAGGGCGAAGAATGTCCACAGGAATACGCGCCCGATATGTTTTTTGATGATGTGGCCCCAGACATGCTCTTTCAGGTAATGCCCCATGGAGTGTTCGTCGCGGTGGTAGACCTGCAGCCCGCATTCCAGGCAGTGTTTTATTTTGAAACGCCTGACAATAAAGTCGGTGACAAAGGCGAAAATAATGCCCAGAAACAGCAGCAGGATATTCAGGAGCAGCGCCGTTTTGGGGAATTTGGCGAACATGACAAAAGCCGCGTCTCCGCTGGTGGCAATCATTCCGCCGGTAATTGCTCCCAGGGTAAGAAATCCGTGCATGTAAAGGGACACATTCATAAATGAGCCAGTGCATCCCGGCGTGACGCCCAGCAGACTGGTGGTAAAATACTGCTGGAGTTTATGTCCGGAAACCCACTGCTGGACTTTTCCGCGTGTGCGAACATCTATCCAGTCCACCAGCACCATCATGAAAAAGACCAGCCCGGTGACTTCCAGGCTGTCCCACAATACCTCCAAACCAAAAAAATGTATTCCCGCAATTTCCATACTGTTCTGAACTCTCTTCTATCCCAATAGCCGGACTTCTTTAAAAAACCTTTGAAATTAAGCAGTTTCCTTTCAAAATCAAAAATCTTTTAAGAATTGGATTATAAGTGATGAATTTTGTTACCGAATTTTTTATTTTTCAACAGCCGGGTTGATGCCGGTTCGAGGAGTCCGGTTTTCTTCAAATATTTAGCGGAATGACGGCATCCCGGAGAATCTGTCAGCTTTTTGGGACGGTCCGATGAAAGTCAATTTATCTCATATCCTCAGAAAATTCATGCTGGTTTCCGGCATTTTCCTGCTGCTGGTTGTGCTGGTGATCGCGGCGTGGGCGACTTACCAGCATCTGCGGGATCCCCTGGCGGCGCTGGACCGGGGCAGCCCCGATTTGCGCGTGGTGCGTCAGCATGCTTATCCCGTGGCGCTGGAGGACGAGAACAGAACGTATATCGATTTTACGCTTTCCGCGGAAGGATTGGATTCGCTGCGCATTACGGTAAGCCTGCCTGCCCACCCGGTGCCCGATGGTATTCCCAGCCTGGTGATTCTGGGCGGATTGGAAATCGGACGGGAGAGCCTGCAGTATGTCCCGGCCCATGGCAGCAATGCGCTGATTGCCTATGAATATCCCTATTCGCCCCGCTACTGGTACGACGGCACCCCGCTGACCCAGGTCCCGGTCATCCGGCAATCAGTCCTGAAAGTGCCCGCACAGGTGGAAGCAGTCCTTCGCTGGGCGCTTCAGCAGCCCTGGTCCGATCACCAACGGATCAGCCTGCTGGGATACAGCTTTGGCGCCATGTTTGTGCCGGCGGTGAATCATCTGGCGGCCTCCCATCAATCGCCGCCGGCTGCGACCGTTATTGCTTACGGGGGAGCGGACATTTTCAGGCTGCTGAAGGCAAACTTCAAATTTCTGCCGCCGCTGCCCCGCTATGCCGTCGCCTGGCTGGCTTCCACCGCCATTCAACCCGTCGAACCGGAAGCGCATTTGCCGCATATGCAGGGAACATTTCTGGTCATAAACGGAAAACAGGATCACCAGATTCCGCAGAACTGCTGGAAAAAACTGCAGTCACTCACGCCGGAACCCAAAACGGTGATGGTGCTGGACGCGGGTCATATGAATCCCGCCAAACCGGACCTCACCCGGAAACTGGTGACCATCAGCCGTCAATGGCTGCTGGATCTGAATGCCATCAATCCCTGAGAATACATAGCCTGCTATTCAATTTTGAAATAAAAAATTTTTCTATTTTCAGGATTTCATAAGAAGTCTTAAATCCATTTGGGTAAAGTTTATGGCGTGGCTGCGCCCGGGAAAATTAATAGAGAGATGATTCCGTCTCAAAATGCAGGCAAATTTGTTATGAAATTTTTCGGAATGCGGATACTGATGACATGCCGGGTGAGATAGATTACCAAATCCGGCATAGGTTTGATAAAATTCGCGCAACTCTCCCGGCTTCTTTGCCGTAGCTATCAAGGTTTTACTAATATCAAAAAGGCTATTTTTACTAATCTATGGAGGAATTGATGACCATTTTTAAACGTGTTTTATTGAGCCTGCTCACACTCTTTTTTGTTTTCGGCGCGCTGCTGGTCGGCAATCTGGCCGCGGAAACGGACAGTCCGGCCCAAAAGGACGCGGCTGCTGCCTTCAGCAAAAAATGCGAAAGCGATTTGAACCAGGCCGGCCGTATCCTGGATCAGCTTCAGAATTTCAAAGGGACGGCAACGGTGCAGACCGTCCTGGAACCGCTGAACGATTTCTGGACCATCCTGGACCGCAACCAGAATATCACCAGCCTGTACCAGAATGTGCATCCCGATCCGGACATCCGGGCGGCTGCGGCGGAGTACGAACAGAAGTTCTCCAAACTGGAAACCGAAATGCAGCTATCACGCCCCGTTTTTGATGCGGTTTCCGCGCTCGATGTCTCGAAAGAGGACGCCGGAACGCAGCGCTATGTTCAGAAACTGCTGCAGGATTTCCGCAGGGCAGGGGTGGATAAAGATCCTGAGACGCGGCAGAAAATCCGCCAATTGCAGGATGAGCTGGTCAAGATCAGCCAGGAATTCGGACGGAATATCCGTGAAGATGTCCGCTATCTGAAACTGGATTCCCCGGATGAGCTCGCCGGCCTGCCGCAGGATTACATCCAGGCGCACCAGCCCGGACCGGAAGGGAAAATAACCCTCTCCACCGATTATCCCGATTATCTCCCTTTTATGTCCTATGCCAAATCGGATGCCCGGCGCAGTGAGTTCTACAAGCTGAACCGCCAGCGCGGATATCCCGCCAATGTCGAAGTGATGCAGAATATGCTGGAAAAGCGTTACGAACTGGCCCGGCTGCTGGGGTATGACAATTACGCCCAGTATGAAACGGAAAACAAAATGGTCCGCACGCCCCGGGCGGCGCAGGAGTTCATCGACAAGGTGGCGGAAGTGGCCGGCGATCGCGCCAAAACGGATTATGATGAACTGCTTGCCAGACTGCAGAAGGAAATCCCCGGCGCCAAAGCCGTGGGAAGCTGGCAATATGGTTACATTTCGGAGCTGGTGAAAAAGGAGTCATATGATTTTGATTCCCAGGAGCTTCGCCAGTACTTTCCCTATGACAGGGTGAAACAGGGGCTGTTCGACATCACCGGTAAAATGTTCGGCGTCACCTATAAGAAGGCGGATGTGCCGGTGTGGGATTCCAGCGTGGAAGCCTATGAAATGTGGAGCGGCGACGAACTGATCGGCCGTTTCTACCTTGATATGCATCCCCGCAAAAATAAATACCAGCATGCCATGATGAGCCAGGTCATCACCGGCGTAAAAGGCCGCCAGTTGCCGGAAGCGGCCCTGGTGTGCAATTTCCCCGGTGGCGACGGTACGCCCGGTCTGATGGAACATGAACAGGTCAGCACTTTCTTCCATGAATTCGGCCACCTGCTGCACCATCTGTTTGCCGGAGACCAGCGCTGGGTGGGCATTTCCGGCATCGCCATGGAGTGGGATTTTGTGGAAACGCCGTCCACCATGCTGGAAGAATGGACATGGTCACCGGAAATCCTGAAGACCTTTGCGGTGAATGCGGCCGGCGACACCATCCCCGGCGAACTGATCTCGAAGATGCTGCAGGCCCGCAATTGCGGTCTGGGTCTGGACACCCGCCAGCAGATATTCTATTCGGCGGTCTCGCTGAACTTCTACAACCGCGACCCGAAGCGCTTTAATCCCGATCAAATGGTGCGCGAGCTTCAGGCGGAATACACGCCGTTTGCCTTCATCGACGGCACCCATATGCAGCTCTCTTTCGGCCACCTGGATGAGTATTCCGCGGTCTATTACACCTATCAGTGGTCCACGGTGATCGCCAAAGACCTTTTCAGCGTTTTTCAGAAAAATGGCCTGCTGAATCCGGAAGTGGCGCTGAGCTACCGTCACAAGATCCTGGAGCAGGGCGGATTGAAGCATGCCGCGGACATGGTCCGGGATTTCCTGGGAAGGGACTACTCCTTCGACGCTTTCCGGAACTCGCTTTATCAGAATTAGAAGCGATTTTCAGACATAAACGCAGTGAGCATACCATCCCTGCCG
>JARRQT010000217.1:0-5814 GCA_037381445.1 Calditrichia bacterium
ATACGAAGTTTAATTTTATTGTAAGGATGTAATGTCATGGAAAAAGGAATCGTCAAGTGGTTCAACAGTTCCAAAGGTTTTGGTTTTATCAGTCGTGAAGAGGGCGAAGATGTGTTCGTTCACTATTCAGCCATCGAGGATGACGGGGGATACCGCACGCTGGACGAAGGCCAGACCGTGGAATTTGAAGTTACCACCGGTCCCAAAGGCTTGCAGGCGCAGTCCGTCCGCAAAGCATAAGGGAATTTAAGGCTTTTCAAGAGATGACCCCGGTCCCGCACCGGGGTTTTTTATTCTATTCTGTGAGTGAACCGGCGTCGAATGACATCCCGATCCTCTTTTTAGAAAGAACTTTACTGAAGAAAACAGGATTTCCTAGTCTGTGAAACCGCGGGTACGATAAATGGAGCCGCCGCGCGCCCCGGCATACACCCGCCCATTGGGATCCATTGCCAGCACATCAATGTATTTCGAAGGCAGGCCCTCATTCTCAACCTGCCAGTGGTCCCCGTCATCGGCCGAAACCAGTATGCCATTCCCGTGGGTGGCCACCATCAGCCCGCCGCGGGGAGCACACAGCAGACTGATTATCCGGGCACCTTTACCCTCTGGAGACAGATACAGAACCTTCCAGTTTTTCCCGCCATCGACGGACCTTCGAATCCGCAGGTTATCATTTAAAAAGATATGGCCCCAGGAATTGACGCAGATCTGGCGCACGGAAAGTGTGTCCCGCTGCACCCAGTTTCGACCGTTATCGTCGCTATAAAAAAGATCCGGCAACCATCCTGCGAGTATCCGCTCACCCGCAACAGCCACAGACGTCAAATCGTATTCCTGCAGGCCTGCTGACAGCCAGTTATGGCCGTTGTCCGGTGAATAGTACACTCCATTCATTGTGGCTGTATAGAGAAATTCACTTGGGCCAAAAGCCAGCGCATTGACTCGCGCCGGGGGTGACACATCCCGCCAGGCGGCGCCGCCGTCCGCCGAACGCCAGAGGCTTTCGGAATAAGAAAAGCCATATGCCGCATAGATGAATCCCTTAATATTCACCGCCAGCGTGCCGGTGAAATAGTCGTCGCTTCTTTTCTGCCAGCTTTCTCCCTGGTCTATTGAGCAGTAAAGCCCCTGCGGACCGCACGCATAAACCTCCCCTGTCAAGGGAGACACGGCCAGCGCATTGAAAGTGAAGGCCATCAATCCGTAATTACTTTCCTCCCAGGTAAGCCCGGCATCAGCAGATCGGACTATACCATCGCCGGTCGCTGCCAGCAATACGCCCTGCCGGGTTGGGGCAATGCCAAAAGTGCATTCCTGCATCAGCAAATGCCAGGCCTGGCCTTCGTTGTCGGAGAAATAGAGTCCTTCCTGTGCGCCCAAATAATAATTTCCCTCCGCATCCAGCGAGAGATTGTAGATGGGACCAGATATTTCGAGAATCTGCTTCCAGGTCCGAAAATCATCTTTGGATAAGAAGATGCGGCTGCCATCGGTGGAAGCCCCATACAGCAATAGATTTCCGTTTCCTGCCTCCGCGATCATTGAATCCCAGATGTCAATAGGAAGCTTTTCCCATGATGAACCGCTGTTTATAGAGCGATATAATCCCTTCGTCGTCGTCACGAAAAGAGCGCCGGACTTTCCCACCGCCACGCCCCGGATTGCTGCCGACTCCGGCGCCTCAATTTTCTGCCAGATGCCTCCCCTCTCATGTCTGTAGAATAATCTGCCGATGGAAACGATGAATAGCCCGCCCGCTGAATCCTCATAGATTTGATATATCTGACCGAAGCTCTCTTGCTCAACCCGATGCCAGTTTTCACCTTCGTCTTTTGAGGAATAAAGCCCATAATCCGAACCCGCCCAATATACCCCGTAACTATCGACGAATAATTTTACTATTCTGACAGTTCTCAGCCCGATATATTCCCAGCTCTCTCCCAGATTCCCGGATAGGTAGACGCCGCCGTAATCCATTGCAGCCAGAATGCGGGAATCCGGTCCCTGCACAATATGATTGACCTTACCGCCATAGGGGCCGTTGGCCGGCTCCCAATGCAGGTGCCCGGAAATGAAGTTCACCGGACTTTTGTCCACTCCGCAGGAAGAAAAATACAGAAGGGGAACAGCAAAACAGATAATCGAAAAAAGTAATCTCTGGCCATTCATAAAGGTCTTTCCATATGCTTTATTTTTAAAACAAACCCGACTATTTTTTCGCATATTTTCTTGTGTTTATAAGTCTCCTTTTTAGAACAGACATTTCTGATAATCGGCAGGGTTTCCTATTCCGCAAAGCCGCGGGTGCGGTAGATGGAGCCTTTGAACACCCCGGCGTATATTCTCCCGTGAGGATGCATAGCCAGCATATCAACATATTTCGAAGGCAGGCCTTCATTCTCAAACTGCCAGTGGTCACCATCATCGGTTGAGACCAGTATTCCCTCCCCGCGGACAGCCGCCATCAGTCCCCCACCGGGAGCGCACAGCAGATAGGCTATTCGCGTATATTTATCATTCAAGGGCAGGTCAAGGACCGTCCAGGTTCTCCCGCCGTCCACAGACCTTTGAATCCGGACATCCTCATTTAAAAATATATGGCCATGGGAATTTGCGCAGATCTGGCGCGCGGAAAGGCTGTCCAGACGCACCCAGCTCCTGCCGTTATCATCACTGTAAAAAAGGTCGGACTGGGATCCGGCAAACAGGCGTTCGCCGTTAAAAGCCAGGGAAAGCAATTCCTGGCCCTGCAGTCCGGCAGAATTCCAGTGATTCCCGTTATCCGGCGAATAATAGACGCCGTTCCGGGTCGCAGCATAGAGCCGGTTCTCCCGGTTAAAGGTCAGCGCAGTGACCATAGCAGGCGGCGAGACATCCTGCCAGGTGGCGCCGCCGTCTGCTGAACGTTCCAGAAAAGTACTATCAGGCGTTACCATGTAATGTGCCGCATAGACAAAACCCATGGCGCTCACTGCCACCACGCCGTAAAAATTTTTATCGCTTCTTTTCTGCCAGCTTTCGCCGCGATCCGTGGAGCGGTAAAACCCCTGCCCTGAGCCTGCATAAACCGCTCCGGTCAGCGGCGCCACGGCCAGAGCACTGAATGTGACCGCACTCAATCCATGATTGCTTTCCTGCCAGGTAAGCCCTGCATCCGCGGAACGGAAGATGCCGTCGCCGGCGGCCGCCAACAGCACGCCCTGCCGGGTCGGCGCGATGCCAAACGTGGTTTCCGCCAGCAGTAAATGCCAGGCGCGGCCCTGGTTATTTGAAAAATAAAGCCCTGCGGGAGCGGCGAGATAATAGTTGTCTTGCTCATCCAGCGTGAGATTGTAAATAGGTCCGGATGTCTCAAAAACCTGCTCCCAGGTGCGGAAATCATCTTTTGACAAATATACCCTTTCAGATGTTGAGGAAAGACCCACTGCCAATAAATTCCCGGATTTCCCCTTGATGATCAATCTAAAATACTGATCGTCAATGGGTATCCTTTCCCAGCTAATCCCGTTATCATCAGAACGGAAAATTCCTGCTGCTGCCGCCACAAAAAGGACGTCCGGCCCTCCTTCCGCCACGGCCAGTACCGATTCTGCTCCGGGGCCCTCAATCTCCTGCCAAATTTTTCCCCCGACGGGTCTGTAAAATAATCCCCCTCCTGAGGCAACGAACAATGTGCCGCCGGTATTTTCATAGATCTGGAGTATCATGCCTGCCGGGCCATAATTGACTTTATGCCATGTTTCCCCGTCATTCTCGGAAAAATAAAGCCCGTCCTGAGTGCCGGCATAAAAGACTCCATCGCTGGCGATAAATACTTTTACGATGCCTGCACCCCGCAATCCGATATTCACCCAGCTCGCACCCAGATCTCCGGAAAGGTATACACCGCCAAAATCAGAGGAAGCCAGAAGGCGGGAATCCGGCCCCTGCACAATATCGTTTGCCATGCCGCCATAGGGACCGTTTGCCTGTTCCCAATGCAGGTTCCCGGAAATGAAACCCACCGGATTTCTATTGACTTCGCAGGATGAAAAATACAGAATCGCGGTTAATAGTATAAATAATCGAAACAACAATCCCTGACGTTTCATAAAGAATCCTTTCCCGTTTCATTACTTTGAAAACAAATCCGATTATTCTTTTATGTTTTTGGGGATCTATCTCCATTTACTTCTCAGCAGCGGAACGGCTTCCCGGCCCGGCTATTTCGCCGGGGAAGCTGAGATCCCATTTTTTATACTTTCTTAAATGAATCTGGCTCAGTTTGGATGAATTCGGATGAAACCAACCCTGTCTCTGCGGACCTTCTACGCTGAAGAAGTCCGGTTCCCATTTGTCGCTTAAGAAAAAGATATGAAAATCCGGAAACATAATAAAGAGAAAAATTGGTGACCGTAAAATCGATTTGGAAGAGAAAAACCTCCCATATAAGGTTAAGTTCCCAAAAGTAAAAATTGCGGGAGATTTTATCATTTTAAAAGCCGCAAACTTTTCTTACATTTATGAAATTGAGTAAGTTGATTAGCAGGGAACAGGAAGACAATTGTTCCATCGCCAGTTGAACCAGCAATCGTCCGTAAAATTTCCAGAAAGGAGAAACAGTTATGCGGCTTGACCACCTTGCATTGGACATCGAAACCGTCCCCGCGCGGGCGCTGACCTACTACAGCCCCGCCGTGCAGGAGAAGCTGCTGGAGAAAATCGGGCGCCGGCAGGACCGCGACCCTGAATTCGATTACGACTACTTTGCCAGCATTCACGGCGATTTCGGGAAAATTATCTGCATCAGCGTGGCCTACATCTCGCCGGAGGAAACCATTCGTCTGAAATCATTTTACGGTGACGAAGAAAGAGACATTTTGCTGGAATTCAACGAGCTTGTCAAAAATCACCGGGGCGTCTTCATTCATTACAACGGCCTGTCGTTTGACATCCCCTTTATCCTGCAGAGAATGGCACACCACAGTATTCCCCCTTCCAGCAAACGTTTCTGTGACCTGCGCCGTTTTTCCTCCGACCCCCACTTCGATGTTATGATGCATTACTATAACTGGGACATGCAGAAAGTCCTGCCGCTGGGGATTCTGGCGGAATTGCACGGCATGCCGAGCCCCAAGGACGAACTCTCCGGCGGCCAGGTGCTGGAAGCCTACAACAAAGGGCGGTGGGAGCAGATCAAGCGCTATTGCGAATTCGATACCGCCACCACGGTGAACCTGTGGCGCAAACTGTTCCTCTACCAACCGGCAATCCCCTTCGAAAAATACCAGTTCAGCGGCTAGCCTTCAATCGCTGCAATTGAATTGAGGTGGAACCGCCGGCTGGTTTTTGCGGATAGAGTGACGCACAAACAGCACACGGCCGGACGCCATTTAATCATTGATCAGGATTTTCCCGCTCTTTTTCGCTGTTTCATGACAAACTCCGCCATCCAATTTGTGAAACAATGGTATTTTTTTCCCCTGTTTCATGTTAACTTTTGGCATCCGGCTCGTATATACCTGGGAGTGCGGCGGGAAAAGGATTCGATAAAAGCTAATGGAAATGCAAAATAAATTTTTAACAGCACTTCTGCATATCAAAAAATTCCACCTGTTTTTCTGGCTCTCTGTTGTTTTCTTCGGAGGGCTTGGCAGTGCGGCCTTTGCCCAAACCGCTGCCCCGGACAGCTCTTCACTCTCCGCCCGGCAGAAACCCGATTCACTGAAGAAAAAATCAGCGTCCGGCCTGGAAGGGCCCGTGAAATATACCGCCCACCAGATTACGTTCTCGGTGGACGGACGCAAAAGCTTTCTGCAGGGCGATGTGAAA
>JARRQT010000218.1:0-6255 GCA_037381445.1 Calditrichia bacterium
GAATTCCCCGCGATGGCGAGTTGTCTCTTTCCTTTACCCAACAGCGCCTCTGGTTTCTTGATCAACTGGTTCCGGATAGCAATTATTACAATATTAATTCAGCGGTTCGTCTGCAGGGACAACTGAATTTTTCAGCTCTTGAATCCAGCCTGCAGGAAATTGTCAATCGGCACGAGGTACTCCGTACTCTGTTTATCAGTTCAAGTGGAAAGCCTCATCTACTTATCAAAGAGAATGTGCCGGCTAATATCGAGCTAATTGATCTGACCGATCTCAATGCGGACATGAGAGAAACTGAAGCCGCCCGATTGGCCACCCGCTCTGCACTTCTTCCCTTCTTTCTAAGTACGGGGCCTCTCTTCCGATTCAAACTATACCGCTTGAACACACAGGAGCACTTGCTTCTCCTCACAATTCATCATATTGTTGCTGATGGCTGGTCCATGGGTGTATTTGTAAAAGAATTGAGCGTGCTGTACGATGCTTTCTGCAAGGAATTGGCGTCTCCCCTGCCGGAATTGCCCATTCAATATCTTGATTACGCTAATTGGCAGCGAGAATGGTTGCAGGGTAGGATTCTCGAAGAATCAGTTGAGTGGCGAACTGCCAATTATGGAACTCCCATTTGACAGACCGCGCCCGCCCTTGCAGACATTCAACGGCGCTTCTACAAAATTTTCCTTATCAGAAACGCTGTATAATAATCTGCTTGAAAAATGCAGAGAAACCGGGGTAACGCCCTTTATGTTCTTGTTGGCAGCATTCCAGACATTTCTATACCGATACAGCCATCAGAACGACATCTTGGTAGGATCTCCCATTGCCAATCGCACACATTTTGACTCTGAAAACCTCATTGGATTCTTTGTCAATACTCTGGTATTCAGAGCCCGATTCGATAACCAATTTTCTTTTATTGATGTGCTGCGCCAGGTAAGGGAAGTGACGTTGGGCGCATACGCGCATCAGGACTTGCCATTTGAACAATTGGTCGAGTTGTTGGAGCCTGAGCGGGATATGAGCCATTCGCCATTATTCCAGGTAGCATTTGTTTTTCAAAATTTCCCCATTAAACCGATCGAACTTTCTGGTCTAAAAATTACACCATATGAAATCGAAAGCGGCATTTCAAAATATGACCTGATTTTAACGCTGTCAGAAAATGACAACGGAATGATCGGATATTTTGAATATAACACTGATCTGTTTGATAAGTCTACGATTCTCAGAATGTCTCTTCATTTCCAGACCTTGCTGGACAAGGTAGTGCATAATCCGAAACAGGTAATATCAAATATTCCAATTGTACCTGCCGATGAATATCACCAGATGGTAAAAAAATGGAACGAGACAAGACGAGCTTATCCGGATAGTCTCTGTGTTCATGAATGGTTTGAGAAATTAGTTGAAGCGCAGCCCGACAGTATCTCCGTAACCTTTACTCCATCTGAATCTATGATTTCTGCTACTGAACAGATGACTTATTCGGAGTTGAACCGCGAGGCAAATCAGCTGGCGCATTATCTCCGAAAGCTGGGTGTGAAGAATGATGTGCCGGTTGGTATTTTTGTAAACCGTTCGCTTGAAATGGTGGCCGGCATGCTGGCTGTATTGAAAGCCGGCGGTGCTTTCCTTCCAATCGATCCGTCTTATCCCGGCGAGCGGCTGGCTTACATGTTAAACGATTCCAAAATTCCGGTTCTGCTCAGCCGTGAATCTCTGCTGGATTTGCTTCCGAATTATTCCGGAAAAATTGTCTGCTTTGACAGGGACGAGAAGATAATTGCATCGCAAAATAACGAGAACCCGAAAAATTTTATTCATGCCGATAACCTCGCCTATGTTATCTATACGTCCGGTTCCACCGGAAAACCCAAAGGCACGATGCTCGCCCATCGTGGATTATGCAATCTCGCTATTGCTCAGCAGGATAATTTTGGTGTGAAAACGGGAAGCCGGATATTTCAATTCTCTTCTCTCAGTTTTGATGCTTCGGTTTGGGAGTTTGTCATGGCGCTCCTCAGCGGAGCAACACTGAATCTGGCCAGCCTGGAAGTTGTGACATCCGGACAGGCCCTGGTGCATATGCTCAGGCATATGAAGGTCACAACCATCACATTGCCGCCCTCGGTGCTGTCTGTTTTGCCGCAGGAACCCTTGCCGGATTTAGATACCATCATAGTGGCAGGCGAGAAGTGCAGCGGAGAACTTGTGGCTCACTGGAATAAAAAGCGGCGATTTTTCAATGCATATGGGCCTACGGAAACAACAGTGTGCGCTTCCATGCACCTCTGCCAGGGAACTTACCCGCAGGGACCGCCTATAGGCAAACCCATTGCGAACTTCCGGTTGTATGTGCTGGATGAATTTATGCAGCCTGTTCCGGTGGGGGTGGGAGGGGAACTGCATATCGGGGGCGTTGGTTTGGCAAGAGGCTATCTGAATCATTCGGATTTAACAGCGGAAAAATTTGTGCCTGATCCCTTTAGTCAGACAGAAGGCGAACGCCTCTACAAAAGCGGAGATCTGGTTAAATATCATGCGGATGGCAACATAGAATTTATAGGAAGAAAAGATAATCAGGTGAAAATAAGGGGCTTCCGGATTGAATTAGGTGAGATCGAATCCGCCCTGACTGCTCACCCCTCTGTCCGTGAAGCGAAGGTTGTTGCCCGAAATGATGTTGCGGAAGATGTCCGGCTGGTTGCCTATCTGGTCTCTGAATATGGAAGGATCACGGATAAGGAAGTTCTTCAGAATTTCCTTCGAAAAAGTCTTCCTGAATACATGATTCCACCGTTATTTGTGGTATTGGAGCAAATGCCTTTAACGCCCAATGGCAAAATTGACCGGAGGGCATTGCCAAAACCGGATAATATTAGTGCTGACTCAAATACAGACTACCTTGCTCCCCGGAATGAGATCGAGGAGAAAATTGTTGATATTAGCTCTCAACTATTGGGAGCAGAAAAGATAGGAGTTCATGACAATTTCTTCAAATTGGGGGGCCATTCGCTCCTAGCAACCCAATTTTTATCCAGACTTCAGACCGCTTTCCGGATAAAGCTGCCTTTGAGGCAAATATTTGAAACGCCGACCGTTGAGGGATTAGCTCATGTCATCAGAGAAATACAAGAGAGGCAGGAAACTGAAACTGATGAAAAAATTGGGATGGCAGAGCGGGGCGATACTAGTCTGGATGATTTATTAGCTGATCTTACTGAACTATCTGATGAGGAAGCCAGAGCTTTGCTGGAAAAAGAAACCCAATCCCGGAACAGAACTGGAGAGGAGAATGACTGATATATCCAAATTGATGGAAACACTCTCTCCTGAAAAAAGGAAGCTGCTGGAACTCCGGCTTAGGAAGCGAGGAGGTTTGTCAAATACCTTCCCGCTCTCTTTTGCTCAGCAGAGATTGTGGTTTCTGCAGCAGCTGCAGCCGGATAGCACAGCCTACAATATCCCCGCTGCCATACGGATGGAAGGGGTGCTGAATATAGATGTTTTGCAAAAGGCAATCAATGGGATAGTTGCCCGTCACGAAAGTCTAAGAACCACTTTTGCGGTGGTGAATGAGACTCCGGTTCAGGTGATCGGCACGAAAAAAACGCTCCCCTTAAAACTGGTGGATCTGAGCATTTTCCCGATTGAGCAGAGGGACTCCATGCTGGGCCAAAAAATTGATGAAGAAAGTAAAACAGTATTTGATCTGGCCAATGGCCCCCTGATTAGCCTCACTTTATTTGTATTGAGTCCCAATGCATATGTATTGTTGCTGGTCCTGCATCATATCGTCTCAGATGGATGGTCTGTTGGAATTTTTATCAAAGAATTTTCAATACTATATGGTTCCCTTATTGACGGGAAGAAACCGGTTCTCCCCGCTTTGCCTATTCAATATGTTGACTTTGCTGTTTGGCAACACAGATGGATGAAAGGTGAGCAGAAAAAGGAACAACTTGTTTATTGGAAAGAGCAACTGGCCGGACATCCCGCTAAACTGGAATTTCCAACTGACAAGCCCCGGCCGGCATTTAAATCGAATCATGGCTCAAGTGCAAAACAGACATTCCCCAAAACCCTCCTGGATAATTTAAGAAGATTGTCCTATGAGGAGGGAGCAACAACCTTCATGACTCTTCTTGCAGGATTTAAATTGCTTTTATTCCGCTATGCCGAACAATATGATCTATGTGTCGGAACGCCTATAGCAAACCGCAATCGGCAAGAAACCGAAAATCTGATCGGTTTTTTTGTCAATACATTGGTTCTCAGAACCAGGCTGAATCCAAAGTCAACTTTTCGCGGATTGCTGGAAACTGTAAAAGAAACTTCTTTGGAAGCATTCAAAAATCAGGATTTACCCTTCGAAATTCTTGTTGAAGAACTCAGGCCGGATCGAAACATGTCTCAATCTCCTCTTTTCCAGGTTCTGTTTGTTTATCAAAACGTGCCTGTTGGGGATTTTGCTTTGCCTAACCTCAGAGTAAGTAATGTGGAGATCGAAAGCAGGACGGCAAAATATGACCTTACGCTGGTATTGGGTGAATTGCCTGAAGGTGAGCTTTCAGTTGAGCTTGAGTATGACACTGATCTTTTTGATCGGGATACGATACAGCGCTTCCTGGAACATTTTCGGATATTGCTTGAGAATGTTCTGCTCCATCCTGACATGCATATTGAATCGCTCCCATTTTTGCCAAAAGATGAACTTTCGAGATTGCTTGTTGAATGGAATAAAACAAAAACGAATTTTGACACAAAACCATGTATCCGGTCCCTCTTCGAACAGCAGGCAGCCCAAACGCCAGATATGCCTGCACTAAATCATAACGGATTTACTTTAACCTACGATGAACTCAACAGGCAGTCAAACCGGCTTGCCCACTATTTGCGGAAGATTGGCGTTGGGCCTGAGGTGGTGGTGGGAGTCTATATGGAGCGTTCGGCCGAGATGATTGTGGCAATATTGGGGATATTGAAGGCCGGAGGTGCATATCTTCCCCTGGATCCCGATTATCCCCTGCAGCGCCTGACATACATGGCGGAACATTCAGGATCAGACATCCTTCTCACCCAGCGGAAATTAACGAGTAAATTACCAAAGGATAGGATGAAAGTTGTTTTTTTGGACGGGCAGCAGGCGGAGCTGGCCGGGGAAAGCGCAGAAAATTTACCTCTAAATATCGCACCCGGCAACCTGGCATATATCATTTACACCTCAGGATCTACCGGCACCCCTAAAGGGGTGATGATAAATCAAATAGGTTTATGCAACCTTACTCTTTCCTATATTAAAAGGATCAATCTTAAACCTGGCAAACGGGTTCTCCAATTTTTTTCACTCAGCTTTGATGGTTCGGTGGCAGATATTTTCATGGCGCTTTGTTCGGGATCAACCTTGTTCATCATTCCAAGAGAAAAAGTCATGGATATTTCTGAGCTGACCAGGTTTTTAAAAAGTAATAAAATCACTAATTTTGTGATGACCCCCTCTGTACTGGAAATGATTTCGAATAATGATTTGCCTTATCTGGAGACAGTTGTTTGCGGGGGCGAAAGTTTTACCCGAAGGACAGTTGAACCTTGGTTAGCGGATAAGAATTTTTACAATATATATGGACCTACAGAAATAACTGTGGGATCTCTTATTGGTCGGATCGAAGAGAATATCTTGAGAAACGAGACTGTTCCCATGTACGATCCCATACCAAATATGCGACATTATATTTTGGATTCGAGGTTGAACCCGGTCCCGATTGGTGTGCCGGGTGAACTTTATATTGGCGGAATTGGTCTTGCGAGAGGCTATTTAAAGAGGCCGGATCTTACTGCAGAAAGATTCATTCCTGAAGCTTTTGGGAATTCCCCGGGGGAAAGACTTTATAAAACCGGAGACCTTGTACGATATCTTCCCGATGGGAAGATCGAATTCCTGGGAAGGAAAGACTTCCAGGTCAAGGTGAGGGGTTTCAGAATAGAATTGGGAGAAATTGAAGCGGTTCTTGATAAACATGATCAAATCAAAAGTGCAATTGTTGTCGTCAGAGAAGACATACCCGGCGATAAACGGCTGGCGGCTTACATCGTCGCCACCGATGGGAAGGTGCCCCGGCAAAGCGAACTGCGGGAATTTTTGCTGAAGGATCTGCCGGATTACATGGTACCATCCACTTTTGTATTTCTGGAGAAACTTCCCCTGACGCCCAACGGGAAGGTAGATCGCCGGGCGCTGCCGGCCCCGGATCAGGA
>JARRQT010000219.1:0-5791 GCA_037381445.1 Calditrichia bacterium
GATATTTTTGTGACGAACACCGATCGCCTGGCGATGGGAATTGAAAGAAAAGTAGCCAATTCCATTCTGATTAAACTGAACCAGATCGGAACACTCACCGAAACGCTGGATTGTATCGAAATGGCCCACAGAGCCGGTTACACCGCGGTTGTTTCCCACCGCTCCGGCGAAACGGAAGACAGCACCATCGCGGATGTGGTGGTGGCGGTCAATGCCGGACAGATCAAAACCGGTTCGGCTTCCCGCAGCGACCGTATTGCCAAATATAATCAGCTTCTGCGGATCGAAGAGCTGCTTGGCACTGAAGCCCGCTTCTACGGAAATAATGTTCTGAGAAAGTAATTCCATATTTATCACCAAAAGGGGGGAGGCTGTCTTCCCCCCTCTTTTATTTCTTATGAATAAAACAACGACCTATAAAAAGAAGTCTCCCCCGGGACGTTACAGAAAAGCTACCGGAAAACGGCCCGGCATTCTGCGCTGGGTATTAGCTGGCCTGTTCCTGGCAATATTCCTGATCTTCTTTACCGGCAACAAATCCCTGATCAAATTATATTCGCTTCATCAGCAAAAAGAGAAGTTGAAACAGCAGAAGCAGGAATTATTGAAAACCAACAAGGAACTCAGGGAAGAAATTGACAAGCTGAAGAATGATAAGAAATATATCGAGAAGATGGCCAGGGAAAAGTATAACATGAAGAAGAAAAATGAAGATGTCTACATGGTTGAACCCCGTTAGACAGCCGGGATGCTTCCTTTAATCGCCTCAGAAAAAATCCACATTTTCATTGATTTTTATACTGCCAAAATTCTAACTTTTAAAAGCTGTTGATTAGCCGGTTTTTTTGCCCGGACATTTCCTGGATTTTATACGAATAACGCTGGCTGCATGAATAAACGACTTATCATATTTTCTCTGCCCTTCTTATTCCCCTTATTACTTCTTGCACAGTTCAGGAATTATCAGCTTAATCTGACCAAAGATAACATCAGCTGGTACTGGGAAGGGAATTTAAATCTCAATTACCAAACCGGACTGCAAAACCGGTTTTTCTTCGAAAACCGCTTTACCAGCAACCTTTTCCGGCAGCGGTATGACGAGAAAAAATGGAAGGATGAAAACAATCTGCAGACCTGGTGGGAACATCGTTTCAATGATTATTACGCGACCTCCACCCGCCTCCGCTCCCATATTTTTTCCGACCAAAACTCATTCGTAAAATTCAGCAAACACCTTTTTCTCCAGCAGTTCAGCTACTTTCCGGTGCCGAATGTCAAGCTCACGCCCGGCGCCGGATGGGCATCGGAGGACATTTACAGCTACCGCGATCAGGGCTGGTATACGGAATTGAACCTGGATGTGGATCATTATGATATTGGCGGGTATGTGAATAGCACCAACACGCACAGCGCCTATTATTTTTTCCCGGGCCGAAAGAATCAGGAACACAAGTATTATGTGGCTTTCAACAGGCAGTTTTCAAAAATTGCCAGCGATTCCATCCGCGTTGGATATGAATATCTGAGTAACTCTTATCATTTGGCGCAAGGGGATTTTCTTGAAAATGTGGAGGTAAATGCCCGCTTTTTGTATAATGAGCTAAATTACATTACTTCCGACCGGAGTGCGCTGAAAATAGAGACCCGTCTGCAGAACAGGGACGTGAGCCAGAGCAATCCCTCTTTGTTAAATCACCGCAGGGAATTGACCTTTGCCAATCGGATCGGCTGGCGATATGCTGGCCCGAAATTCGAAAGCGGGATTGACCTCGTCAACAGCCAGGTGACAAATTTATCCTCGCGCCTGCCGGGCATGGGATCGGAATCCCGCAACGACGTGGAGGGATTGCAGGCGGCCCTGAATTTGTTCACAAACTGGCGGATCAGTCCCAGCGATGAGGCACGCCTGACATTTTCCTACACCAAATATGAGTATTCTTCCCCCGATACCACTCAGACCATAGATGAAGACGATTTGCGATTCATAACCGACCTCAGGTACATTCACATTTTCAGTCCCTATTTTGCCCTGAAGCTTAATTTTAATATGTATCTTTACCACCAGATCTACATCCATGCCTCCCGCAGCGCTAACAACAACTGGAACCGGATTCTGCAACTGGCACCGTCTTTCCGCTTCACAATCCCCGGAGTGCTGGAACATACCAATCAGATCAAGATTCTGGCCAATTACACCATCTACGATTTCGAAGAAATTCTACCCCAGGCGCGCAGTTATATCTACCGCAAACTGATCTATTCCGATTCCCTCAGCCTGCGATTGAGTGACGGATTGCGTTTGGTAACCATTTACCAACTGGAAAAAGAAGACAACGGAACGTTTTTTAAAGATATATTTGCCCAGCAGGTGAGCCGGGAACTGAGAAGCCATTTCATTGATCTCAGCCTGGTTTATCTGCGCATCCGGAACCTCAAATTTGTCACCGGTCTGAACTGGTATCTCAGAAAGGAGTGGGGATTTGCGCCCGTTAGAAGAGTGGCCAGGGATTACCGGGCGTTCAGTCCCCGCATATCGGTGCTTTACAATATCGGAAGCCGTATATTGCTTCACCTCACCTTTGCCCCCAAGACTTACAAAGATATGGACAGCCCGCGTGTAAATTATGCCACCGGCCAGGTGAACCTGCGCTATCTTTTTTGATGCCGTGTGATTTTTGCATTTCCCGGTGCCATCAAAAATATGCAGGCAGACGGACACCGCAGATCTCGCGACGAACTGATAAATCCCTCAATTATATGCATTTTTGTGCGCAGGGAGGTACTTAATTTTGCATTTGCACAGTTGCGGCATATCCGTTTATATTAACCTTACCCAAAGGAATATCTTTGCTATACCGGGTTGGAGGCTGAGGAACAAAAGTATTCCCTTGGAATTTTAAAGAATTCAATTTTTTCGGAGTCTTGAATGAAGTTTACCCTGTTCAGTATATTGGCGCTCCTTCCCTTTACGGCTTTTGCCGGAATTCAGGTCGTCAGTCAATCCCCAAACTCTCTGTCTTTAGATATTCAATTGGAAAATGTGAGTGAAATGCCGGATACGGTTGGCACTCACGATTATCTGCTGTATCGTTTTGATGACGGCATTATGGAAGAGCAGACCGGCAAGCCGGCGCTTCCCTATTTGCTGTATTCTCTTGCGGTTCCTCCAAAGGCCAGGATCACCTACCGGGTCAGCGTTCTGCAATCCGATGCCCGGGAAGGGGTGGATGTGGTTCCGCAGAACCGTGTTTATATCCGGGGCGGCATCAAAGAGATGCCCCGCGACGAGGAGATCTATTCCGGTTCCATTCCTTACCCCGAAGAGACAGTCCGTTTGGGAGAACCCCAGAATTTCAGGGGAGCCAATGTGGCCCAGTTGAGGATTAATCCCATACAATATTTTCCGGCGGCCCATCGGGTCCTCATCAATAAACATTTGCGTATCGATTTCAAATTCGAAGGTACCGCGGCATTGGCGGCCGCTCCCGCCGGCAGGCCGATCCGGGATAAAGTGCTCTCTCAAAAATTAGTGAATTATCAGCAGGCGCAGGGTTTTGCTTCTCCTGTGAAGGTCAGTTTCGCAAAAGCAGCCGCAAATTATGATTTCAGTTCCGGTCAGTGGTTCCGGTTTCCCGTAAAAGAGGACGGCGTTTACCAGATCACCGGTTCCTTCCTTAAGTCGAAAGGCGTTGACATCGGTGAAATTCAACTGAGCGGGGTTCATCTCTATAATTACGGCGGATATTTACTTTCCTACAATGTCAATGAAGCGCGGCCCGGCGATCTGAATGAAATTGCCGTTCAGGTGGTGGATGATAACCAGAATGGCGTGATGGATGAGTCGGACCGCATCATTTTTTACGGAAAAGGTTTGGGCGGATGGAAATACGATGCGAATTCCCATAAATGGGATTATGGAAATTTTCCGTACGACGATGCAAATTACTATCTTTTCACTTTTGACAGCCAGCCGGGGAAACGGATTCAGAGTATGGATTCTCCCAATCTTCAGAATCCGCGGGTACCAGCGGAATTCATGGATTATCTCCATTTTGAGAGTGACCGCTATAATATTCTGTCCTCCGGGCTCGATTGGTACTGGATCCGCATGAGCGGCATGCAGGATAAGAAATCGCTGACGTTCAGCCTGCCCCAGAATCTGGCCAATGATACTCTGAGGATGTACTTCCATTTTAAGGGTGGATCGGGAAGCGATTACGGAGATGACGCCAATTATGTATACAGGATAAAAACGATTCTGAATCAGCAGGTGTTATTTGATAATCTCACTTTTTCAAGAGCCGGACACGGCTACCGCGAAATTCGCTACAATAATCTCCAGTCGGCGAAAGGGGGAGATAATGACCTCGAACTTTATTTGACCGGTAACCTGGACGGATGTGAGGCATACCTGGACTATTTCAATGTGCAGGTCGACCGGCCTTTTGTGGCGGAAAACAAAGCGCTGCATTTCCGGGATGTTATCGCTCCGGAGACTCCCGTGGAATACCATCTCAGCGGTTTTCCCGGCGGCACCAATACGGTGTGGGATATTTCAGATCTGAGCAATGTCAAAAATATTCAACCTCTGCAAAATGGACAATCCATCCGTTTTCAGGATACTGCTGCTGACTGGAAGGGCGCCGATTATTTTGTTTTTTCACCGGATGTTATCAGAAATGTTGATGCCATGGAAGCGGTTGAAAATCATGCGAACCTGCGCGATCCATCGCGAAGAGCCGAATTTATTATCATCACACCGGATGAATTCTATGATCAGGCGGAATTTTTGGAGAACCGGAGAGAATCGCAGGTCCCCAATCCTATTGAAACGGAGCGGGTGCGTTTGAGCGATATTTTCGACGAGTTCTCATCCTCGGTAAGGGATATTACCGCCATTCGTGACTTTTTGAAATACGCCTATGAGAATTGGAGCGACAGCCTCCAATATGTGCTGCTGTTTGGCGATGGCCATTACGATTACCGGAATATTCTGTTGAAAGATATGCCCGATTATATTCCGCCTTTTGAGATTTCTAATGACTACGAAATTGACAGCCGGGAAGCCGACAACTATTACGTGGCTTTCGGGAACACCGGAAATCTGAGCAATCTGACTCCCTGGCTGCCGCTGGCCCGGCTGCCTTTTAATAATCCGGAGCAGATCGCTGTTTACCGTGAAAAAGCAGACCACTATGCCAAATCATTTTTGCTGAATCCGGATAAAAACGGCTGGCAAACCTGGGTCACCCTTGTGGCGGATGACCAATATGGCGGCGGCGGAACGAGCAGTGAATGGTATCACCTGCAGCCCACCGAATTGGTGAATAAAAAATACATTCCCGAAAAATTTAACCGGGCGAAAATCTATTTGCATGATTACGACCGGGTTGCAGGGGGACTGGGACGGTTGAAACCCAAGGCCACCGAGGATCTGATTAATCAACTGAACCGCGGCACCCTGTTGATCAATTACTTCGGGCACGGCGATCCGGACACCTGGGCCCATGAGTATCTTCTGGTGCGCTCTCGCGACCTTCCCAGGATACACAATGAAGATCGTCTGCCCCTCTGGGTGGCTGCTACCTGCACCTGGGGAAAATTTGATGATCCCAATCATAACTCCATGAGCGAGGAACTGCTCTGGCTGCCCCAGCGCGGCGGGATCGGGGTTGTTTCTGCCGGCAGGCCGGTTTATGTGAATTCAAACACGGCGCTTGCGGAGAGTTTATATAATAACCTGTTTCACGGAAAATCGGATGCACAGCCCAGCATGCGCCTGGGAGATGCC
>JARRQT010000220.1:0-5790 GCA_037381445.1 Calditrichia bacterium
AAAACCTGCGCATTCTGGAGGAAAACCTGAAAAACCTGCAGCAGCTTCACTACGAGGTGCAGGAAAGTTTTAAGGAAGGCTTTGTGGAAGAAACCGATGTGAAGCAGCTTCAGATTTCGGTGACCCAACTTCAGAACACCGTCAACACCATCAGGCAGCAGATCGCGGTGACGTACAAACTGCTCAAGTTTCAGATGGGCATCGATCTAAGCCGGGAGATCAGGCTGACTGACAATCTGGAGAGCATTCTCAGTCAGGTGGATGTTCCTTCGCTGCTGGCGCGGCCATTCGATTTGCAGGGCAACATCGGCTACCGGCTGGCCTCCACCCAGCTCAGTCTTGCCAGGGCAAACCTTAAAAATGAGAAAATGCAGTTCCTTCCGGTGATTGCCGGTTTTGCCAATTACCAGCAGAATGCGCAGAGGGATAAATTCGACCTGTTCGACTTCGATAAAAAATGGTACCCAACGACGGTGATCGGGCTTAGCATTAATGTTCCGTTATTTTCCAGCGGAGCGCGGTTGTTCCGGGTGCAGCAGGCCAAAATTGCGGTGAAGCAGGCGGAAGTAACCCGGATGAAGGCAGAGCAGGGCTTACGGCTGCAATACGAGCAGGCCAGAACCGACCTGACTTCCAACCTGGAGAATTATAAGAATGCCAGGGCGAACATGACGTTGGCAAAAGAAGTGTACGATGTCACCCTTGAGAAATACAACGAAGGCATCTCCACCAGCCTGGATCTGATCGAGGTGCACAACCAGTATCTCACAGCGCAATCCGCTTACATTACCGGCGAATCGCAGCTTCTGAATGCCAAGAATACAATGGACAAGTTGTTTGAAAATTATTGATTAATCGAAATTTTAACCATTGGGTAAATGATATGAAAAAAATCATCATCTTAATTTTGGGTGTTGTTTTCCTTCTTTCCTGCGGATCGGGAGACAAGCAGGCTCAACTGAAAAAGCTGGAGGCACAGCGGGACGCATTGGACACAGAAATCGCCCGGCTTAAAGCTGAAATTCAGGATAACAACGGTTCACAGGAAAATGGGAAAATTGCCTACGTGAATATGGAAGCGGTAAAACCCGCCATGTTCCGGCATTTCATCCAGGTGCAGGGCACAGTTGAATCGGACAGTAATATTTTCGTACCCTCGCAGGCGTCCGGTGTGGTAAAGAAAATCTATGTGAAAGAAGGAGATGCCGTCTCGAAAGATCAGCTGCTGGCAGAACTGGACGGCGCCGTTTACGAAAGCAGTATCGCCGAACTGGAGAATAGTCTGCAACTGGCTAAAACCATTTTTGAGCGCCAGAAGCGCCTGTGGGATAAAAAGATCGGCAGTGAAATTCAGTATCTGCAGGCAAAGACCAACAAGGAAGGCCTGGAGAAAAAACTGGCCACGGTGCGCGAACAGTACCGCATGACAAAGATTATTGCGCCCATCAGCGGGACTGTGGATGAGGTGGCCATCAAGGAGGGGGAAGCAGCAGCGGCCGGCTTTGGTGCCGTCCGGCTCGTGCAGCTTTCCGCGTTGAAGATCAAAGCCAAACTCTCGGAAAATTATATCTCGCAGGTTAGTGCCGGGGATACTGTAGAGGTTCTGATTCCAGTCATCGATCTGAAATTCAGGCAGGTGGTGAAAGCGGTTTCGCAGGTCATCGATCCCCAAAATCGCACCTTTGATATCGAACTAAAAGTTCCCCGGGTGAAGCAGGCGATCAAACCCAATATGCTGGCGGTTCTCACCATCAATAATTACAGCAATTCCCGGGCACTGACCGTTCCGGTGAATTCTCTGCAGAAGACCGGCAGCGATTATTTTCTATTCACGGCCCGGCAGAACGCCGATAGCCTAAACGATCATTGGGTTGTGGAAAGGCGCGAAGTATCGCCCGGCGAATACCAGGGTAACCGGATCGAGATCGTCGACGGATTGAAAGCCGGGGAGCATGTGGTGACATTTGGTTACCAGGACCTGGCAGACGGACAGACCGTGATGCTGAGCAGCCGCTAAAGCAGCACTTTCGGGCATTCAGCCGGGACCAAAATATCCGGTAATTGTCCAAATTGAAACGACATTTAGGCTGATTTTTGTTGCAGGTGATCCAAAAGGAAAAATCTATGAAAGATTTCAAACTCTCTAATCTGGCGGTCGATAATAAAACGACCATATATATTTTCACTTTTATCCTGGTTATTTTTGGGATCATGCAGTACCAATCAACTCCCAAAGAGAAATTTCCGGATATAGTTTTCCCGTACTTCATGATCACCACTGTCAATCCCGGCACATCGCCGGTGGATGTGGAAAATCTGATTACCCGGCCCATTGAAAAGGAGCTGAAAGGAATAGACGGGATCAAACATATCACCAGCCAATCGCTGCAGGATTACTCAGTGGTAGTGGTGGAATTCGAAGTGACTGCCGATGAAACCCAGGCCTACCTGGATGTGAAACAGGCGGTGGATGACTCCCGCTCGGACCTTCCCAACGATCTTTACGAGGAACCCAAAATCACCCAGATCGATGTCTCCGAAATACCGATCCTGTATGTCAATTTGTCCGGCGATCTCGGCCTGGTGAAGCTCAAACAATATGCCGAGGATCTGCAGGACGAAATCGAGGGGTTGGAAGAGATCACCCGTGTGGACTTGATTGGCGCGCTGGACCGGGAAATCCAGATCAATGTGGATCTCTACAAAATGCAGGCCGCCGGGCTTTCCTTTAACAGCATTCGCAACGCGGTAGCGATGGAGAACATGACCATTTCCGGCGGCGAGGTGAGCACCGGGGGGATGAAGCGCAATTTCCGGGTAGTTGGTGAGTTTAAAAATGTGGATCAGATCGGCAATATTGTGCTGAAAGAGGGTGTCCGGCTGAAAGATATTGCCGAAGTAAAGGACGGATTTCACGACCGGGAAAGCTACGCCCGCTTCAATGGAAAGGACGTTATCACCCTGGCGGTGATCAAGCGAACCGGGCAGAACCTGATCGTGGCGGTGGACAAAATCAATTCCATTATCAACAATTTCCAGGAAAAAGCGTCGTCCAACCTGGTAATTACCACCACGGGAGACAGCAGCACCCAGACCCGTAATTCCGTGAACGATCTTTTCAATACCATCATTCTGGGTTTTATCGTGGTGGTATTCATACTCATGTTTTTCATGGGGGAACTGGACGCTTTCTTTGTGGGGATCGCCATTCCGCTTTCGATGCTGATCGCCTTCATTGTGCTCCCGGTCATCGGTTTTACCATGAATATGGTGGTGCTGATGGCCTTCATCCTGGTTCTGGGGATCGTGGTGGACAATTCAATTGTGGTCATCGAGAATATATACCGTCATTTTACGACCACCCCGAACCTTTCCATTGTTGCCGCCACCAAACGGGCGGTTGGCGAAGTGGCGATCCCGGTGCTCACCGGAACATTGACCACCATTGCGCCGTTCCTGCCGCTGGTATTTATGCCCGGCATTCCTGGAAAATTTATCTCCTTTTTGCCCATTACGATCATTATCACCCTCAGCGCTTCCATGATTGTGGCCTATTTCATGAATCCTGTTTTTGCAGTATCATTCATGAAATACGAAGGAGAAGAGCCGCACGGCAAAAAGGCAAACCAGAATCATCGCCGGATCTGGATGATATCGGCGGGAATGGGCGTGCTGGCGGTCATATTTTACATCACCGGTCCCATGCTGCTTGCCAACCTTATTGTGTTCGGACTTCTGACTTACCTTTTCCTGAAATATGTGATGGTCCACCTGATCCATCGCTTTCAGACGCGCGTGCTGCCTGCATTTATGAACGGTTACCGCAAAACGCTGGCTTTTGTATTGACCGGCAAGCGGCCCTATGCTGTTGTTGGGGCCACGGTGGTAATGCTCTTTATGTCATTTATCCTGTTTGGGATCGCCACCCCGAAGGTAGTTTTCTTTCCCAGCGGGGATCCCAATTACATCTACGTTTATGTCACCATGCCGGAGGGAACACATATTGCGGTGACCGATTCGGTTACCCGCGAAGTGGAAAGCCGGGTGCGGGAGGTTCTGGGTAATCATAATCCCGACGTGGAATCCATCGTGGCGAACGTGGCTACCAACGCCGGCAACGGTTTGTTCGAACGTTCTACGCAGGACAAGCTGGCAAAGGTGACGGTTTCTTTTGTGGAATACAAATACCGTCACAGTGGAAAATCCACCCTGCAATACCTGGATGAAATCCGGGACCGGCTGAAAGGAATAGCCGGGGCGGAAATCGAAGTCGATCGTGAAAGAATGGGTCCACCCACCGGAAAAGCCATCAATATTGAGATTAGCGGTGATGATATCGATCAATTGATGAATATCAGTGAGCGTCTGAAAACATTCATCGAAACGCTCGATATCCCGGGGATCGAAGATTTGCAATCGAATATGGAGGTGCACAAACCGGAGTTGATCCTGAATATTGACCGGGATAAAGCCAGTCAGCTGGGTATCAGCACAGCGGCGGTTGGCTCTATGTTGCGCACCGCCATTTACGGCACTGAGGTGTCCAAATTCCGCGACGGCGAAGATGAATATCCAATTCAGCTGCGCCTGGATGAGAAATACCGCTATGACCTGGGCGTGCTGCTGAGCCAGCAGATAACCGTCCCGGCGAACGGCGGGTCTGCCAAAAAAATCCCGCTTTCGGCGATCGCCCATGTGGATTACACTTCCACCTACGGCGGAATTAACCGTCTGGACAATGAGCGGGTAGTGACTTTGAGCTCCAATGTTCTGACCGGTTACAACGCTAATGAAATTATCATGCGGATAAAAAAGCAGCTTCCCAAATTCGGCTTACCGCAGGGCTACCAGGTGCAATTTACCGGTGAGCAGGAAGGCCAGTCGGAGATCGCCAATTTTATGGTGAAGGCGCTTTTCATTGCCATTGCGCTGATCCTGATCATTTTGGTGGCGCAGTTCAATTCGCTGATGAAGCCACTGATTATCGCCTCGCAAATTATCTTCAGCTTTATCGGCGTGCTGCTGGGATTTCTCATTTTTCACATTGATATCTCGGTGATGATGACCGGCATGGGGATTATCGCCGTCGCCGGGGTGGTGGTGAAGAACGCGATTATCCTCATTGATTACATCGATGCGCGAATTGCGGATGCGGATGACAAGATACAGGCCATTGTCACGGCAGGCGCCACCCGTTTGACGCCGGTGATGCTCACCGCACTTTCCACTATCCTGGGCTTGCTGCCGCTGGGCCTGGGAATCAATATCAATTTTGTGACCCTGTTTACCCGGCTGAATCCTAATATATTCTTCGGCGGTGACAGCGTGGCATTCTGGAATCCGCTGGCCTGGACCATCATATTTGGCCTGGCTTTCGCGACCTTCCTCACCCTGGTGGTAGTGCCGGCGATGTACCGGATTGTATATGTGCGGAAGCGGTGAAGCGGAAGATTTGATTTTCGGAAATGCAAATAAAGAATTGAGAATGGCGGAATTCCGAATCCTTTGAGGACGAAATGTTCATAGGATAAAAATCATCCCAGCGGACTCAAGGTCGCGAATGGACAATATTTCTATATCAATTCTGCGAACCTTTTTTCAATCAGCCAGCGGTTCTCTCCATAATCGACCGTTCTAACCGGCTTTCTGTTTTCTGATGAATGATTCCGGATGAGCAGTTTTTCGAGACTGCCGCCTCGTGCAGCATAAGCGACAAATACCTCATCTGCCAATTCCAGTATGAATTCGTTGCGCTTTTGGGCGTTCTCCGACGATTTCCTGCTAGTTTAA
>JARRQT010000221.1:0-10380 GCA_037381445.1 Calditrichia bacterium
GTTTTGTCCTGAGAAATCCGAGCAGTTATACGGAAGAACTCGCCCGTTTCCTTCTGATCTGGGTGGGATTGCTGGGAGCCAGCTATGCGGTCAGCAAGAAACTCCACCTGGCAATCGATTATTTCACGGGCAAAATTAAAGGGACCGGCCAGGTTTATGTTGAAATGTTCATCCAGTTTTGCGTCTTCAGCTTCGCACTCTTTGTGATGGTGGTCGGCGGACTGCGCCTGGTGATCATTACCCTGACACTGAATCAGATCTCTGCCGCCCTTCAGATCCAACTGGGCTATGTGTATATGGTCCTGCCCATCAGCGGATTACTCATCATGTTTTATTCGCTGCTTTTTATGATCGATCAGTTCCGGATTCTCTCCAACCGGAATGCCTCGGTCGAAAATCCAAACTGAAACGAAAATTCAAAAACGTGAGCGTTCTCCATGGAATGGATCGACGTTGTTGTTCTTGTCGCAAGTTTTGTGTTTCTCCTGATGGTCGGAGTTCCCATCTCCTTCAGTATCGGCATCTCCACCATTCTCACCATGCTTCTGAGCATTCAGGCCATGCCGGCAGTCACCACGGTTGCGCAGCGCATGGCCACCGGGCTGGACAGTTTTGCGCTGCTGGCAATCCCGTTTTTTATATTGTCCGGCCAGTTTATGAATCGGGGCGGAATTGCCCGGCGCCTTATTGATTTTGCCAAGGTGCTGGTGGGCATGTTTCCCGGCGGTCTGGCATTCGTGAACATCATGGCCGCCATGCTGTTTGGCGCCATCTCCGGTTCTGCGGTGGCGGCGGCGGCGGCGATTGGCGGATTCATGACCCCGCTGATGAAGGATGAAGGGTACGACCTGAATTACAGCGCCGCGGTCAATATCACATCCGCCACCACCGGCCTGATTATCCCCCCCAGCAATATTCTGATCGTATATTCGCTGGCCAGCGGCGGCGTATCCATCGCTGCGCTCTTCATTGCCGGTTACCTTCCCGGAATCCTGGTAGGGCTGGGGCTGATGCTGGTGGCCGGTTATATCGCCAAGAAAAAAGGCTATCCGGTCGGCGCGAGACTTAATCTCAAGGAAGCGACTCTCAGATTTCTGGATGCCCTTCCCAGCCTGTTCATGATTGTGGTAGTAATCGGCGGAATTGTCGCGGGATACTTCACCGCCACGGAGGCTTCCGCCATTGCTGTCCTTTATACTTTCATACTTTCCGTCATTATTTACCGGGAAGTAAAGTGGAAAGAGATTCCCAAAATACTGCTGGACAGTTCGTCCACCACTGCTATCGTGATGCTGCTGATCGGGACCTCCATGGGCATGTCGTGGATCATGTCCTACGAAAACATTCCCCAGAATGTGAGCGCCGCACTGCTGGCCCTGACCAACAGCAAAATCATCATACTTTTGATCATTAATGTCATCCTTCTCATCGTGGGCACTTTCATGGATATGACCCCGGCGGTTTTGATTTTCACCCCCATCTTTCTGCCGGTGGTTATTCAACTGGGCATCAACCCCATCCAGTTCGGGATCATCATGGTGCTCAACCTCAGCATCGGACTGTGCACGCCGCCGGTGGGAAGCGTTCTGTTTGTGGGGACCGGTATCGCGGGAACTACAATCACCAAAGTCATCAAACCATTGCTGCCGCTTTTCATTGCGATGATTGTGGCGCTGCTGCTCATTACCTATATCCCGGAAATCGCCATGATACTGCCGAGATTGTTCGGCTATTAAAAATACCGGCACCGGGGGATCCCGGGGATTTTGGAATAGCAGCAAATATTTTGTCTGATACAAATTGTAATTGAAATAGAATCGGGGAAGATGACCTGTCCTGAATTTGAATTCGCGATCGGATTTAGTGTAGCGGGTAATTTTGTTCTTCTTCTTGCAGAATTGGAAAAAGGAGTATTGAAATGAATTTGTCAGAAATAACAAAAATGTATGATTTCACCGGCCGCACTGTTGTGGTGACGGGAGGCGCCGGTATTCTGGGCGGAGAGATGGCCTGTGCGCTGGCCGGATGCAATGCCAACGTCGTCATCCTGGACCGCGATCCGGCGCTGGCCGAACCCTTGCTGAAAAGAATTGGCGCTTGTGATGGCAGGACGATTGCGGTTTACGGCGATGTGCTGAAACCGGAAACGCTGCAACGGGCTGCGGAAGAGGTGGTCAAGACCTACGGTAGCATCGACGGTCTGATAAATTGCGCCGGGGGAAATCACCCCGATGCCACCACGGGACCGGACAAATCCTTCTTCGATCTGCCTCAGGATGCGTTTCGTTTTGTCTTCGATCTGAATCTGCTGGGGACCGTAACCGCCAGCCAGGCTTTCGGCAAATACATGGTGGAAAAGGGTGAGGGCGTCATTCTGAATGTGTCATCCATGAACGCATTCCGTCCGCTGACCAAAATTCCGGCCTATTCTTCCGCCAAGGCCGCGGTCAGCAATTTTACCCAATGGCTGGCGGTCCATATCGCCCAGGAATATTCGCCGAGCATCCGGGTCAATGCCATCGCTCCCGGTTTCTTTCTCACCAAACAGAACTATTTTCTGCTGAAGGACAAAGATACCGATGAACTGACGCCCCGGGGACAGTCGATTCTGGCCCATACCCCCATGGGGCGCTTTGGCAAACCGGAAGATTTGCTGGGGGCTGTATTGTGGCTGCTCTCTCCGGCTTCCGCCTTTGTATCCGGCACGGTGCTGGCGATAGACGGCGGTTTCTCGGCCTACAGCGGCGTCTGATAATTTGTTGATCTGATCTTATACATCACTGGTTCGGGAAGTGGAATAACTGGAAAGGGAATTTGGAGTGGAATTATCAACTGACTTGTCAAATATCGGCCGCTTGTCGGCCAATACCATTCGTCTGCTGGCCGCTGACGGCGTGCAGAAAGCCAATTCGGGACATCCCGGCATGCCCATGGGGATGGCGGACTGCGCCTATGTCCTGTGGACCCGGTTTCTGAAATTCAATCCGCAGGATCCGCAGTGGCCGGGCCGGGACCGTTTTATATTATCCGCCGGACACGGCTCCATGCTGCTGTATTCGCTGCTTCATCTCAGCGGCTATGGCGTCAGCATCGATGACCTGAAATCGTTCCGCCAATGGAACAGCCGGACCCCCGGCCATCCGGAATACGGCGGGCTGCCGGGCGTGGAAACAACCACCGGACCGCTGGGACAGGGTTTCGCCAACGGTATCGGGATGGCCATCGCGGCAAAGATCGCCGCTGAAAATTTTAACACCGGCGGGGTTCCCCTGTTCGGCAGCCATCATGTGTATGCGATTGTCAGCGACGGAGACCTGATGGAGGGCGTGTCCTCTGAGGCGGCTTCCCTGGCGGGACATCTGAAGCTGGGAAATATCATTTATCTCTATGATGACAACAAAATTACCATTGAAGGCAAAACCGACCTGGCCTTCACCGAAAGTGTCGCGCAGCGCTTTGAAGCATACGGCTGGCAGACCATCGCCGTCGACGGGCACAATCAGGATGCCATTGAAGAGGCGATAAAAAAAGGAATTCAGGAAACCGGCAAACCGACCCTGATCCTGGCCAGAACGCACATCGGCTGCGGAAGCCCTCACAAACATGACACATCGGAAATTCACGGCGCGCCCATGGGACCGGAGGAACTCCGGGAAACGAAAATAGCCCTGGGTTTTCCGCCCGATGCCGATTTTCACGTTCCCGAAGAAGTGAAAAAACATTTCCGGGAGCGGGTGCAGACGCTGACCGCCGAATACGAGACGTGGCAGCAGCAGTTCATGGAGTGGCAGCAGAAAAATCCCCAACTGGCTGAAAAATGGGAAGCGGCCCGGGACCGGAAAGTGCCCGGCGACATTGAGAAGTATCTGCTGGAAACAGTGAAAGACCAGAGCGGGGCGACCCGTTCGCTGTCCGGCAAGGTGATGCAGAAAATAGCGGAAATGGTGCCTTCCTTTTACGGGGGGTCCGCGGACCTGGCGCCATCCACCAACACATTTATGAAAAAATACGCCGCCATTTCTCCCGACGATTTTTCGGGACGCAATTTCCATTTCGGGGTGCGGGAACACGGCATGGGCGGGATTCTGAACGGCCTGGCCCTTTACGGCGGGTTCATCCCCTTCGGCGCCACATTTTTTGTGTTCTCCGATTATATGAGGCCGACCCTCCGGCTGGCGGCGATTTCCGGTCTGCAGGCGGTTTTTGTTTTTACCCACGACAGCATTTTTGTGGGGGAAGACGGCCCCACCCACCAGCCGGTGGAACAACTGGCGGCCCTGCGGGCCATTCCCAACCTGACGGTCATCCGTCCGGCAGACGGCCTGGAAACTTCCAAACCTGACGGTCATCCGACCGGCCGACGGCCTGGAAACGGCCATGGCCTGGGGATACGCCCTGAAAAATCAGGACGCTCCCACGGCGCTGATTCTGACGCGCCAGAAGGTTGCGGAACTCAGGCGCGCGGATGATTTCGATCCTTACCTGGTGCAGAAAGGCGGCTACGTGCTCTCCCCGGAGAAGAATGCCGTGCCGGCGGTGGTCATCATTGCGACCGGCTCGGAAGCGGGGGTGGCGGTGCAGTGTCAGCAGATGCTGGAAGATAACGGGATCTCCGCGCGGGTGGTTTCCATGCCCTCCATTGAGATTTTTAAGGCGCAGGACAGGAAATACCGGGACAGCGTGCTGCCCCGCGGGGACAGCATGTATGTGGTCATGGAAGCGGGCATCGCGCTGGGCTGGGGCGATCTGGTACGGGATGACTACCTGATGATCGGAATGGACCGCTACGGCGCTTCCGGACCCTATACCATTCTGGCGGAACAGTTCGGTTTTACCGCGGAGAAGGTACCGCCGAGAAGGCGGCCGGCAGAATCCTCGCCTGGCTGAAAACCGGCAATCCTGTTGTGAAAGATGAATAAGCGAAGACGGAAACGGAAAATATTGAATTCGAAGGAGAAATATCATGCTGGATAAAAATATAGGAATCGTCGGCCTGGGCGTCATGGGACAGAACCTGGCGCTGAATATCGAGCGGAACGGCTACTCCGTGGCCGGCTTCGATCTGGATCCCAAAAAGGCGAAGCAGGCGGTGGATAAATTTAACGGCCGGGACATGGTGGTGCTGGCGACCATGGAAGAATTCATTCATAGCCTGGAAACACCCCGCAAAATTCTGATGATGGTGCCGGCCGGAAAAGCGGTCGATTCCGTGATCGGTGAGCTGAAGCCACACCTGCAGGCCGGCGATCTGCTGATCGACGGGGGAAACACCTATTTTGAAGACACCAACCGGCGCATTGAAGCGCTGAAAAGCAGCGGCATCCTCTATATCGGGACCGGCGTGAGCGGCGGCGAGGAAGGCGCGTTATGGGGCCCATCCATCATGCCCGGCGGGAATCCGGAGGCGTGGCCGCTGGTCAAACCGATCCTGCAGTCCATTTCCGCCAAGGTTGACGGCGATATTCCCTGCTGCGAGTGGGTGGGGAATGACGGGGCCGGCCATTTTGTGAAGATGGTCCATAACGGCATCGAATACGGCGACATGCAGATGATCTGCGAGGCCTACCTGCTGATGAAAAACATGCTGGGACTGACCCCGGACGAGATGCACGACATTTTCGCGGAATGGAATAAAGGAGAACTGAACAGCTATCTCATCGAGATCACCAGCCAGATAATGGCCAAAAAAGATCCCGAAACGGGCAAGCCGATGGTGGACGTGATACTGGACACCGCGGGACAGAAGGGGACCGGGAAATGGACCAGCCAGGTGGCGCTGGACCTGGGAATTCCCGCCCAGACCATTGCGGAAGCGGTATTCGCGCGCATGCTGAGCGCCATCAAAGAAGAGCGGGTGGAAGCCTCGAAAATCCTGTCCGGGCCGGACAAAGCCTTTACCGGAAACCGGGAGGAATTTGTGGAGATGATCCGGCGCGCCCTGTACGCCTCCAAGATTTGCTCCTACGCCCAGGGATTTCAGCTCATGCAGGCCGCCAGCGAAGAATACGGCTGGAATATCAGTTTCGGGGACGTCTCCCTGCTGTGGCGGGGCGGCTGCATCATCCGGGCGCAGTTCCTGGGAAAAATCAAGGAAGCGTTTGAAGCGCAGCCCGAGCTTCCCAACCTGCTGCTCAATTCCTATTTCCGCAAGGCCATCGAGGCCAACCAGGAGGCCTGGCGGACGGTGGTGGCCGCCGCGGTGAGCCACGGCATTCCGGTGCCGGCTTTCAGCAGCGCGCTGTCCTATTATGATTCATACCGCACCGAGGTGCTGCCGGCCAATCTTCTGCAGGCCCAGCGGGACTTCTTCGGCGCGCATACCTACGAACGGGTGGACAGGCCGCGGGGAGAGTTTTTCCACACCGAATGGTGAAAAAGTTTTGATTAAACGCGGATTCGACATAACAAAGAAACCTATTAAATCATGTTAAAAACTCTTCTAAAACGTCATTCCCGCATGTCTCAAGCGGGAATCCACTCCAGCAGAATCGCAATTTGTTCTTCCCTGATCCGCTGGATTCTCCGGGATGGACCACTTTGTGGCGGCAATCCCCCGCAACAAGTGCGGGGCAGGCTCTGCCGGAATGACAATTAAACATGTGAGAGTTCTTGACTCGAATTCACGTTAACTATTCATAAAGCTGTTTATCAAAGAAGGCTGTAAAAAAATGAAAGTTTTAAAATCGTATCGATGGGGCGAGGAGGAGGACTAATATGGTTATCGGAAACGGATCAACGGAGCGGCTGCTGACAGAACGGGAAGTTCTGGATTTATGCGGAGAAGCATTTGCGGGACGGAAACTGGACGGAAAGCGGATACTGGCGATTATACCGGATCACTCACGCACCGCCCCCATCGATATGATGTTTCGAACGGTTTATAAACTGCTGGCGGAGCGGGCGGCGCGGCTGGATTTCATGGTGGCGCTGGGCACCCATCCGCCCATGAGCGATGAGGCCATCAACAAACGGGTGGGCATCACGCAGCAGGAGAGAAGCACCAAATACCCTAAAGCCCGCTTTTTCAATCACCACTGGAAAGACCCCAACCAGCTCCGCAGCGCGGGAATCATTACGGAGGATGAGGTCGCCGAAATCTCCGGCGGGCGGATGCGCCGGGAAGTGAATGTCACCATCAATAAACAGGTATATGATTACGATATTCTCATGATCATCGGGCCGACATTTCCACATGAGGTGGTAGGATTCTCGGGCGGGAACAAGTATCTCTTCCCGGGAATCGCCGGCCAGGAAATCATCGACATGTTCCACTGGCTGGGCGCCCTCATCACCAATCCGTCCATTATCGGGACAAAATACACGCCGGTACGCAAGGTGGTGGACCGGGCCGCCGCCATGCTGCCCATGGAACGCCTGTGCCTGAGCCTGGTGGTCAAGGGAGCCGATCTGGCGGGGCTTTATATCGGGAGTCCGGAAGAAGCCTGGGAAGCGGCCGCCGGTCTGTCGGACAAGCTTCATATCACCTACAAGGACCGGCCTTTCCGCAAGGTGCTGTCCCGCGCGCCGGAGATGTATGACGATCTGTGGACCGGCGGCAAATGCATGTACAAGCTGGAGCCGGTGGTGGCGGACGGCGGGGAGCTGATCATCTACGCGCCGCACATTAAGGAAGTCTCCGTCACCCACGGGGAAATCATCGAGAAGATCGGCTACCATGTCCGGGACTATTTTGTAAAACAGATGGATAAATTCAGGGATATTCCGGGCGGCGTCATGGCCCATTCCACCCATGTAAAAGGCATCGGCAGCTACGAAAACGGCGTCGAAAAGCCGCGGGTGAAGGTGGTGCTGGCAACACAGATCCCGGAGGCGGTCTGCCGGAAAATCAATATGGGATACCGGGACCCCGCCACCATCGACATTGAGGAATGGAAAGACCGGGAAGAGGAGGGAATTCTCTACGTGCCCAAGGCCGGGGAGATGCTTTACCGGCTGAAGGACGATCCTTTCCGGCAGTCATGAACGAATCCGCGGACCGGTAGCCGCCGGCCTGCTTTAATTTTTTATCACGGGAGTTGATCAATATTTTGAGGTGCGCATATGCCGAAGAATAAGAATGTCATCATTGCCCAGTCGGGCGGGCCTTCTCCGGTGATTAATAATTCCCTTCGCGGGATTATTGAAACCTGCCGCATGTTCCCCGATAAGTTCGGGAAGATTTACGGCGGGTATCACGGTATTGAAGGCATCTTAAAAGAAAATCTGCTGGACCTTTCCGCGCAGCGCGAAGAAGAGATTTCACTGCTGCGCACCACCCCCGCGGCCGGTTCCATCGGCACCTGCCGCTACAAGCTCAAAGCCCACCAGACCGAAGATTTCCAGCGGGTGATCGAGGTCTTCCGGGCCCACGACATCGGCTATTTCTTCTACATCGGGGGAAATGATTCCATGGACACCGCCAACAAGATCGCCAAACTGGCCGGCGGGCAGGGGCTGGACGTGTCGGCGGTGGGCGTTTCCAAGACCATCGACAACGATGTGGGCGATTCGGAATTCAAACTGATCGATCACACGCCGGGATACGGCAGCGTGGCGCGCTACTGGGCCAACATTGTGCAGAATGTGAACGAGGAGAACGCGGGATCATCGCCGGCGGACCCGGTGCTGGTGCTGCAGGCCATGGGCCGGAAAATCGGCTTTATCCCCGCGGCGGCGCGGCTGGCGGACCCCGGGCGCAGCATGCCGCTGCAGATCTACATGGCGGAATCCGGGGTGAGCATGCCGGAGCTGGCGGACAATGTGAACGACGAGCTGAAGCGCAGCGGCCGGGCGATTGTGATTGTGAGCGAGGGCTTCAGCGTGGGGCAGATCGGGGAGGTGAAGGACTCCTTCGGCCATACCGAATTCAGCGCCAGCCAGATGACCGCCCAGCAGGCGGTGGTGAATTACCTGAACCAGGCCGGCATTCACGCGCGCGGTTCGGCCCGCGGCCAGACGCCCGGCACCGACCAGCGCGACACCATCATCTACGCCTCCACGGTGGACCTGGACGAGGCCTACAAGATAGGGCAGAACGCGGTGGTCATCGCGGTGGAGAACGGTTCGGGCTACATGTCCACCATTCTGCGGCGGCCCGGCCTGATCTACTGCGTGGATTACGACAAGGTGCCGCTGGACCTGGTGGCCAATTCGGAGCGGAAATTCCCGCGGGAGTGGCTGGCGCCCAGCCGCATCGATGTGACCGATGATTTCGTGCGCTACGCAAGGCCGCTGACCGGCGAGGACTGGGTGAGCGTCCCGGTTGTCAACGGGCGGCAGCGTTTCGCGCGCTTCGAACCCGTTTTCGCGGAGCGGACACTGCCCGCCTACGAACCGCAGGCATACAAAAAATAGTGAGAGACAGAAAGACAGTAAGGAGAAACAGACATGGTAGATCCACAGCATGAGCTGAAAAATTTAGAACCCAGGCACCGCTTTCTGGTGGCCATCGACTCGGACGGCTGCGCCTTCGACAGCATGGAGATAAAGCACAAGGAGTGTTTCATTCCCAACATCATCAAGCACTGGGACCTGCAGCCGGTATCAAAATACGCGCGGGCGGCGGCGGAGTTCGTGAACCTCTACTCCAAATGGCGGGGCATCAACCGCTTCCCGGCGCTGACCATGGTGTTCGATCTGCTGAACGACTGGCCGGAGGTGCAGAAGCGGGGCGTGAAAATCCCGGACGTGCCCGGCCTGCGGGAGTGGATAAAGCGGGAGACCAAACTGGGGAACCCCGCCCTGAAGGCCGAAGTGGGCCGCAGCGGGGATGAAGAGCTGACCCGGGCGCTGGCCTGGAGTGAAGCGGTGAACGCCACGGTGGCGGACATGGTGCGCGGGGTGCCGCCGTTTCCCTACGTGCGGGAGAGCCTGCAGAAGATTTCGGAGTGGGCGGACATCATTGTCTGTTCCGCCACGCCCTACGAGGCGCTGCGCCGGGAATGGGAAGAGCACGGCATCGCGGGATACACGCGGGTGATAGCCGGGCAGGAGATGGGCAGCAAGAAAGAGCACCTGCAGATGGCCATTGAAGGCAAGTATGAGCGGGAGAACGTGATCATGATGGGAGACGCCCCCGGCGACATGAAAGCGGCGCGGGCCAACAACATCAAGTTCTTCCCCATCAACCCCGGGAAGGAAGAGGGCTCCTGGGAGCTGTTCTACAGCGAGGGAGCGGACAAGCTGCGCAGCGGCGGATATTCGGCGGAATACGAGGCGGGGCTGATCGAGGCCTTCGAGGCGCTGCTGCCGGAGCTGCCGCCCTGGAAGCGGTGAAGCGCCGGCCGGAAGGACAGGCCGGAGACATTTAACCGGATATCATTTAAAAATAGCGTGAGTTCGACATAATAAAAATGTCAATTAAATTATGTTGGAAGCTAT
>JARRQT010000222.1:0-5748 GCA_037381445.1 Calditrichia bacterium
GTCGGGCCTGTCTGAGCCACCGATCGGACTTGAACCGATGACCTGCGCATTACGAGTGCGCTGCTCTACCAGCTGAGCTACGGTGGCTTTCTGAAAACCTGCGCCAAATTTAAGTTCACAGGGAAATCAAATCAACCGGAAATTTAAAGATGTTGCCGGCAGTTCAGTCCGGTCAGTGTCTTTCAGAATGTATATTCCACAAAAACAGTGGGTAAAACATACCACTTGTCATGCACATATTTTTCCTGCAAAAACAACTTGCCGGTCACGCTCCCCACAAAACCGCGTCCGATTTCTATCTCGCTGCCCGCCTTCCAATGGGGAGTGAACTTCCAGCCGATCTGCGGCTCCGACATGAATGAATAGCGGCTTTTCTTCAATTCATCACTGAAGACCGGCCAATTGGGATTATCCACATCATTTTTCCAGTAATCCATATAGCCGACGAAAAAAATCCGGCCCTTCAGGAATTCAGCCGTCCAGACAATGGTATATTGCCAGGTCAGGTTCAATTTATAGTCCTTCTTCAGCAGGAACTCGGTGGACAAATTCAGCGGGCCGATCCGGATTTTGCCCATATTTAAACCGCCCAGCCAAATCTGCTTCACCGGCTCACTGCCGTCATCATACTGCAGGGTCACGTAAAAATCATAGCGCTTCCAGTGTGCGATCGTGAAATAGCGCATAAACTCGAAATAAAAATCGCTGGCCCCGCCTTTTTTGACATTATGATCAAAATTGATATCCATGAAAAAGAATGTATATCCTAGCGGATCGCTGGCATAAAATTCCTGGGTGACGGTGGGGAATTCCCTCCTGATATCGTAGTGATACTGGAGATTCAGACTCGGGAGGTTTTCAGCGAATGCCCATTGAAAGGCCGCCATGCCCAAAAAGAGAAGTAAAATCATATATTTCATGCACAATTCCCGATACTAGTTAGAAGGTAAAAAACATAAACCTGATAATAAAGAGCGCACACAGGAACCAGGACAGCCAATGTACTTCCCGGTATCTCCCGGAAAGGCCTTTAATGAGCGGATACAAAATGAAGCCGATTGAAATCCCGTTGGCAATGCTGTAGGTGAGCGGCATAAAAAGCATGACCGCAAAAGCAGGCATCACTTCCGACATATCTTCCCCGTTGATTTTGATGAACTGTTTCATCATCAGGGAGCCCACGATGATCAGGGCCGGTGCGGTTGCGAATTCCGGGATAGATTTGGCGAGAGGCGAAAGAAACAGACTCACCAGAAAGAGAAACGCCACGGTCACGGCGGTCAAACCGGTTTTGCCGCCCTCCGCCACGCCCGCAGCGCTTTCGATATAGGCGGTAACGGTTGATGTGCCCATCAAAGCACCGGCCATGGTCCCGGCGGCGTCGGTGGTCAGCGCCCTGTCCACCCTGGGAAAAGTGCCGTCCGGTTTGATATATCCCGCCTGCTCCGCCACCCCTACCAGCGTGCCGGTGGAATCGAACAGATCAACGAAAAAGAAGGCGAAGATGATGGTGAACAGCCCGGTGTTGACGGCGCCCGCAATGTCCAGCTTCAGAAAGGTGGGTGCCGGATTCGGCGGCAGGCTGACGATCCCCTGATAATCCACCAGGCCAAGGGCCAGGCCGATAAGCCAGTTGAAAATAATCCCGAAAAGAATTGCGCCGCGGACTTTCAGTTTCATCAGCACCGCAATGATTATCACGCCCAGTATGGTCAGCAGCGCATCTGCGGTTCTGAAATTTCCCAGCGTCACCAGCGTCGCCGGATCGCCGACAACCAGTTTTGCATTCTGCAGCCCGATGAAAGCGATGAACAATCCGATGCCGGCGGCGGTGGATGTTTTGAGCACATCGGGAATGGCTTCCACAATAAGCTGCCGTATTTTCAGGAAGGTCAGGATGAGGAACAGCGTCCCCGAAATGAATACCGCACCCAGTGCCACCTGCCATTTGTAGCCCATCCCCATCACCACCGAATAGGTAAAATAGGCGTTCAGCCCCATTCCCGGCGCCAGGGCAAAGGGATAATTGACCCACAGCCCCATCACCAAGGTGGCCAGCGCCGATCCGATAATGGTCGCCACCATCACCGCGCCAAAATCCATGCCGGTTTTGGAAAGTATGGAGGGATTGACGAATATAATATAGGCCATGGTCATGAAAGTGGTCACACCGGCGATGATTTCCGTTTTTACGGTAGTGTTGTTTCCCTTCAGATTGAAGATCCTGTCCAGCATGGGACGGCGCTCCTGTCTTTTCCCGATAATCCAATTATGGAGATGATTTCTGAAACTGAAGCCGCGTGATACTTTGCTTTTATGGCAATATTTTAGATGCTGTTCCCTCGCAACTCCTGTAGAGGCAGTTTTCCGGATGGATATCTGCGGTAATTCTGAATGCTGCGTATTAAATTAATCCATAAACCGGGAATTACCAAAGTAAACCGTCTTAATTTAGTCTTTGATTTCTTTCTGAAGGATGACTTCTCGGCGTTTCCGGTCGCTGGTTTTCTGAATTTTCCGGATTTCCATTATTTCTGCTTCACCGTGGAGGATGCCGGTGTTGACGCCCGGACAAAAATCGCGCAACTGGTTCCAGCGGTATTCCGATTTCAGGTTTTCCGGCCAGAAAGGAAAGGTGCGGCATTGCAGGGGACGGGCTTCATAAACCGCACACCGGTCGTTCATCAAAAATATGCAGTGCTGCAGTTCGTTGTCTTTTAGCTCGATGCCGCCATTTTTATAAAGGCAGTATTTTTCGACAAAGTCCATTAAGGACAATTGCAGATATGCGGCGATCGCCCGCGCTTCTTGTGTGCTGATTTCCACCCGACCGCCGGGCAATCGACAGCAGGCCCCGCAGCCGGTGCATTCAAACCGCAAGCCATTTTTATAGAATTTTGACATCACGACTTCCCAAAAATTAGGGCACAAGATAGACGCTGAATCTCTTTGATGCAATATCTTTTTCCCTGTCAATCCCGTTGCACCCGATTCGCGCTTCATAAGCCGTACGAATTCAGAAAGTCTGCAGCCCGGTAGATCGCTGATGCTGGCCAAAAAAATTATTTTCAGTTTGAAAAAAACAGGCAATTTTCTATTTTACGATTTCTTATTCCGTCTGAAAACGGATAAATTTTAGTTACTTCAGATCAAGTCAGGAGGCTCGCATGGATTTAGAAAAACCCAGACACAGTCGCCAGTTTCGGATACGCAGATTTTTAAACTGGTTCCCGCTGGGATTGACTTATTCACTCTTTTACATGGGCAGGTATAATCTGTCCGTTGCCAGCCCGCAGATAATGGAAAAATTCAGCCTCACCAACACCGAATGGGGTGCAATTATTACGGCGGGGTTCTGGACCTACGCATTGAGTTTCGTCATCAACGGTCCGCTCACTGACCGCTACGGCGGGAAGAAGGCAATCATTTTGGGCGGGCTGGGCGCCGCCGTCATGAACATCGCCATGGCCATCTTTGTGGGCTTTGGCCTGTTTGCTACGAAGATCGTGGTCGCCTTCTCTTTCCTCTATGCCCTTGATATGTATTTCCAGAGTTTTGGCGCGGTTTCCATTGTAAAGGTTAACTCCACCTGGTTTCATGTGCGGGAACGGGGAATATTTGGCGGCATCTTCGGAATCCTCATATCGCTGGGATATCAGCTGGCCTATGGAGTAGGTGCCATTATCCTGGTGCATTTTCCGCTGATTTATGTGTTTATCATACCCTCCATCCTTCTGACCATTTTTGTGCTTCTCGATATTTTTATCATCAAGGACAAGCCTTCGGAGGCAGGATTTGAAGATTTTGATACCGCAGATGCCAGTTCAGGTGTGAAGGAGGAGGTAAATTTCTCCTATATTCTGAAACGGATTTTTACCAACAGGGTAGTCTTCACCATTGCTATCATCGAGTTCTGCACCGGCGTCATCCGAAACGGCACCATGCAGTGGCTCCCCAAGTATCTGTCGGTGGTCTTCCCCCAGGCAGGCGCCAGCGAGCTGGGCTGGTACGGTACCGGCCTGTTTCTGGTGGGAATCGCGGGCGGTATGTCGGCCGGATTTATTTCCGACCGGGTATTTGGCTCACGCCGTCCCCCGGTTGCCGGTATTTTTTATGTTTTTCTTATCGGGGCGCTGATTCTTCTGGGTAACGCCTGGTCCGCAAACGTAGCCGTCATTGCGGCCGTGGTCGCTGCGTTCTTCTTCATCGGGATTCATGGTATGCTCTCCGGCACTGCCTCCATGGATTTTGGCGGGACTAAAGGGGCTGCCAGCGCGGCGGGTATAATTGACGGTTTCGTCTACCTGGGCAGCGGTGTTTCCGGCGTTTTCCTGGGATTCCTGATTGATAAATTCGGATGGGGCTCATGGGCCTATATGCTGATTCCCTTCGGCATCGTGGGCCTGATCCTCAACATCACCATCTGGAATGTGATGCCTAAATCAAGAAAAACTGAGCATGAAGAAGTAATCTACAAAGGAGCATATAATGGCAAATAATCATTTTGATATTATCATCCTGCTGGGTCGTCCGGCGGCAGGCAAAAGCGAGGTCATCGACTACCTGAAGCAAACGCCGCTGGAAGAGAGGATCAAGCGTTTCCACATCGCAAAATTTGAGGAGATTGACGATTTTCCCATGCTGTGGACATGGTTCGAAGAAGACGCCATCCTGGAAAAAATATTGCACAAGCCCCGGATTCATACCGATAAAGACGGCTATTTTCTGTATGAATACCAATGGAACCTGCTCATCGAACGCATCAGTCTGGAATATTCCAAAAAGCTGCGCGACCACGCCGACTATCACGGGGAATACACCGGAATCATTGAATTTTCGCGGGGAAGCGAACACGGCGGCTACAAGGCGGCTTTCCCCCATCTCTCAGATGAGATTCTAAAAAGGGCGGGCATCATCTACATCGATGTCTCCTACGAAGAGTCCCTGCGCAAGAATCGCCGCCGCTTCAATCCCGATAAGCCGGACAGCATTCTGGAGCACGGGCTGCCCGATGCCAAGCTGGAAAAGATGTATAAGGAAATCGACTGGGAAGAAGTGCGAGCCGGAAATCCGGAACACATCGACATCAGGGGACACAAGGTGCCCTATGTTATCTTCCGCAACGAACCCGAGATCACCGATAAACCGGCGGAGCTGGGAAATCACCTGGAAGAAATCCTGAATAAATTGTGGCAGCTGCGGGGAAAGGTTTCCTGATCTCCCGGTCAATGCCAATACATCGAAAATAAGGCAGCTAAATTAATGTGAGTTCGAGTTAAGAACTTTTCTGAACAAAATTGCCATTCCGGCAGGGATTGCCGCCACGAAGTGGTCCGTCCAGGGGAATCCAGTCGATCAGGGAAGAATAAATTGCAGTCCTTTTGCAGTGGATTCCCGCTAAAAGCATGCGGGAATGACATTTGGGAATAGCTTCTAACATAATTCAATTGACATTTTTATTACGTCGAACTCACGTCAAATTAAAAAAAGGGAAGCCTGTTAAAAGCTTCCCTTTTTTAATATTGGTATATGCGGATTCGCGGACTAGGCGAATTTTTCGGTCACGTCTTCCCGGCTTTTCTTCACCAGAATTCTGAATTCATAAAGCTTGAGGGATTCATCCGCTTCCACATCAATCTTGATCCAGTATTTCCACATGAGCCGCATGCGCCGGCTGATTCTTTTGTTATTCAGATAGCCGATCATATAGGGATGGGCGCGGATGATGATCCGCCGGTCGTAATCGGA
>JARRQT010000223.1:0-5705 GCA_037381445.1 Calditrichia bacterium
CCAGCATGGGGTGACGCAGAGGACCAAATTATCGGAATACGGTGTTCAGCTGCGAGAAAAACAAAAGGTCAAGAGAATCTATGGGTTGCTGGAAGACCAGTTTAGAAATTATTATTTCAAAGCGATTCGTCAGAAAGGCGTCAGCGGTGAAAATCTTTTGAAAATTTTGGAGAGCCGCCTGGACAATGTTATCTACAGATTAGGGTTTGCGCCTTCCCGTAATTCAGCCAGGCAGCTAATTTTGCATCGCCATTTTACCGTAAATGGCAGGGTCGTCAATATTCCGTCTTACCTGCTGCGGGCAGGGGACATTATCGAAGTCCGGGAAAAAAGCCGTAAACTCGCCTATATTCATGAAGCCATGCGTCGTGTTAAAGATGACACCATGCTCCCCTGGTTGCGGCTGGACAAGGCCAAGATGAAAGGTGAATTCATGGATTTGCCTGCACGGCAGGATATTCCGATCAATGTGCAGGAAAGCCTGATTATTGAGCTTTACTCAAAATAAAAATAAATTTTAAGAAGTAAAAAAATACATTTGGAGATATATGAACTACGTAAATCTGTTAATGCCGGAAAAGGTGGAACTGGATGATTCCAGTTATTCCACTACCTTTGGTCGTTTTGTTGTGCAGCCTTTGGAGAGAGGATTTGGAGTGACTCTCGGAAATTTGTTCCGTCGTGTGCTTCTCTCCTCACTGCAAGGTGCGGCCATTACAGGAATACGTCTGGATGGGGTCAATCATGAGTTCTCTACCATTGAGGGTGTGAAGGAGGACACGGTCGACATTATTCTTAACCTGAAAGAAGTCCGCATTAAATTGCTGAATAAGCGACCGGACAAGGTTTCGATGCATCTGAAAGGACCTGGAGAGTTAAAGGCCGGCGACATCAGCAATTACACTGCCGATTTCGAAATCCTGAATCCGGATCTTCATATTGCGACTTTGAATGATGAAGCGGATTTTGAGATGGAAATCCGGGTCGGCAAGGGCCGCGGATATGTGCCTTCCGAGGAAAACAAGCCTCTGGAAGCAAGCATCGGCCTGATCCCGATTGACTCCATATTTTCTCCCATCCGCAATGTGCGTTATGATGTTGAAAATGTGCGGGTCGGCCAGCGCACCGATTATGAAAAACTGATTCTGGAGATCGAAACAGATGGAAGTCTGACGCCCGATGACGCGTTAACTTACGCCGGGAAAACCATCAAGGACCACATCCAGTTATTTATCAATTTCGAGATCGAGCCTGAAGAGGAAGAAACCCAGGAAATTGACGAAGAAATCTTGCGGGTTAAGAAACTGTTGCGCATGAATGTGGATGAACTGGAACTTTCCGTCCGCTCGCACAACTGCCTGAAAAACGCCAACATTAAAGCCATATCCGATCTGGTGCGGCTGGATGAGTCCGAACTGCTCAAGTTCAGGAATTTCGGGCGGAAATCGCTGCAGGAAATTCAGGAAATACTGGAGAAGAAAGGCCTATATTTTGGAATGGATGTGGACAAGTATCTGAAGGGCGAAGACTAATTCTGACGGCGGTTCTGTGGAGCAGTGTTTTTGAATCTGTTTAAATAAAATGAACATAGCGTAACGCCGCTTTCCCGTCCCAGAACGCGGAAGGTGATTATTGTGAAAAATGAGGTGATAAGATGCGACATCGAAATAAACTGAAAAAGCTGGGTAGAACAAGTGCCCATCGCAAGGCGACTCTGCAGAATCTGGCCGGCGCCATCATTACCAACCAACAAATCCGTACCACCCAGGCAAAGGCCAAAGCCGCCCGCAGCCTGGTAGAGAGATTGATTACTTATGGTAAGAAAAATACGGTAGCTTCACGCAGGCTTGCTTTTAAATATTTGCAGAATCATATGTTGGTGAAGAAGCTTTTTGATGAGATTGCTCCCACTTTTGCCGATCGAAATGGTGGTTATACCCGGATTATCAAACTGGGTCAGCGCAGAGGTGACGGCGCCGAGATGGCGGTCCTTCAGCTGGTCGGATTTGAGCCGATGATCATCGATGAGAAAAAGGCTGCCAAGAAAAAAGCCAAGAAAAAGACGACCCGTGCAAAAGCCGAGGCCGCTGCCGCACCGGAAGCTGTTGAAGAGAAAGTTGCCGAAACGCCGGAACAGCAGGAAGAAGAAAAAGCCAAGCCTAAAAAGGCCAAGAAAGCTAAGGCCGCCAGACCAGCCAAAGAGGCCGTTGCCGAGGAAGAAACTCCGGCAGAAACTCCTGCTGAAGAAGTAACAGAAGCAAAAGAAGAGGCCGAGGAAAAACCGGGAGCGAAAGCCGAACCGGAAGAGAAAGAGGATTCCGGAGAAGCATCCACCGAAGGTGAGCCTGAAGAAGAAAAGAAAGACTGATTCGAAAGAAATAGAGTGTAGTCATTTAAAGGCGCTTTTTTTAAAGAAGCGCCTTTTTTTATTTTGTAGCGGGAGCACCAGAATTTATCCATTATTAAAATGCGAGCACCGGAAATCGTCTTCGATTCGCTTAAGTGAGAGCGATCTGAAAATAATAAAAGGTTGAATCACCGCCTGACTCATCCATATATTTTTAACGGACAAACTAAGATCTCTATGAATAAAATCACTGTTCTCTTAGGCCTATGCGTTATTCTGATTTTTTCAAACCGCGGACTTCCGGCTACGCTGCCTTTGCAGCATGTGCGCGGATTATGGGTGGTCAGGAACACGCTGACATCCGCCGGTAAAATTGACACGCTGCTGAGTTTTGCGCGTGAATACGGCATTACCGATCTGTTTGTGCAGGTCCGGGGACGCGGTGACGCCTATTATAACAGCAAATATGAGCCTAGAGCCAACAATCTCACGGATCGTAATTTTGACCCTCTGGGTTACCTGTTGAGTCAATCGGTGAACGATTCTCTGCGAATTCATGCCTGGCTGAATGTGTTTTATGTATGGAGTAAAGATACCCTGCCCGGCAACGGAAATCATATCGTGCGCCGGCGGGCGGACTGGCTGGCGCGGCCACTTAATCAGCCCGACATGACCCTGAATTATCCCTCCTCAACAAAAAAAGCGCAGACTGAGGGCCTCTATATTTCACCAATGCAGCGGGAAGCACAGAAATATTTTATAGGACTGTTAGAGGATATCCTGTCAAAATATGCCATCGATGGCATTCACCTGGATTATATCCGCTATCCCAATCAGCGGTTTGATCTGCATCCTGATGTGGTGAGCGGATTCCGGCGGCGGTACGTATTGAATCCCAATCAGTTTTTGCTGAATCCGGAGAGTTTTGCACAAAAATTCAGTATAGCGGGCTATGAGTCTTTTTTCCTGCAGTGGCGTAAGTATTTATTGGATGGTCTGTCGGATTTTGTCAGAGAACTTTCGGGCACCATCAGGGCGCATTCTGATAAGGTCATAATTTCAGCCGCGGTAAAACCGGACATCGCCGCCGCTCACTGGGATTTCTATCAGGATTGGGATCGCTGGCTTCGGGAAGGCTGGCTGGATTATGCAATCCCCATGAATTATACGCCCGATTCCGAACTATTTCAGAGACGAATCGACAGTTATCTGGAAAAATTGCCCGCTGACAAATACCTGGTGGGGATTGCACTTTATAATCAAACCCCGGAAGCGTCCATTCCGAAAATCGCCAGGATAATGGCGCTGGGGAATGCCGGATTTGTGCTGTTTTCATACAATCAGCTGCCCCGGCAGAAGAAGGTGGCGGATTTCATAAAAAATGGATTCAGGAAGGACCCTCGATTCAAAAGCGGTGGTAATCCTCACCATATTCAGACGCATTGAAATTACAAATAAAGGAAAGGTGGTCAAATGAAACGCGAAATTCATGCTCCTCATGGAACGACCTTAAATACCAAAGGATGGCATCAGGAAGCAGCGCTGCGCATGCTGATGAACAACCTGGATCCGGATGTTGCGGAAAAGCCGGAAGAGCTGGTCGTCTATGGCGGGACCGGCAAGGCTGCCCGTAACTGGGATGCCTACGATGCCATTGTAAAATCACTGCAAGACCTTGAAAATGATGAGACACTGCTGATCCAGTCCGGTAAGCCGGTAGGCATTTTTAAAACCCATCCCTACTCCCCGCGGGTGTTGATTGCAAATTCCAATCTGGTCGGAAAATGGAACAATTGGGATGTATTCCGGGAACTGGAGAAAAAGGGTCTTATCATGTATGGCCAGATGACTGCCGGTAGCTGGATTTATATTGGCACGCAGGGAATCTTACAGGGAACCTATGAAACATTTGCCGAGATTGCCAGAAAACGTTTCGGCGGAGATTTGGCAGGAACCCTGACGCTGACGGCCGGATTAGGCGGTATGGGCGGTGCTCAGCCTTTGGCAGTGACCATGAACAACGGTGTTACTATTGTGGTGGAAGTTGATGAGCACCGGATTCAGCGCCGTCTGGAAACAAAGTATCTGGACGTCATGTCCCGCAGCCTGGATGAAGCGATTCAGATGGCGCGGAAAGCAAGAGAGGAAAAAAAGCCCCTGTCCATCGGTCTGCTTGGAAATGCCGCGGAAATTTTTCCTGAGTTCCTGAAGCAGGGAATCATCCCCGATATCGTTACCGATCAGACCTCCGCGCATGATGAATTAAACGGTTATGTTCCTGCCGGAATGCCGTATGAAGAAGCTCTCTCACTGCGGAAAAGCAATCCTGAAAAGTATATCAGTCTCGCATATGAGAGCATGAAGACCCACTGCCGGGCCATGATCGAATTACAGCAGAAAGGCGCCGAGGTATTCGATTACGGAAATAATCTGAGAGGGCAGGCAGAGAAGGCCGGATTGGAGAATGCTTTCGATTATCCCGGATTTGTGCCGGCCTATATCCGCCCGCTCTTCTGTGAAGGAAAAGGCCCCTTTCGCTGGGCGGCGCTTTCCGGCGATCCGCAGGATATCTACCGGACCGATGAACTGATCAAGGAACTTTTCCCGGAAAACAAGGGGCTGATGCGCTGGATTGACATGGCCCGGGAAAAGGTGAAATTCCAGGGGCTTCCTTCCCGTATCTGCTGGCTGGGCTATGGCGAACGGGCGAAAGCGGGTCTGGCCATGAACGAACTGGTCCGGAAGGGCGAAATAAAAGCGCCCATTGTTATCGGACGCGATCATCTGGACTGCGGATCTGTGGCTTCACCCAACCGGGAAACGGAGAGCATGAAAGACGGCAGCGACGCCATTGCCGACTGGCCGCTTCTGAACGGCATGCTAAATGTCGCATCCGGCGCATCATGGGTGAGCATGCACAACGGCGGCGGCGTCGGCATCGGATTCTCCCAGCATTCCGGGGTGGTGATGGTGGCCGATGGCACAAATGATACCGCTGAACGCATCCGGCGGGTGCTGACCAATGATCCCGGAACCGGGATTATGCGCCATGTCGATGCCGGATACCAGGAAGCGGTCCACTTCGCGAAAGCCAATGGAATTAAGATCCCGATGATGAAATAATCATTTCCATTTGATAAAAAGCAGGCTGGGAGGCGGTCTGGTGTCTGTCTCCCGCCGCAAGGTGGAAAAAGTCTCATAAAGTACGGATAATTAGCCATGGACAATCTGGAGCGATTCAGAGAGCAGGTTTCGATAACAAGATCGTTCAATATCCGCCTTCATATTCATGCGATTCCGGAAAAGGTGTTTCATATGCTCACCACCGCTGACGGGCTGAATGCCTGGTGGACGGATG
>JARRQT010000224.1:0-5698 GCA_037381445.1 Calditrichia bacterium
GGTGGCCGGAAGCTTCGGCTGCCCTGCCGGGCGGATTTCGTGGTATGTGATTTCGAAGGCTGTCCGGAGTTTGCGGTAGAGTATAACGGCGGCTACCATGAAGGCGGCCAGCAGACGGAGCGTGATGAGTTTAAACGCCGGATATTGAATGAAGTCGGGTTGCCGCTGCGGGTGATGGGGAGGGCAGGATATGCGCGATACGAATGGTAATTGATAGATTTGCACCACCGATGCCCTGCTCCATTGCGAAGGACATAGGTAGATGCTATCGATTTTTAAGAACCTTGGCCCCTCACGCTCGGGTGCCTGACTGAGAACATGAACAAACAAGCCCGACTATGCTGACCGGGTTTATCGATAATAATGCGTATCTTATTAGACAATTTTAAAGATATCAGCTTTCTCACGACGGCAAATTGGCCAACCTTTGGTCTGTAATAATGAATCCCGCTTGCCCGTTCGCAGGCGTCCCAATCATATTTGTGCTTCCTGGCCCCTTCCGGCAACATCCTATTAGCACATTTCGGTTGAAACAAGAAATTGTAAGACTTCATTTTCTATTTTTTGCATCTATACAAAATATTTACGGTCTCGATCCTTTCCAATTTGTGCGAGCCAAAGCATAAAATTTGCCTCGCACTTCCGCAGTCATTTCAAAATATTCCATCTGAAATTTTAATTCAATCTTTTCAAGATGCTGATTAATCCTGTGAATCAAAGCCGCTTTCACTGCTTCCGGTATTTTCAATACGGGCAATGCTATTGCTACCGTGGCAATTTTGTCTTGAACCGCGACGTCCAATATCATTCCTAACTCTCCCACGGTAGCAGCTATTTCGGGGTGCTCCACCTGTTTAATAACCTCCAAAACATATTCTCTGGTAATGATATGGTTCATAATGAACTTTTTGATTTCTATCAGGATCTAATCCAAATGATAATTATTAATCAATAATCATCTTCCGGAACATCGATGATATCCCATATTTGTTTTCTTTTCCTATCACCCTCAAGCAATGGTCCAACTTCAAAAAATTCTATTAGAGCCATTTGGATAACCTTTTCAAGGGGGATTTCGTGTTGTCTTGCATAATTTGCCATCTTTTCATAGAGATTAGGTGAAAGACTAATGCTAATTTCTTTTGTCTCTTTCATGATTTCCTCCATGTCTATAAATAAATTCTGGATTATTTCTTGTCAATTTTGCTTTTATTGTTTGCCTTTATTTTGGAATTTTTAAAATTGAGTATGATTGCTTTTTCAATACGATCATCATGTATTAAACATCTCTGCTCCTTTTGCATCAAAATAAAATTGTTCCTCTCAATTTCGCTCATTATATCGGTAATACTTAATTCCGCCAAATGCCACATGGGTATATTCGCTTGATTATGTTTTGGAAATACAGATAATATTCCATCAGGCTTTAAAACAGTATTCACAGATCTGTAAAGGAGCTCTCTATCGTACCGGTCAAAGTAATGCAAAATATCATATAGAAGTATGGCATCAGCGGAGGCAGCGGGTAAATCGATGACCGGTTTGTCGGAGAGGATTGGTTTAATATTGTCGAGATGCTGAGCTTGCATGGTTTTTAACAATTGCTTGATTGCTAAATCATCTTTATCGATCGCATACACGGTTCCTTCTGCACCAACCACTTTAGCTGCAGGAATCGCATAATATCCCGCATTGCATCCGAAATCGACAACAACCTGTCCTGGCATAATTCCGAGTGTTTTAATATATTTTGTTCCTTCCTGACTTACCCAACTTTGAACATCGATTTCCATTACATTCTCATTTTCTAATTTATCCTGGAAAAATTTTCCGGCGCGAAACTGCTAACAAAACGGTCCGCAGGAAATAAGAGAAGCAAGCGCCATGATTTCAATAGACACCATCCAGTTATATACCAGCCGCACTTCCGCCACCCAACATAAGTGCCACATCAGAAGCATCATTTAAAAATTGCTCACTTTCCTAAAGATCCTTTGCCGTAACATAAGCATCGCGGATGGCGTCCTGGGCTTTTCCCACTTTCCTGGCATCACCGATTAAAAACACAGGCAATTTACCTTTTAGCTGATCATACAGAGGCGCGAAACTTCTCATACCGGTGGCAACCACGATCTTATCTACGCCCTGCAATACTATTTCTTTGTCACCTGAAAGAAAGACTTTATTGCCATCCACTTTCCTAACTTGATAAGCGGTGTACATGGGCACCTTTTTCATTTTGAGATTTTGCATAGTCAAAGTTTTGTCTATCATTTCCATACCGTTCGCAATTTCCCCCAACATCTCCACGATTATAACATAATTGTCCTTTTCTATCAGTTTGCTGGCGATTTCTACTCCTACCAATCCCCCTCCGATGACCACAATCTTTTTATTCTCCGGTAAATTCTCATCTAATAAAAATTCTGCCCAATAATATTCTTTTAATCCTTCAATTGGGGGAATTTCCGGAACGGCCCCGGTCGCAATAACAACACCATCGTAACCACCGGAAAGCAATTCATTTTCATCCGCTTCTTGTTTGATTACCGGAATAGCATCATCCCTAATTTCATTTTCAAAATATTCCACAATTTCTTTCAGGCTTTCTTTATTTGGCGGCAGGTATGCCAAATTAAATTGCCCTCCCAGGCGATTCTTTTCATAAAGGATCACTTCATGTCCTCTTGTTTTCAATGTCAATGCGGCTTGCATTCCTGCTAATCCTCCGCCAATCACAGCGTATTTTTTTCTCTCAGGTGCTCTTTGTACAGGCGGTTCCTCATAGCCAACTGATGGATTGACTACACAATGCAGGCCCAGGCCGGATTTAACGCCGCCCAAACATCCCTCTGAACAAGCGAGACACGGTCTTATTTTCCCCTGGATGTCAAGCAGATATTTGGGAATAAAATGAGGATCTGCCACCAGCGCTCTTCCTAATGCAATGTATTCCGCATCGTATTCTTTTTTTAACTTATCAACATCGGCGACAGAGTTAATGCGTCCAACATAAATGACCGAAATTTCAATTTCATCTCGAATAAGGCGCGCCAGTTCCCAGGTTTTGCCCTTGGGCACAAACATGTGTTGAAAAAACCATGGCGGAGTGGAACAGACAGTTCCTGCAGAAATATGCAACGCCTTAATCCCTCTGTCTTTTAACATTCTGGCAAGTTCAATCATTTCCTGGATCTTGATTCCGCCCGGGATCATTTCGTCCCCGCTGATCCTGACGATAATAGGCAAATCAACGACCTGTTCAATACCATTTAGAACTTCAAGAGGAAAACGAAGCCGGTTCTCCAGACTCCCGCCATACCGGTCAATCCGGTCATTAACAGCGGGAGAAATAAATTGGGCCAGTAAATAGCCATGTCCCATCTGCAATTCAATGATATCAAAATCAGCTCTTCGAGCACGAATTGCCGCGTCCTTAAAGAGTTGAACGACCCGATCCATATCTTCACCGCTCATCCTCTGCGGTATAGCTCCTCCATTTTCACACCGTTTATCCGTTGAGGAAAGGAAATAATTTCCCGGGATTTTGGGATTCGCCATCCGTCCGGGATGGTTGAGGTGAGCAATCACTTTGGCGCCTGAGAGATGAAGTTCATCGTTGAGCTTTTTTAACATGGGAACTTTATCATCATTATCAATCCCGATTTGAGTCGGAATTTCCCGCAATGCAGGATCTAAATACATTGGCTCCAAAGTAATTGCTCCTAAAAATTGACTTCTTTCCATGTAAAAATGGGCATGTTTATCATTTACGAAACCACTGCCACTGCTATAACCAAGCTTTATCGGAGCCATAATGAACGGATTTCTTAAATCAAGCACATTCTTCTCCTTCATGCTTTAATCAACTTTTATTACTCGCCCCACACCCCCTTCGATGTACTGCTGAGGGAAGCGAGTCTTAAGTTCTAATTTGTTCCTCGTGCAATGGGCGGCACAAATTAGCATCAAGTCATTAAATAAATCAAATTGATTAAAACCGTGAAGCCCGCCTATGATGCCGTAAATTTTGCTAAACTGACATGCCGCCTTAAAGATCTTCTTCATGGCCGGATGTGAGCAGCCTGTGAAAATCATTAATCCGCCTTTCGTTTTGACCGCCATCGCTTGTTCAATTCCTTCCAACTCTCCGGTAGAATAAAGACCATCTGAGATTTGAGTCGGTCTGCCTAAACAGACCACTCCCCCGGCATCTTGCAAGCCTCTCAATGAAGGTGGAACATAAATTCTTACCTTATTGTTGATGTCTAAAAATGCCGGAAGCCCTCCAACATGGTCAAAATGGTCATGCGAAATAAAGACTTCGTCAATCGAAGCAGGATCAATTTTTAATTTATGCATGTTTTCAAGCAAAATATCACCGTTTGCTCCGGTGCCAAAAAGTATCCTCTTGTCCTTTATTTCGACAACACAGGAGAAACCCCAGTCCGCCTGCAAATTTTCATTAGTTGTGGTGTTATCGAAAATGATGGTTGCTTTCATTATTTATCCTCATTTTTCGATTATTCCTCGGAACCGCTTAGCGGTATTTTTTTAAGCCGGTCTAATCTCCTCATATAAAATTTTTTGCCCTCGAAAGTCGTCTCCAACAATTTTTCTTCCCGAACCATCTGATTCACAATTGACCAATCACCGTTAGAACGCTCAAGAAAACTATCGACGGCATCAGCGCGCATTGGATGAACAGCAGTGATGCTCAATAAATCTTCCGCTACATTTCCGGTAAATGCGAAAGCATTTCCTTCATAACCAATCAGTAATTCAACTCGCTCTATTTTGTTTTTCAAAATATTGAACGCCTGGTTTATTTTTTCTTCCGTCGGGGCGACTGCATAGCTTTCTGCGGGAGGGCGAGTGGGGATAGCGAGGTAAGCTGCAGAGGGTTCTATTTGAGCTAAAAATCCCGAAATTTGTTCTAATTCTTGGGTATCATCATTCACTCCTCTGATCATCATCGTTTCGGTGGCTAATTCTCCTTTAAATTGCCCCGCAAAATTTCTAATTCCATCTAAAATATCCTGCAGATGCAAAGTATGATGCGGCCGGTTTACCTTGCGCCAGACCGTCTCTGTTACCGAATCTATCTTCACGGAAATCCAATCCGCCTGCAACAACTCTTTCCGAACATCTTCCCGCCAAATCAATGATGAATTGATAATTACTGCAATTGGAATTTCCAGTGCTCTCAATAGTTCAATTTCTCTGCCTAAATTGACATCCAGAGCGGGCTCTCCATCCGGAACAAAAGTCAGATAATCAACTGGTTGCTGCCCTTCTCTTACCTGACGAATTTTTTGACGTACTTCCTGAAAAATTTGTTGTGGAGGATAATATGCCTGCCGCTCTATCCGCATTTCGATTGTTCTGCCCAGTTGACAATACACACAGGCATAACTGCAAATCTTAGGAGGAATATTGTTTATTCCGAGACTCTGTCCCAGTCTTCTGGAGGGCACTGGCCCGAATGCAATCATATCGATCACTCCCTTTGATTTCAATCTTCCAGAATATTTTTCGATTACCATGATTTCGTTTTTTTCTTGTCGGGCAATTCTTCGTTGGTCTCTCAATGATCGCAAACCGTAAGACCATATTTTTCCCTTCCCGAAGCACCTTTATTTTAGTTCCTTCAATATATCCCGTGGCATTCTGCCCATCCATTTTATTATAATTAATG
>JARRQT010000225.1:0-6646 GCA_037381445.1 Calditrichia bacterium
TCGCTGGCTCTCAAAATATTTTCGCTTGCAGACCACCCGGTAGGAGAACGGCACGCTTGAATTTCCGCGGCCGAGTTCCACCACATCAAATCCGGTGTTGCTCTTATTTGTCACATAGACACCGTTGCAGTCACCTTCCAATTGGACAAACACTCTCATGGGATTGGCAGAATTGACCGTCACCGTTTGCAGAAATACCGGGTCTAGTTCAATGTGCCTCCTTCCGTTCACCAATTGATCGCTTCCGTAATCGCAAAAATTAACCTCGGTGGCTTCTTCGGAAAACAGGCGGATTGGTGTACCATCTTTCAGCTTTACTTCCGCCGACTTTGTACCGGTGGCGGCAAAAGTACCAATTGCATAAAGCGCTGTTCCACTTGTGCTGGCACCCAAAACACCAATGCCATCGTCACTCGCACCCCATACGCCGAAATTATTCCCCGTAGTACCACTGGAAATGCCATAGACACCTACATTATTTTCACTTGTTCCTAGCACACCTTCGGTAAAACTTCCCGTGCCGTGACCATGTATCGCCTCACCATAATCCGCGCCGCTTTCCCCGTAAATGGCGGTAGGCCCAAATCCCTGGATTCCCCTGTTATTATCACTACGGCCCGTGACCCCAAAACCATCGGTGCTATGGCCAAAAACACCGCTTCCTTCGCTTGCCGCGGTCCAGCCGTCGACTCCATCCTGGGTTTCACTGCGTCCCTCCACACCTCGTCCATTAATGCTATTTCCAAAAACTGCACTTTTGGTTGCAGAGCCTGTCCAGCCCTGCACGCCATTATTATTTTCACTGCGACCTTCGACTCCGCGACCATCCACACTTCTACCATTAAAACCATCCCCTGATCCAAGATTCGAAACCAGCAATACCGGAACATTCACAGTTGTTACGGAGGTATCGGGATCATCTTTCTTAATATAATTTGCTTCACCACTTCCAATTGCAGCCGAGGTCTGCACCGATCCATCAGGGAATTTGAATCCACCGGTAGTTGATTCCACAGTGCCGGCCACACGTAATTGTTCATCAGGAACGTTAATGCCAATACCGACTGCACCATTCTCGCGAATTGTAATGCCATTCTGGGCCGGAGCGGCGGAGGAAGAGGAACTTGTAAGCAGCCGGATACCGCCATCATCAAAAATAAGGTCACGGCGATTCCCGCCCGGGGCAATTGTAATTAATCCAGGCCAGCCGCCGGGGGTGCTTATGTCAACATGGGCATTGGAGCTGACATCAAAACGTGAAATCCCGGCAACATGGAGTTTCTGCTGAGGTTCTGGAACGCCGATACCCACATTGCCCTCGGAAGGGAAAACATTTGTCCCGCCCACCACTGAGCGGGCATTTAGACTGTAAGGGGAAGCTGTTAACTGAATGCGCGGCATCAATTCCGGATCGCTGCCAATCTTTATACCCAACCAGTATTGCGACTGAAAGGGGGGATCAAGGGGAGCGTCACTTCCCAATATGATATTGAACAACCCATTTATGACATCCACATTATGTTGCTCCTGCCAGAAAGGCGTCCCGCCCGTGGGTGCCTCATAAAGCCCAAAAGCAAGTGTATAACTGCCATCGGATACCACAGTGCCGCCCGCATCGGTCAGGATACCCTGATAGCTTATGGTTGACGGAACCTGACTGAAAATCAGTTGAATTCCCAAAATATAAAACAGTACGGCAAATATTTTTATAGCCTTCATTGTTTTTTACCTCCTGTTAATTGGTTGTAACCATAAAGTTGGTAAATAAAGGTTATAAAACGATCCTACATAAGAACGGAGGGGGTTTATTGCGATTGAAAATTCTGACAATGGAAATAATGGCTTTCATCATCATATCATCGATAGTGAAGCTTTCTGTGATTCTGATACCATCCATTATTGTTACCATCAAAGCATTTTATTTAAAAAGCCCGACCCCCACCTGCCAAGACGCTGATCCAGCCTCTCGATAATGCACTTTTTTCTTCTCTTTCTTTCTGAATTTTCAATAGCAGGACCTTCGTATGTGACGCGTTCCCGCAATTCCACAGTGCAATTTTGATTCATGGGCTATCGCAGAGTTGCCTCATAATTTTATCGAGCAGCCTTCCTCAAATACATTTTAGCATGGATTTCCATAAAAAGCATTGTAAATAACGGACTTTTTGATCCTAAAAAAGCATAAATATTCAGCTATGGAATATTTATGCTCGTAGATGGATTCAATAAATACCATATATCGGCTAATTTTATGGAAAGAGAAATAATAGGCAGTTGACAATGAAAAAAATGTTTATATACCATCTTTTGCCCTAAGTGGGCCTAAGGAATCAGGTATATAAATTATGCTGCAATTACCAAGCATTTGCTGTCAGAGCAGTCTAATTCTTTACGATAGCCTTACAATTATTTGTCAGATTGGCTCATTGTGCAGATTACACAATGAAATAAAGCGGACAGGGAGTCCAAAAAAAGGAGTCAATATATTCTGACTCTATAATTTTACGATTGACCCTTTTTCATCAATGACCGCTTGGAAAATCGTCCACTCAGGCATGTGCAGACGACAGCCGAAAACAAATTTGTCAGATGCTCGTTCAAACGGATCCAAAGGAGTTACTCAGCCTCCTCCAAATCGAGTGTAACAAAACTCTGTACCAACACCACGGGGATGCCTTTTTCCCGTAAGCCGTCATAAGGCGTTTCAAGGTACAAAATCGATAGATTATACAAATTCGGTAAGGATATGATATGGCGGAACGGTTCCGAAATCGCCCGCATGTCGTTCTCAGATAGTCCAAGATCAGTCCGAACTAATGATCCAGATTTAGGGCCATATAATAAAAAAAGCCGCAGAGCCAATTTTTTTATTCCGGGAGGATTATTGGGGTGGGACTCTGCGACCTTAAAGGTCTTCCCTGACATAGCTGCATGCCGTATTATTTAACCAGCATGAGTTTTTTCGTCCCTGAAAATAGTTTACTGCCGCTGCCTTCATTCAGCACGGCTGTCAGACGGTAAAAGTAAATGCCTGCTGCCAAACCGGAGCCATCCAGAACTACGCTGTGACTGCCGGCTCCCTGGTGCTCATTTACCAGCGTCTTTATTTCATGTCCCAGCACATCGAACAGCTGAAGGACAACATACGCCGAAACAGACACCCGGTATTCGATAACCGTGGTGGGATTAAAAGGGTTGGGATAATTTTGGCCCAACTGAAAATCTTCCGGCACGGCAGCAGCACGATGATTGATCTTTACCAGATTGGCGGGAAGGCCATACCAGCTTTCATGTCCTTCAAACATATCACCATAACCATCGGCCTGGGCATCATAGGCCGTAACAGCGATGGTGTCGGCGGCGGTCGCCCCATCCAGGTAATAACTGGTGTTGTTTCCGGCATCGACAACCTGGCTGAAAATGAATCCCGGTTGAAGACCATAATAGATTTTATAACCGGCGATATCGCCTTCCGGATTCGGCGACCAGGCAATCTGCAGCCCGCCCGCAGCAGCAGTGACAGCTACGTCTGATGGCGGTGATACGGGAGCACTGGTATCCGGTTCGGCAAGATAGGGCTGATAATCGGTGCTCTCCAATGTTCCATCGTCCATCCAGTCCCATATTTTGAGCGGAATATCGCTTGCCTCTCCTGTGCCCCACCAGTTGTCGGCCGCATCCAGCGAAGCCGACGTCTGCGGATTCAGGTTGCCAAGATCACATTCACTGGAATTCTCAAATAAATTGTTGTGGTTGAATACCGTGTTGGAATGCATCGCCACCGTATATACAGGGGCGCTGGCGGTTGTTACATTGCCCGTTATGGTGTTGCTGACAATCTGGTTGGGCAGGTCATCATTAGACTCGTAATCGATTCCCGAAGCGTTGCCTGACACATTGTAGAGTATCGCATTATGGGTAATGGCCGTAGAATTTGGATCCTGTAACCCCCATGGATGGCCGGGTGTATAAACGTATATCCCGCCGCCGGTGCCGCCGGGGATGCCCTCAAGATATTGAGCAGCAGCGCTATTATGCACGACGATATTGTTATAAACACTCATGGTGCCCAGGGCATAAAAATACAGGCCACCGCCCGTATTCGCGTAATTGTTCATAATTATGTTATCATGAATCATGAGCGGGATTCCGGACATTACATGAATTCCTCCGCCGCCGCCCTGCTCGGTGGTTGTATTGCCTATAATCCTGTTTTGAAATATGTCGGTATAAAGGCCGTTAACGTAGATGCCGCCTCCACCATCCCCGTTCGTGTGATTGCGGAAAATGGTATTCCCGGAAACAATTGCCGAGTCAAAACCATCCAGATAAATCCCCCCGCCATCAAACGCGCTGTTGTCGCTAATACTATTTCCACTGATGATTAAATTGCTGCCGAAGCTGTAATATACTGCAATACCGCCACCCTCAGCGAACTCCGTATTATGATGGATGCTGCAATTAGTGATGACCTGGCGGCCGGTAAGGTTTTCGGCATCTATCCCTGATTCATCATTGAATCGGATTTCGCAGAAGTTAATAAATGGGTGCGCGTTATCCATGCGGACCGCACCACTGTGTCCTTCAATGACCCCGCCGGCGTATTCCACAATCGCATGCTCCAGTACAGAGCCACCCACAAAATTGCCGTTTTGATCGTAAATTGCATCCTCTGCGGAGTCGCTGAAAAAGATATAGCCCCAATCACCCGGCGCCGGATTCTGTGCATCGGAGGTGAAGAGAATGGGGTTTGTTTCATTTCCTCGAGCGATAAGGGTACCGTCTACCTGCAGAGACTTGTCCTGCTGGAAACGGATAACCACCCCGGCTTCGATGGTCAAAGTTGCCGATTCGGCCACCAGGATATTTCCGGTTACCACATAAGGACTTTGGGCGAGTGTCCAGACCGTATTTTCCGTAATAATACCGCCAGCCGGAGTCTGGGCCGTTGCCGCCGAACATATGAGCATCAGCGTCAGGAAGAAGAGTAGGAATGTTTTCATCTATAAAGCTCCTTTCAAAATAAGTTTTTCAAGTAATATTATCGAAATATTTTTCCCCCACATTAATTATTTGCATGATAAGCTTATAATTATTTATTATATCATTTCTCACTCGAATATTATGCATTGAAAACACATGGCTGATAGCTTCCATAACTCGATCAATAACCAAGAAAAGTATGCCAGCCCAATTCATGGACAGCTAATTCGATAAAACAGGGGGCAATTCTTTGATATGAATAGCGTTCTTAACTGGATAAAATTTATACACTCTGGATATGCGGAAATCCCTGCATGATAAGATAATCGCCCGAGATACAAGGAATCCGTAATACTTCCGGACTTTGGCATAATCTCTGTATCGTGTCTGTAATTGAAATAGTGAAAGAAAATTTCATGAAAGGAGAACAATCCATGCGTTACCTGAAAGCATTGCTGTTTTTTATGGTCTTTTCAATTTTTATTTTCAGCGGCTGTGAAAAGGACTCCTCCACGGCTGGCGCGGACGCCGCCAAGGGCACCCTGAAAATCCTGCTGACCGATGCGCCGGCGGCATATGATGCCGTGAATATTACTTTTTCGGAGATTGACGCCAATATCGATTCCAATTGGGTCAGCGTAAAGTCCGAGCCCCAGACCGTCAATCTGCTGGAATGGAACAACGGAAAGTCCATCATATGATCGACAGCGCAGAGGTTGTGGTCGATGGGCAGAACAGGCAATTGACAGTTCCCAGCGGGGCACAAACCGGGCTCAAACTGGGACCGGAATTTACCGTGGAAGCAGGCGCCACCTATGAACTGGTGCTTGATTTTGATGTGCAGCGCAGCATCGTGGCAACCGGGCCTCGTCCGCATCCGACCGGTTACAAGCTGAAACCGCATATCCGGGTAGTCCCCAAGGCCATTACCGGCTCCATTTCCGGGAATGTGACAAATCCCGGGGATCAGCCTTACGCCTATGCCCTGCAGGATGGTGACACCCTGGCATCGACCATGGTCGACACCCTCAGCGGCAACTTCATGCTGGCCTATCTGCAGGCCGGATATTACTCGGTTCTGGTTAGTGATACGAAGAACCGTAGTGTCACACAGGACAGTGTGGAAGTGACAGTTGGTGAGGATAATAATATCGGAACCGTCACCCTGCAATAAAAATGGTTTATTCCCTGCTTGATGTAAAAAGCCTCTCTGCTTCACATGCTCACATGCGGGCAGGAGGCTTTTTTTGATGTCGGATCATATCTAGGCAGATGAAGCGGGTTTTAAATCCGTTCAGCAAATGGAGAAATGGTATTAATATATCCGAACCCAGGAATAAATGATGCCGGGTATATGACCAGTTTCGAGTGAGAACAAAAGAGCCGCGGCGGTTGGTGACCGAATAAGCTGGTCATAGCGCTGCGGCTTGATATAATGCTGCCCTGCCCCTTTCTTCCGAAGCGGACAAAATATTTTTATTTTGAAATTGTCATGAATGAATCTTTGATATAAAAGAAACCTGCCGCAGAAAGCCCTCAGCTTTCCCCAGATCGACGCAAAAGCCAATCCACATTTGCCTATCCTTTTTAAAACCCTCCCTATTTCGGGTATAAGCAGAGTTAAGAAAGTCCAACCCAAACAACCCCATTAAATGAGGAGGAG
>JARRQT010000226.1:0-5612 GCA_037381445.1 Calditrichia bacterium
CCGGCGGCAAGGGGAAGGTAAGGTTTGTTGATGCGGTCGATTTCCACATCCTGCAACTGGTTCAATCCCACAATATAAATGTTGGCGCCCAGGCAGCTTACCAGTGCCAGAATGAATGCGGCCAGATCAAGCGTCCGGTATCCGGCCGCCGCCTGCGCGATGATAAACAGGCCGAAGAGGCTGAGTGAGGTCCCGATAATAGTATGCGGACGGGTAAATTCCCAAAATGCAGCGAGAAATTTTTTCAATTGATTCCGGAAATTTGCTATTAAGGATAAGAATGCGCTTTTATTTTAAAAAAATGAATCGGTCACTGTTTTGGGGCAGCCGGAGCTTTGAGCAGGAAAGACTGGATTTCATTATAAACTTCAATCAGGGATCTGCCTGTCTCGGCTGCAATCCGGCGGCATTCTTCAAATTCGGGAATCCGGCGCTCAATGCCTTCCCACACCACCACTTTAATCTGCACTTTTCCCCAGGGCGAATCAACGATGCGGAGTTCCCGCGGAAGTTTTTCCCGATAAACAGGGAAATATCTGAAGCCGATGGTGCTGGTTTGTCTGTATAAAATGGAGCGAATCGTTTTCAGAATGGCGGCATCTGCAAGAATGGAAATCAGGGTTCCCGGCCGGCCCTTTTTCATAATTCCCTGGTAGAAAGTTACGTCCATGGCCCCGGCTTCCAGCAACTGCTGCTGCAAAAAGGGATATAATTCGGGATTCATGTCATCGATATTGGTTTCGATTTGCAGAACGGAATCCTGCCAGACACCGTCGGGGAAATCTCCCAGCCAGATGCGCAATAAATTTGGGATGCCAGAGAAATTCCTGCTGCCTGCCCCGTAACCGATTTCGGAAATGTTAAAAGGCTGATGTTCGGGGAACAGGCCTTTTGAAATGGACTCGATCAGTACTGCGCCGGTGGGTGTTACCAGCTCGGCCTCCATGTGCCGGTAGATAAGTGGATAATTTTTCAGCAGCGAAAGCGTGGCGGGGGCCGGCATCGGCAGGGTCCCGTGGGCAGCTTTTACAAATCCGCGGCTGACTGGCAGGGGAGAGGAGTAGATGATATCCGGTTTGAGATAATCGATGCAGACAAATGTGCCCACAATATCGATGATGGAATCCACGGCTCCCACTTCATGAAAATGAACCTTCTCAACCGGCATCTGGTGGATACGTGCCTCGTGCCTTGCAAGTTTTTGAAATACTTTTGCAGAAGAAGACCTGACCTCTTGCGGGAGGGAAGAGGCTTGGATTAGTTCCGCAATATCCGTAAGCGTACGGTGTGTTTTATCGGTGCTGGTAACGCTGAATTTGCAGGCAGCAATGTGGTGCCGGTGCGTTTCATTCAATTCAAGCTGATAATCCGGCAATTGCAGTTTGGCCAGCGCGGATTGCAGATAATCGAATGGGACGAGACCGTCCAGAAATGCGCCCAGCAGCATATCACCCGATGCCCCGCCAATTGCATCGATATAGAGATATTTCATACAATCCCCGGAACATATTTTATTTATAATGAAGTGAACGGGCGGTGATCCTTTCAATCGGAGAATGCACCGCCCTTAATATGGTGTTTCCGGATATTACTGAGCCGAAGCCTGTGCGTCATTGAATTTTTTAATCCAGTCGGGACTGGGCTGTGCGTTATCGTCTTTGTCCCAGCGCCCCTGGACTTTAATGTTCAACGGGGTATTCTCCGCAATATATTCAATAACTGCATCGCGCAAAAGAATACCGGTATAGCCAACTTTCTCGGTGGGCACCGTTTTCAGTATTCCCAAACCGGAATTGCCTTCCATGAGGTAATCCGTTGTGGCCACGCGATACATTTTTTCTGGCTGCAGCGGTTCCCCGTTTATCAGGAATTCAATAATGCGATGGCCGTTGGGAAGATTTTTATTATAGACAATTTTCCCGCCGGAAATTGCCATGCCCCGGCCGCCGCCTTTGATTTTCTCTTCAACAATCTGTTTCAGGAATTTTCCGCTGGCCTGAAATTCAACAATCTGGTTTCCGAAAGGAAGCGCTTTAAAAATATCTTCGCGGGTGATTGGACCCACCTTCAAATCACTTCTGATTCCGCCATAATTGTTGAAAGCGAAATCCGCTTCCACACGGTCACGCATGGCATCGGTTACCAGGTTGTACATGGGCGACTCTCCCAGACCGGAACGGGTGAGCGCGGTTTCCGTGGTGCCGATGATCTCATGAAATCCTTCTTCGTATTTGGCCTGTTGGGCTTTCAGGTATGCCGCTACTGCGCTATCCGGCCAGAATTCATCTTCCTGAAGCAGCAGCAAGGTGCCGTCATCGGAAGGAGCGCTGTATCCCATAATCGATTTGGTCTTTTCGTCTATTTTTACTTTCAGCCAGCCCAAGTTTCCGCCGTTGCCATAATTCTGAATCGCGATGGTATGGGTGACCGGGTCCTCCCAGGGTTCCGGGTAACCCTTATGAATATGGCCGCCCAGTAAAACATCGATTCCCTTTACGAAATGGGCAATTTCCATGGCGTTGGCATAGCCGCGATCCAGCACTTCCTGTCTGGTCTCCTTTTTGAGCTCCTCATAGCCCGCTTTGGTATCATAGGGCAGGCCGGTGTGGACCATGGCAATCACCAGATCTACTTTCTCTTCGTCTCGTAACCTATCCACCACCTTCTGTAAGGCGGGGATTTCAGGGAGAAAATCCAGACCTTTGATATTTTCCGGGAAACTCATGTATTCCGTCCCGACGGTGGTTACGCCGGTGAAACCGATTCTCAATCCCTTTACTTGTTTAATAATGTAAGGTTTTAAGGGTGCCCAGACTTTTCCAGTTTTTTGATCGATAATGTTGCAGCTGACCCAGGGAAATTTGGAATGTTCAACCAGCTTCTTAAGATTGTCGCGCCCCAGGTCAAAATCATGGTTACCGGGCACACATGCATCATAACCCGCCATGTTCATATAATCCACAACAACCTCGCCTTTGGATAGGGTTCCTACCAGGGTGCCCTGAAAAATATCCCCGGAGTCCAGGGTGAGCCAAGCGCCCCCTTCTTCTTTTATTTGCTGTCTGGCTTTCTTCATTATTCCGTAAGCGGATGCCCCGCCCCCCAGAATTGGCGGGAACTCAGGATTTAAAAATTCGGCAGATTGTTCAATGATTCCGCCATGCACATCGTTCGTAAAAAAGATATTTAACTGAAAGGAAGAATCATTGTTTTGTGCAAATAAAAAACTGACCGCGAAGAGGACTATTGATATCAAATAAAGCCGTTTCATACATATTCCTGTTTATTTTGTTTTAAAAAAATAATGTGCACCTAATTTACTGCCATTCCCGGGCAAAGTGACTTCAATTTTTAAATTTTCCTATATAACCTGATTATCTGCGATTTTCTCCGTGAAAATATTAATTTTTAAATATACTTGGGGTGTTTTTTCCAAACAAGATATTTTTCAGGTTTAGCTCAGAGAATTGATAGGTCTCAAATTGTAGGCAATTATCGGATAAGAGTTGCATAAAAACTTCCATAATAAAAAACCCGAGGCAGTGATGCTTCGGGTCTTCACGATTAAAAAATGTGTCACAAATCAACCCAGGAAAGCCCGCAACGCCCGGCTTCTTGAGGTGTGCCTCAAACGGCGAATCGCTTTCTCTTTTATTTGTCGAACCCGCTCACGGGTTAAATTAAAGCGTTCACCGATTTCTTCAAGCGTTAAGGGGTGTTCCTGCCCCAGACCAAAATAGAGGCGAACCACTTCGGCTTCCCGCTTGGTTAAGGTTGCGAGAGCCCGGTCAATTTCGACCCGCAGCGATTCACTCATTAAATCATTGTCAGGAGGCGGGAGATGATCGTTCTGAATGACATCCAGCAGGCGATTGTCTTCGCTGTTGCTGAACGGTGCATCCATACTCAGGTGACGACCCGAAATTTTCAGGGTATCGGCCACTTCAAAATCGGTCATATCCAACTGGTCAGCAATTTCGCTGGCACTGGGCTCGCGCTCAAATTCCTGCTCCAGAGAGGAATACGCTTTACCGATTTTGTTTAATGCACCCACCCGGTTTAACGGCAGGCGCACTACGCGGGATTGCTCGGCCAATGCCTGCAAAATGCTTTGGCGGATCCACCATACGGCATAAGAAATGAACTTAAAACCGCGGGTTTCGTCAAAGCGCTTCGCAGCTTTAATAAGCCCCAGATTTCCTTCATTAATCAAATCGCCCAAGGAAAGTCCCTGATTCTGGTACTGTTTGGCAACACTGACCACAAAACGAAGATTGGCTTTGGTGAGTCTTTCCAAAGCAATCTGATCGCCCTGCTTAATGCGCCGTGCCAGGTCGATTTCTTCCTGGGGGGTTAATAAAGGGACTTCACCGATTTCCTGCAAATACTTGTCTAAGGATTGACTTGCTCGACTGATAGAGCCACGCGCCATTCTACTAAAAAACCTCCTTTTATTCCGTTAATATTTCCAAGTTAAACGTTCTTTTAATTTATACGAATCCGGCAATCGCCAGTAATTACGTCATGCTGACCATTTAGTTCCAAAGATAAATTTTGTAATTTATTAATAAATCGGATTTTATCTGCGCCTGTTAACAATCTGGGTTGAAACTCCACATCTTTATTATAAATATAAATCGGATATATCTTACATCCCTTAATACTGTTGGTTCCGTAAAAAAATTTAAGCAGCATGCTCTCCCGCACATTCTCACTGAATGAGCCGAAAATAAAGTTGCCCAGACTATAGGCAATGATTTTTCCTTTGTACACTTCAATTCCCTGCACCACATGCGGGTGGTGTCCCAGAATGAGATCTGCTCCGGCATCAATGGTGCGATGCGCCAGTTTGACCTGGTATTCCTTGGGGGCCTCCAGCAGTTCACTCCCCCAGTGAAAAGAAACAATTACCAGATCGTTTTCTTTCTTCAATTTTCTGATATCTTTAAAGAAGAAAGTATGTGAGGGGAAACAGGTTCCCGCCGAGGTGTCGGTTGCCCAGAATTCCTCCGGAAAAGTGAGACTGCAGCTCATCACGGCGATTTTAATTCCGTTTAAATAAATGATGGCCGGTTTCCGGGCTTCCGCTAAATTCCTGCCTGCGCCCGAAAAATGAATCTGATGACCTTTTAGAATTTCCCGGGTTTGCTGCAAAACCTCCGGGCCGTAATCCATGATATGATTGTTTGCCAGACTGACCATATTGATCTTTCCTCCCTTCAGCACCTGCACCAGGTCCGGAGTCACCTCAAATGTGTACGATTTTTCGAAGGCCGTCCCGCCTTTACCAAAGGGTGCTTCCAGATTTGAGAAAACAAGATCGGCATCGGACAACAGACTGTCCAGGTTTCTAAAGGGATAATCCCAGCCGCGCTGCATGATGGTCTCCTGCGCCCAGGAACCTAGCATGACATCCCCACCAGCCACGATTTTAATATCCTTTCCATTATCCGCCATAGCTGCCCGGAGGCCGGTCAGGAAAACAAAAACAGTCAGGAAAATAACTTTCTGCATTAACCTCTGAAAATTAGGAGTCAAAATCTATTCCATCCTCTTCGCGAATTCGGACCAGCTCTTTTTCTTTGGCCTCCAATTCTTTCTCAAGATTTTCT
>JARRQT010000227.1:0-5596 GCA_037381445.1 Calditrichia bacterium
ACGGCAGGAATGCCGGCAATGCTTAATTTTTTGGAAGTGAAACAGCCTGTCAGGGTAATTCCCAGAGCAAAGGCTGAAATAAAAAAGAGCGGCAATTTGGGTAATGACATATCTGCTCCTTTCCGATTCTTTGATAATTGGATCATATTGCTGCCACATTCATTAATTACACTATACCATCAGACAGGCGGTTTGGTTCTTTTTATATGCGCCTTAAAATGAAAATAATTATTTCATTGTATCGTTAATTCGCACAAAAATATTGACCTGACGATTGTGGCCTAAAAAAATAGAAAAAACACATTCTAATTCTTGAAAATTTGTATTATTAGTCATATATTTCTGATAGTGTTAATTGTGCTGAAAAACCTCTACGTAAGCCCATTCCCAATCCGGATACAGAATACAGCGCTTGATAATCGGTCTTTTTATGCAATATAACAAAACTGATGGTATCAGGCTGGCCCTAAAGTCATCTCCTGCATGAACATATAGTGCAGGAAATGATGAATTTTATCGGCATGAGTAAGAACCCAAAATTCTTTGTGGCGGATTGACCTGTGGCGATTTACCTCCTGATTCATTATTTTTTTATTTCTATTTAACTGCCAGCGTTGGGGATTCAGTCAGATAACATCCTAAAGCGGATTTTAACCCATGCATTCCCGACAGCCCATTATGATCGGCAAAACCATTTCCCATTATCGTATCATCTCTGAAATCGGTGCTGGCGGGATGGGGGTAGTCTACAAAGCTGAGGATACCCAGCTCAAACGCCCGGTCGCGCTTAAATTTCTTCCATCCAACCTGACCCGTGATCGGGAGGCCAAGGCCCGCTTTATCCGTGAGGCACGCGCGGCCTCAAAACTGGAGCATCCCAATATCTGCACGATTCATGAAATAAGTGAGACGGAAGACGGACAAATATTTCTGGTTATGGCTTGCTACGAGGGTGCGACATTGAAAGAGACGCTTTCCAGGATTGATGGGAATATCCCGGACAAGCATTTGGATACGGAAGCCGCCGTTCGGGTCGCGATTCAGGTGAGTGAAGGTCTGGCACGGGCCCATGAGGAAGGGATTATTCATCGGGACATCAAGCCTGCGAATATCATGATAACCAGCCGCCGCGAAGTTAAAATACTGGATTTTGGTCTTGCCAAGCTGGCCGGACAGAGCCATCTGACAAAAGATCTGTCGATCCCCGGCACCGTGGCTTTTATGTCGCCGGAGCAGCTCAGCGGAGAAGAAGTGGATCAGCGGACGGATGTTTGGTCGCTGGGTGTGGTGTTGTATGAAATGCTGACCGGCAGACTGCCTTTCAGGGCGGAATATGATCAGGCGGTGATTTATTCTATTCTCAACGAAGAACCGGAATCCATCTTGAAATACAATGAAGACATATCTCCCGAGCTGGCGGCAATTGTCAGTAAATGTCTGGAAAAGGACGCGAAAAGCCGGTACCAATCCATGACCGAATTGAAGGCGGCATTAAAATCGCTGCTTGGGGAAACGGATGTGCCAGCTTCCGGCCTTCTTTCACGAAAAAGGGAGGTTATATCTTACCTGGATATTATCAGATTTGCGGCGATATTCATGGGACTGGTGATTATTCTGCTGTTTCTTTACGAATCCCGTTTTTTTGAGAATGTTTTGGGAATTCAGGGGGAATCCAAAGGAAAATATCTGGCAGTGCTTCCCCTGCAGAATGTGGGGAATGATACCATCAATGCCGCTTTTTGCGAGGGTTTTATGGAATACTTGACCAGCCAGCTTACCCGGCTGGAAAAATATCGCGATACATTCTGGGTGCTGCCTTCCAGCGAGGTTCGTAAACGTGAGATCAAATCCCCCAGTGAAGCGCTGCAGGCGCTGGGGGCGACTTTGGCAATAACCGGCAGCAGGCAGGATGCGGAGCAACAGGTGCGTCTGACACTGAATCTTGTGGATACCAGGACCCTTCGTCAATTGAACTCCCTGGTAGTCACCGACAGTCTGTCCAGTATTCTCACTTTTCAGGACAATCTGGTCACAGAAGTGGCTGATATGTTAGGTGTTGAATTAGACCCGAAGGTTCGCGAAGCGCTTGTGGTTGGCGGCACAAGTCAACCCGGCGCTTATGATTATTACATTCAGGGGTGCGGTTATTTGCAGCGCTACGAGAAAATCGAAAATATCGATGCGGCCATCAATCTTTTCAGGAAAGCATTAAACGAAGACCGTCAATATGCCCTGGCCCATGCAGGACTGGGCGAAGCGTATTGGCGTAAGTTCGATGCCAGCAAGGATATTCAATGGGTCCAGCCGGCGATGAACCAATGCGACAGCGCTCTGAGTGTGAGCGATCAGCTTGCCCCGGTGCATATCACCATGGGTTTGATCCACGCGGGTACCGGCCATTATCAGGAAGCAATCAGTGATTTTCAGATGGCGCTGGAGATTGACCCGGTAAATGCTGCCGCATACCGTGAAATGGCCGGCACTTTCGAGACGATGGGAAATATCGTACAGGTCGAAAAGACTTATGAAAAGGCGATTCGCTTCCGGCCTACCGATTGGTCCGTTTATAATAATCTGGGTGTATTTTATTATCATCAGGGCAGGTATGACGAAGCGATCAGTCAACTGCGCCAGGTGGTTTCCCTTACTCCGGATAATATTCGCGGCTACAATAATCTGGGAGTACTTCTCTTCACACTGGACAGGTGGAAGGAAGCGAAGAAGATGTTTGGGAAGTCGTTGGAAATCAGCATGAATAATTATGTCGCCTGTGCAAATCTGGGGACTATATATTTTTATGAGGCACAGTATACTGAAGCGGCCCGGATGTATGACAAAGCGCTGCAATTGTCAGCCAGCGACTACCGGGTGTGGGGGAATCTGGCGGAATCCTACTACTGGATCCCGGAAACGAAAAGCAAGTCCGCGGACTGCTATCGGCATGCCATTCAACTGGCGGAGCATCAGCTCGAAGTGAATCCCCGGGATCCCGAGATTCTCTCCGATCTGGCCGGTTATTATGGCACCATGGGTGAAAGCGAAAAAGCCCTTTATTATCTGGATAAAGTTGAGGCTTTAGAGCCCCGGAATCTGGATGTTTTATTTACCATCGCGTCCGCCTATGAACGGCTGGGAGAACGCCGGCTCGCCCTGCACTGGATCGAAAAGGCATTCGAACAGGGATACGTGGATGTCAAAATTGACAACTATCCCGGTTTGGCGGACCTGCGCAGAGATGCGCATTACCGGCAACTGCTTGAAAAATATAGGGGAAGGCAGTAGGCGTCAGTGGTTCCTGCTGATTTCATAATTAAATAGCAGTATAAACAATAAAAATGGAGGAATTATGAGCGGAAGTCCTGCAACCTATCTAATCAGAATCAGGTATGATTCTGAACAAAAATATGAAAGCGTGCCGCATGTCGTTATGCCGTCTCACCAATACCTGAAACGGGGAGACAGTGTCGTATTTGAGGCCATGAATACCGACGTGATCATTTTCATTCCCCGGGCGGATTTGCTGTTCGGTTATACTGAAAAATATTATACTTTTACGATTCCGGACGGAAAATATTCCGAGCAATTTGCCATAAGCATGGACTGTCCGGTTAATAGGGAATTCCCATATACCGTTTATTGTGCAGAAGGGAACGGGCTTGCGGAAGGAGGCAGCCCTCCCAAAATGATTATTGAATAAGAATCAAAGAAATGACTGAGTAATCCGCCATGGAGCGGCACTGGGGCCGAGGGCAGATCAGAATCAGGCGAGGGCAAATTTCCTCTGATACGGTTGAATAGCCCGGACAATTTTGCCCGGGCCATTCAGATAACCGGCGAGTTGATTACTAATTTCAGGCTGCCTGATGCCAATGTAAATTATAAGACACAATTAAAAGAGCCAAAATCATTATTAATAAAAATATTATCTGTGCCGTAATCAATAACGTCACAGGTGCCATTGCCCCTGGCTTCAGAATCTTTAATGGTGTTGTTGGCTGTCTCATAATCCAGATAGAAGCCTTCCCAGGTTCTATTATTATCGGCTGTCGCATTCGCCACCATATTGTTCAAACAGTTATAGTAAAAATGTATCCCACCCATTTCATTTTCATTGCAGGTAACATCTTTTATCAAATTATCGGATGAGCCGGTCAACATTATTCCAAATTGGTTACGCAAGAATTCGCTATCTTTAATCTCGTTCTCAGAACTCTCAATAATCCAGATTCCCCTATAGAGATTGGAGAACGTCCTGCAATCCCTCAGGCTATTTTGATAAGTGGCGACCCAGTAAACGCCTCCCTGGTTATTTGATATAATATTATCTCGTAGCGAATTCCTGGTTCCGGCTATCACACCAATACCATATTTATCATTGGAAAAGATATGATTGCCCTTGATAACATTCTCACTCGACCCATCCAAATAAATGCCATCACCTGTTCCAATGGGACCCGGCATTTTGTCATGAACTGTATTTCCAAAAATGGTACAACGGCTGCTGCCAAGAATTTCAATACCATCATTGGGACCGGATACATCATTGCCCTTGATCGTCGCCCCCTGCGTGCTATAAACATAGACGACGCCAACCAGATTAAATCCTTTGATGGTCACATTTTCAGCCCATCTGATTATGAACGGAGCATAGTATGGCTGCTGGCCCGTTACTGTGGCTCCATCGCCTCCGTTGATCGTCAAATTTGTTTTTCCATCAACCCAGATGTTTCCATTAAAGCTTCCCGTCACATTGATAATCGCACCATCTTCTGCAGCATCAACTGCCTCCTGGATAGTCTCGTAATCACCCGGAACTTTAATAACGCCAGTCACTTTTGCAAATGAATTCGAACGACTGCCGGCCGGATTTTGCCTGTTCATTTCTTCGACTTTTTCCTGAATAAGCTTGCTTTTTGTTTCCACCTGCTGACGCAACAGAGTGGCATCGGCGACTTCGTTTCTGTTGCCTGGTTTTTGAACTGATATGTTTGGCTCACCGGCTGCAGTCGGCAGGGATTCTTTTTGACATCCTATTAATATCGCCAATACAACGATTGCCGAGATACTAAATAAAGCCTTCATGATTTCCTCCTTTTTTATTTGGGATTTTGATGTTTATATCTAAAATGCAGCAAATCCGCGAAAAATTGTCTGGCATGGTCACACTTCTTAATTCAATATAAAGCAGCAGCAGCCATACGGGTATGTAATGCATTCACGCATTCAGCAGAAATTCAAAACTTCTTATAATCTGTAGAAATGGACAGCGAGAAATGTGCCAGATGAAATTGGGCATCTGCAAGACGATATTGTTATATCTAATTAATTGATATATAATAGGTTACAAATTATGAAGATTTCAAATAACGGGAATGATTCGATAATTTCTCGTGAAATTATGACGAGCGGGTAGGGAAAATACTACGAATTGCAGACTTTTAATTACGAGGCCGCTGAATCTTCAACTGTTTCATCTTATAACGAAGGCTGCTTTCATGGATCCCCAGTTCACGGGCGGCTGAAGACTGGTTCCAATTGTGCTTTTCCAAAATTTCCAGAAAGGCCGACTTTTCAGCGAAAGTCCGCCGGTCCTTTA
>JARRQT010000228.1:0-5594 GCA_037381445.1 Calditrichia bacterium
TCCAGCTTGAAAGAAAATCGCGCACAATTAAGAAAAAACAGCTTTTTCCCGGGCCCGTATGGTACATCAAGCGCCTGACCGACGGATATTATCTTGCCGCCACCGTGCAGGAGATCGGACCGAGCGTGAAGACCCGCTCCGCTCATTTGATGGTCTCCCGAGATCTGGATAGGTGGGAGGATATTTATCAATTCCCTCATGACGGGCTGCCCAAAAGATATTTCAAATTCGGAGTGATTGGTTTTCCCGATGGCCGCTGCCAAAGCGATTCCTTCTACATCTTCGCGGAAGCGGTAAAGGGGCTGGATGGCAAAACGGCACTCTGCGAAATTCGGTAATCTGAGAAGGATTGTTTCAATTTTTGTAATGCGGAAGAGACAAAATATCAGATAAGAGAAATTTCCTCCGCCTGTCAGATACACTATCCAGAGATGAATATCCCGTTGTATACCTGATCCGAGCATTTGCGGATATTTCCTTATTGGGAGAGCCGGGATTCTTATAAATCAGTTTTTATTTGATTGGAAAATTATTTGTGTATACATTTTATTTAAACCATACGTTTCAGGCGCAATATAAATGCTCAATTCCCGCACTTCAATAATCATACATAGAAAGAAATATCAATCAAGTTGGAGGAATATAGAATGATAGAAAAAATTGCCTTTAAGCTGAACGGTAAATCCGTTGCGCTGGAAGTGGACAGCGACCGGCTGCTTTTGTGGGTGCTTCGTACCGACCTGGGGCTGACCGGGACTAAATACGGCTGCGGAGAAAGCTATTGCGGCGCCTGCACGGTTATTGTGGATAATGATGCCGTCCGCTCCTGTCAAACCACCATGAAAGATGTGGAAGGCAAGTCGGTTATCACCATCGAAGGGCTGGAAAAGGATGGAAAACTGCATCCGCTGCAAAAAGCCTTTATGGAGCATGATGCACTGCAGTGCGGCTACTGCACGCCGGGCATGATAATGACCGCCTGGTCATTTCTGCAGACCAAATCCGATCCCTCCGAAGCGGATATTATTGAGGGGATGAATGATAACCTGTGCCGCTGCGGCGCGCATAACCGCATCGTGCAGGCGGTTCAATCCGCTTCAAAGGAAATGAAAGGAGGGATGTGAGATGAAAAAGGACGAGTATCTGGAACTTGATTTCACGGACAAAACTCCTGGTTTTGAAATTGACCGCCGGGAATTTCTCAAATTAGCAGGGGGCGGGATTTTCATCCTGTTTTCCATCTGGGAACTGCCGCTTTTTGGACAGGCGGAGGGGAGGGGACGCCGCCGGAATCTGCCCACGGATTTTAATGCTTTCCTGCGAATCGGTGAGGACGGCAGGGTATCCTGCTTTACCGGCAAAATAGAAATGGGGCAGGGGATCATCACCTCCCTGGCGCAGATGCTGGCGGATGAACTGGATGTTTCGCTGGATGCGGTGGAAATGGTGATGGGCGATACCGATCTCTGTCCCTGGGACATGGGGACATTCGGATCCATGAGCACCCGTTTCTTTGGTCCTCCGCTGCGTGAAGCTGGTGCGGAAGCGCGGCAGGTGCTCCTGGAACTGGCCTCGGAAAATCTGAAAACGGCTGTTGAAGATCTGGCGACGGCAAACGGATCGGTTTATGTGAAGAAGCATAAGGAAAAGAGTGTCGCTTATGCCGATCTGACCAAGGGGAAGAGGATTGAACGCCATGTTTCGAAAACAGTGCCGGTAAAATCACCGGAGGAATTCAGGATTATGGGCAAGCCGGAATTGCACCGGGATTCATTTGAAAAGGTAACCGGCCGCGCCAAATACGCCGGCGACATACAGTTTCCCGGAATGCTCTATGCAAAGATTCTGCGGCCCCCCGCCCATGGGGCAAAACTGCTGGATGTTGATCTGTCCGGGGCGCAGCAGGTGGAAGGCGTTCAAATTGTGCGGGATGGCGATTTGATAGCGGTTCTGCACAAATACCCGGATGTCGCGGAGAAGGCGCTTGCCAAAGTCAAAGCAAAATATGATACCCCCCCATCGGATCTGACTGAAAAGACCATATTCGACCATTTGCTGAAGGTGGCCCCGGAAGGGGAGGTGCTGGCCAGCGGCGGGAACCTTCAGACGGGAGAAAGCCAAGCCTCAATGGTGGTTGAATCGGAATATCTGGACGGATACAAAGCCCATGCCCCTATTGAACCCCACACCGCCACCGCCAAATTTGATGGGGATCGGATCACCATTTGGCCATCCTCCCAGACCCCGTTCCGGGCCAAAGACGAAGTGGCGGAAGCGTTGGGCATCCCTGCGGAAAATGTGCGGGTGATCTCTCCCTTTGTGGGCGGAGGATTCGGGGGAAAGACCCGCAATCTGCAGGTGGTGGAAGCCGCCCGCCTGGCAAAACTGAGCGGGAAACCGGTGCAGGTGGCCTGGACCCGCAGGGAGGAGTTCTTTTACGATTCATTCCGTCCGGCAGCAGTGGTCAAAATCAAGTCGGGTATCACTGACAATGGAAACCTTAATTTGTGGGATTATCATGTTTATTTTGCCGGGGAGCGGGGATCGCAGCAATTCTATAATATTGCCAATCACCGCACCATGTCCCACGGCGGGGGATGGGGCGGCGTTCCGGGTGCCCATCCCTTTGCCACCGGAGCATGGCGGGCGCCGGCCAACAATACCAACACTTTTGCGCGGGAATCCCAGATCGATATCATGGCCGCGAAGGCAGGGATTGATCCTCTGGAGTTCCGGCTTAAAAATCTGACGGATGAAGCCATGCGGCGGGTGCTGCAAACCGTCGCTGATAAATACGGCTGGAAAGCGGCAAAGGCCCCCAGCGGCATGGGACGCGGCATCGCCTGCGGCACCGACGCCGGTACTACCGTGGCTGCCGTGGCGGAGGTTGAAGTGGACAAAGATACCGGGAACGTGAAGGTGAAACGGGTGGTGTGCGCGCAGGATATGGGGCTGTCCATCAACCCCGAGGGCGCTACCATCCAGATGGAAGGCTGTATTACCATGGGACTGGGATACGCGCTGCGGGAGGATATCCGGTTCAGGGGCGGTGATATATTTGATACCAACTTCGATACCTACGAAATTCCCCGTTTTTCGTGGCTTCCCCAGATCGAGACTGTCATTATTGACAATAAACATGCGGCGCCGCAGGGCGGCGGCGAACCGGCCATTATCCTGATGGGGGCTGTAATCGCCAACGCCATTTATGATGCGGTGGGTGCTCGCGTGTTCCAGCTTCCCATGACGCCCGAAAGGATTAAAGCGGCCATGGGCAAAGGATAACAGCTTAATTTAAGTTCATATCCGATTTAAAAACAGCCGGCAGCATTTCCATCTGCAAAAAAATGTCTGCCGGTTTTTTATGGTTATGCGAGACCGTAATCCTTTTCTCCGTTTTGGAGGGGCTGTTTCAAATTTACAGTCACACTGTGAATTTTTTCTTCGCTTGATTTACTTCATATTTTTTCTTTATTTAAAATGAAAAAAGGGGGACCTGCACATCAGCCTGGTAACGCAATTCAGCCAAATCTACACAAATGACATTATTCATAAGCTGTACCTTTCACCTTATGCCGGTATTTTTTACACAAAATCCGGTGCCTATCTGAAAAATTCGGTTAATTCCCAAAAATTTTTCCTGCCGGGAAAACCGGACCAATTGAAAAAGTTGTTCGACCATTTGAGCCTGGGAATAGAATATTCTCGGCTGGCAGCTACTGTTGCAGACACCATTCAAATAGAAGATGCCTCGCTCTGGATTACGGAATTCATGCAAAAAGGAATCATCGAATAGAAACAGAATACTAAATCCGCAAGAAAGCAGATTTTAAGGGAATGCACAGAGAACAAATTCAGGATTTCGCTCTCAGGGACAATAGTTTCATTTTTCACGCCTGCCATGTATTTCACGCCAATGGTAAGAAAATATTGGTGAATGGTAAAGCCGGGACTATTTTTGTCTGCGATGAAAACATATTAAACCAGATAAAGGCAAAGACCATATCGGATGATCTGCAATTCAAACTCATCCAGCGGGGATTCGCTTCGGTGGATGGCCATGAGGATTTCGGTGCATCACCGGAAATCCTCCCTCAATTCTTCATAATCGACTTTACCCGCGCATGCAACCTGCGCTGCGTTTACTGTTTTCGACATTTGGAAAATAATATTTCCACCATTTCTGCCGGCATGCTCGATAAAATTATTGATTATCTGCTGCTGTACGCATCGGAACACCGGATCAGGGATATTTATATACAACCTTGGGGCGGAGAACCATTAATCGCTTTTGAACGCATTAAGCAGTTGCATCGGAGATTGACCGACGGCAAAATCCGCTTTAAAATCACGATTGAAACCAATGGTTGCCTGGTTACTCCGTCCATTGCCCGGCAATTAAATGAAATGGATATTGGGGTAGGCGTCAGTCTGGATGGACTGCCGGAAATTCATGATTCCCAAAGGCCGACCGCGGCGGGAAAACCCTCATTCGAGGCCGTCCTGAAAGGAATAAACAACTTATGGGATGCCGGTTTCAGGGACAAACTGGGATTTGTCACCGTGCTGACCCGGAATAACAAAGACGATTTGAACAATATTCTGGATTATTATGTCGCAGCGCTGGACATCAACAAGTTCAAACTCAATGTGGTGAAAGACAGCCCCAACCTGCAGGACAAGGGAATTTGCCTCTCACCCGCAGAATATGCGGAATTGCAGCTAACCCTGTTAAACAAGCTGTTGGATTTGCACAGAAAAGGTTACAGCATCACCGAATTTAATATTCGTGATAAATTGTTGAATCTTTTAATCCGAGGCAAAACAAATATCTGTATTTCGCAGGGATGTCTGGGCGGGACAAAGCTTATCGGTTTTGACCAGTCGGGAAATATTTATCCATGTGACCTGACCGATTTGCCGGAATTCTCCCTCGGAAATATCGAAGACGGGGATTTAATCTTGCTCATTAGTGAGTCGCGTAAAACAAACGAGTTTTTCACAAGGAAATGGTCCTTATCCTGCGGGAACTGTCCCTGGTGGTTTTACTGCAAAGGCGGCTGCACGTCCTCATTAAAATATCGCCGGAACAAAATCGAGGGAGTGGATCCTTTCGAATGTGCTGCCAACCGCACGCTTTATCCGGCGCTGCTGAATTTAATTGAAACCGATCCCGAAGTATTGGAGCCTTTAACCCAAACATCCTTAAGGTAGCGAAATGGAAACAGCTTATTACGCCATCGGTCTGAGGTGCAATCTTCACTGCGTTTTTTGTCCCTGCTCGGAAGATCAGCCAGAGTACAAAAGCTTCACAACCGCCGAAATGAAGGAAACTATCGAGGAAACCCTGAAGGCAAAAAACATTGAAAATTTTCTGCTTTCCGGCGGGGAACCAACCATTCAAAAAAATTTTATTCCGATCGTGGAATATATCTGTCAGGAGAAGAGATATCCGCTCAGCCTGCTTACCAATGCCGTGGCATTTAACAATCCCAAATTCCTGGACCGTTTTCTGAAGGCAGTGGGAAATTCAAGGCTGGAAATGGTAACAGCCATTCACAGTCATATGCCGGAAAAGCATAGTTTCCTCACCA
>JARRQT010000229.1:0-7553 GCA_037381445.1 Calditrichia bacterium
ACGCATCCTGAAGAATTATCAGGAAAAATATCTGTTTCAGGTCAAAGAGAATCATTTGCCGGTGGATAAAGTTGTGATTGATGACCGCCTGGCTGGTCTTGTTTTTGCGAGAACTATGGTGAAAGGCGACAGGCTGACTGTTCTTCCCGGTTCAACCACGAGGATTCATTCTCCGCTGGTTATTTCCTCCATCGGAAGCATACCGGAACCGCTGCCGAATATCTCCGCCCGCGGGGATTTTTTGGCTATCAGGAATGCGGACACCGGGGAAGTGGAAGGTCATGACAGTGTGTTCGCGCTGGGTAATGCCGTGACCGGCCGGGGAAATATAAAGGAATCCCAGACCCATGGCCGGCAGGTTTCCGAGAAAATTATCCGGGATTTCCTGGAATGGGAGAACCCGGATTCTGAGGGATATGACCTTCATGAAGCGAAAGAAACAAGCAAGAGGATCCGGAATATTTCCGATCAAATTGAAAAGAAACGCCCTCTCCCGGCAGAAAAAATACATTCGATCATCCAGCATATAAGGGCGTGGCAGCAGCGGGCAGGATATGACGGCGACTATTCGGCATGGATAACCAAACATCGGCCCGTTCGCCTGGAAGAAATGCTGCAAAATTCAGACATCCGATTGTGATGTGATATGCCTCTGTGAAATGATTTCATAAGTCATTCTTTTATGTAAACAGCTCAAATTAAAAACGCCGTGAACCCCGGCGTTTTCCTTTTCTGGCTGAAATCGTGTGCCCGCTCCGCTTGTTTCCCGGATCAGAATTCGGGCGGCTCGTTATACCTGACCTTCAGGCCGAATCTTTCATAATTTTTTACAATAAAATGTTTCCATTTTTCGGGCACCTCATCGTCGGGGAAAATCGCATCCACCGGGCACTCCGGCTGGCAGGCGCCACAATCGATGCACTCTTCGGGGTGAATATAAAGCTGCTCGCCCATTTCTTTCACCGCCTCCTTGTCTTCGGGGCTGAAGCTGTAGCCCTCCGGCATATAGATACAGTCCACCGGGCAGACTTCCACACAAGCTGTGTTGCAGACACCCTCGCAGGGCTGGGCAATAATATATGTCATCTCAGTTTCTCCTGTTCATCATATTCTGATGATCTGTGGCAATGGATTTATTCTGAAAAACAGAGTCCTAAAAAAATAGAGCGGGATTATTCTTCCATTCCCAGTTCGTTTCCCATATAATCCGAAAAGTTGCGATTTGTGAAATGCTCAATTGCCTTCTTTGCGGTGTCGCGGACCCGTTCATCCTCGTGAAGACTGAATTCCTGGAAGACCCTGCCCAAATCAGCGTCCTGCCCGATGTTGGCCAGTGTCTGCAGCGCATAGCAGAGTATATCCGGATCATCCATTTCGAGGAGATGTTCGATGCGGTGCGCCAGTTCCTGGGAATCGGAGGAGTAGCTGGAACTGATAGCCTCCATGATCAACGGTTTTGCTGCGGCGGGCGTGAGAAACCGGGCGATCTGGTCTTCCCAGTATTGGGGGTACTTGCCCATGGCGTGCAGCGCCACCAGCTGTGAAGAAAGGTATTCGGATTCAATAAAATCCTCGATCCATTCCCGGACTTCTTCATTGAAACCGAGGTCGCTCACCGCGTTGAGAGCCGCCTCCCGCACTTCACGGCTTTCAAATTCATTTTGCAGAATAGAATACATGAGATTCTTTACCCGCAGATAGTCTTCTTTCAGGGACTCGGCCTGCAGTTCGTCCCATTCCTCATAATACTCCAGATTGGTATCGGAGCCGGTTCCCTCTTCCAGATTCTGCATCACGCCTTCATAAATCATCGCGCCCAGAGACTGGATGGCCGCCTTGCGGATCACATCGCTGCTGTCGTTTTCGGCGACATCCAGCAGCATATCCAGAATATAGGGTTCGAAAAGACAGCCTTCCGCGGTCAGGGCGGCGCCGCCGCGCACCCGGTCATCGGGAGATTGAAGCTGTTTGCGGATATACTCGATGTTCTCGGAAGAATAATCTTCCTGTTCCCGGATCGCAGATAGCCTGTCCAGGATTTCTTTCCAGTCTTTATCTTCTATAAAATCATACATTCGTTATACCTGTTCTTTTTCCTATTCAAAACAAAGGATGAGACTGAAGTTCCCCCTGCTGCCGATTCGGAATTTATGCATTTCCCGTTCGGAATCAAAATATCTTATGAGAGCGCAAAACGGAAGTGTTTTTTAACGAATTGAGGTTAAGATGAAATAATTTTCAGGCGGTTGCCAGAGGTTTTTATTTAAAAGCGTGAATTATTGTTTGTATATTTTAGCGGAATTTGGTTTTGTGATTGGATGAAAACAGGGAGAAAAGGATGCCATCTGAGATTCCGAAACTGCGGATGGGGACTTGCAACTGGAAATACGATTCCTGGCGGAATTTAATCTACTCAAATGAAAAGAAGATAAACTACCTGCAGGAATATTCCCGTCACTATAACACCGTGGAAATAGACCAATGGTTCTGGTCGTTGTTTGGCATCAACAAGATCTCCCTGCCGTCCCCTTCCACTGTGCTGGAATACAGCCGGTCGGTCCCGCCGGATTTCAAATTCACTGTAAAGGTGCCCAACAGCATCACGCTGACGCATTTTTATAAACAGGACAGAAACGATCCGCTGGTCGCCAATCCCTATTTTCTATCCGTCGATCTCTTTGATGAATTTCTTAAATCAATAGAGCCGCTCAGGAATCAGTTGGGTCCGCTCATGTTTCAGTTTGAATATTTGAACAGGCAGAAGATACCATCCCAGAACCAGTTTCAGGAAAAATTTCTTGATTTTCTCCGAAAAACAGATCCGGCCTGCCAGTATGCCCTGGAAATCAGGAATCCCAATTATCTGAATGACAGCTATTTTCAATTTCTGAGGGAAAACCATTTAGGTATGGTGTTTTTGCAGGGCTATTATATGCCGCCGGTTTTCGAAGTCTACGAAAAATTCAAAGAGCAGATGGGAGAAACCGCAGTCATTCGCCTGCACGGGCCGGACAGAAGTGAAATTGAAAAGATAAGCGGCGGGAACTGGAACCGGATTTGGGAGCCCAAAGATGAAGAGCTTTCCAAAATCGCGCAGATGATCATCGATTTGCTGGGGCGGAAAAGAAACGTCTACGTTAACGTGAACAATCATTACGAGGGATCTGCCCCCCTGTCCATCCGGAGGCTGACAGAGATTTTGGAATCCTTGATGCCGGGCGGGTAAATCCCGCCAAAGATTCGAACATTTGCTGAATTTTCTATTCGAGGCCGGGAATGCTCAGGTGCCGAAACAGCGGTCGCCCGCATCGCCCAATCCCGGCAGAATATAACCCTTTTCATTTAGCTGGCGATCCAGAACCGCTGAATAAACCGGCACATCGGGATGGGCCTCCTGCATCACCTTCACGCCCTCCGGGGCAGCGATTAATGCCATCATGGTCAGACGTTTGGCGCCGAATTTTTTAAGAGTCCCGGCGGCGGCTTTCGCGCTGCCCCCGGTTGCCAGCATCGGGTCCACCAGAATGACCTCCATCTCCTCCAGATTCTTGGGCAGGTTCACATAATAATCCACCGGCCGCAGTGTGTTTTCATCCCGGTACAGACCCAGCATGCCCACTCTGGCCTCCGGGATGATGGAAAGGATGCCGTCGATCATGCCCAGTCCCGCGCGCAGCACAGGCACCACGGTGATTTCTCTCCGTAATACCCGCACGGGCGTCTTTTCCAGGGGCGAATCCACGGTCTGCTCCTTTGTCTCAAAATGGCGGCAGATTTCGTAAGTCATGAGCGCAGCAATTTCTTTTAGCAGGCGGCGGAATTCAGCCGGCGGGGTGGTCTTATCGCGCATCCGGGCCATTTTATCCGCCAGCAATGGATGATCAATCCGTTTAAAATTGTGAAGGTCATGCATTTATCTCTTCTCCAAAATTCGTCACAAAGTAATAAATAAAAACGGCTTATTAAATGGAAATTTATTTCTACATGTATGTCATGTACATCGCATCAAAACACGAAAATCAGTATGCACTGGTCGGAAAACGGACTGCGGATGGTAAAAGATAATGAATTATTCCGAAAAGCAGGACAATGAAAACAGAGCGGGCAGTGCGGTCCACTTCTAATGTCCCGCCAGTTTTTTCATTTTCCAGAACAGGAAATCGGGCACATGCAGGACCATCTCTTCTCCGGATTTTTCAATGGTGATTTCCGATTTTTGCAGCCAGATGCCCCGCTCTTTCCATTCAATCAAAATGAAAGAATCGCTCTCGTGGGCCAGTTCCGGAATCACAATGTCATGGTATTTAGTTCGTCTCAGCAGTTTCCTGATCCGGAACAAGAGAAGCATGAATCTGTCGGGCATGGAATCCTCCCTGACAAAAAGGTTAAGTCGCAAATCAGATTTTTACAGAACCGGATTAATCAAAATATCAAATATATGTAAAAATAAATTAATTTCTGAAAGAAAGGAAGTAAAACAATTTTTAGCTGTAATTTTCTATGAATCCCGCCTCAACCCGCTCCCGGACTTTTGCTATCAGATCATTGCGGTCGGCAAGGGCCAAATCCGCGGTGGGAATCGGTTGGTGAATAACAACTTTAATATTTCCCCTTTTGGGCACGATTCTCCCTTTCGGCAGAAGATTGCGGGTGCCGCTGATTGATACCGGCAGTATGGGAAACCGGGTATTAATGGCCAGGATTATGGGGCCTTTCTTGAAAGAGTGAATTTTTCCGTCTTCACTCCTTGTGCCTTCCGGAAAAGCCAGAATGGAAAGTTTGAATTTCCGGATGGTTTCTTCTGCCTTCTTCAGGGTTTCAATGGCCTGCACCCGGTTGGAGCGGTCAATCTTCAGAATTCCGATGGCGCTCATTCCCCATCCCATAAAAGGAATTTTAAAAAGCTCTTTTTTGGAGACGATACGTAAAGGAAGGGGAAGGGCCGATACGGCGACCGGAATATCCATATGACTCTGATGATTCGCCACCACAATGTAGGATTCACCATGTTTGATATTTTCAAGGCCGCTGATTTCCATCCTGGAACCGTTGGCCCACAGGATGACCTTCCCCCAGTTTCGCAGCACGCCGCTGTTAAAAGATGAGTAGGGATTTATCAGCCCGGCCGCCATGGCAAAAATCGCATGAAAAACCGTATCGAAAATAACAACCACTATGAAAAAGACAAAACGCAACATCCCGGATTACATATCCTCTCGTTTAATGATATTAAATCCCGTATAATTGCGTAAAGGTTCGGGAATCATGACGGATCCTTCGTCAGTTTGATAATTTTCCAGCAGGGCCACCATCAGGCGGGAGGTCGCCACTCCGGACCCGTTCAATGTATGGGGATACTCGGGTTTGGAGGTTGCATTGCGCCGGAAACGCAGATTCATTCTGCGGGCCTGGAAATCCTCAAAATTGCTGCAGCTGCTTGCCTCCAGCCAGCGGCCCTCCGCCGGCGACCAGACTTCGATATCGTAGCATTTGGCAGCGGCAAAACTCAGGTCCCCGGTGCACAGCTCCACCACCCGATAGGGAATGCCGAGCAATTCAAGAATCCGGCAGGCATCGCTCAGCAGCAGCTCCAGCTCTTCATAGGAGTTGTCGGGAGGCACAATCTTCACCAGTTCTACCTTGTTAAACTGGTGCACCCGCAGGAAGCCCCGCGTATCTTTTCCCCAGGAGCCGGCCTCCCGGCGAAAACAGGCCGTGTAGGCGCAATATTTTACCGGCAGATTATCCATCTGCAGAATTTCATCACGATGCAGATTGGTCACCGGAACCTCGGCGGTAGGAATCAGGAAGAGATCATCTTTTTCAGCGTGATACATATCCTCTTCGAGCTTTGGCAACTGGCCGGTGCCGCGCATGCTCTCCCGGTTGACCAGGAACGGCGGAAAAATTTCCGTATAGCCGTGTTCCATTACATGGGTGTCCAGCATGAAGTTGATCAGCGCCCGCTCCAGCTGGGCGCCTTTTCCCCGATAGACCGGAAACCCCCGGCCGGCAATTTTGCTGCCCCTGGGAAAGTCCATGATATTCAGACGTTCCGCGATTTCCAGATGATTTGAGATCTCGAAATCGAATTCCTGCATTTTTCCCCAGGCACGCACCACCACATTGTCCGAAGCATTCTTTCCCACCGGAACGCTCTCGTGGGGAAGATTGGGTATGCGGTCCAGCTCATCCTGCAGGGCGGCGTCCAGGCCTTTGAGTTTTTCATCCATTTCTTTAATGCTCTGGCTTATTTCGCGGGTACGGGCAATGACCTCATCCGCCGGCTTTCCCTCTTTCTTTAACTCACTTACCTTCTGGGAAAGCTCGTTCCGCTCATGCTTCAGGGTTTCCGCATCCTGGATGATGGAGCGGCGCTGGCCGTCCAGTTCCAGGATTTTGTCCACATTACCCATTTCACCTTTGTTTTTGATGCCTTGTTTGACTAAATCAGGTTCTTCACGGATCAATTTCAAGTCGAGCATTCTTTCTCCTTTTTGAAGCGCTTTTATCGGTTATAAAAAGCCAGAATTGATTCAATAATATAATCCATTTCCTCGCGGTTCAGATCGGGATGCATGGGCAGCGATATCACGCGGCCGGCAATTTTTTCCGCAACCGGGAAGCTGCCTTCCTGATATCCGGACAACTCCTTAAACGCCGGCTGAATATGCAGCGGGATCGGATAGTGAATGGCATTGGGAATTTTCCGCTCATTCAGAAAATTCTGCAGCCCGTCCCGGTTCTCGGTCTGGATAGTGTACTGGTGATAGATATGCTCGGCATAATCTGCCACAAACGGGGTAGTAATGCCGTGCCCCTTCAGTCCTTCGGAATAGTAGCTGGCAATTTCGCGGCGGGTCCGGTTCCATTCATCCAGGTGTTTGAGTTTTATGCGCAGGATGGCGGCCTGCATGGAATCCAGGCGGCTGTTGACGCCCAGCAATTCATGGGTATAGCGAACCCGGGAACCGTGATTGGCGATCATCCGCACCTTATCGGCGAGTTCGTCATCATTGGTGGTGACCATGCCGGCATCGCCGCAGGCCCCCAGGTTTTTGCTGGGGAAAAATGAGATCCAGCCTAACTCACCCATCGAGCAGACCGGTTTCCCTTTGTAACGGGCGCCCACCGCCTGAGCGGAATCCTCTATCACGGGGAGGTTGTGTTTGCCGGCGACTTCCAGAATCGCGTCCATGTCGGCCGGCTGTCCGTACAGATGGACGGGAATTATCGCTTTGGTCTTTTTTGTAATGGCTTTCTCAATGAGTGAGGGATTAATATTATAGGTTCTTTCATCGATATCCGCATATACCGGCCTGGCGCCCAGCAGACCGATTGTCTCCGCGGTGGCAACAAAAGTGAACGGGGTAGTAATCACTTCATCGCCGGGCCCGATATTCAGGGCCATCAAAGCCAACTGAAGGGCATCGGTGCCGGAAGCGCAGGGAATGGCATGTTTTACTTTCAGGTATTCCTGCATCTCTTCGGAGAGCATTTTGACATCCGGTCCGTTAATATATTGTGCGGATTCCATCACGTTCAGCACGGCG
>JARRQT010000230.1:0-8622 GCA_037381445.1 Calditrichia bacterium
TCCCGGCACCTGCCGCCCATGCCGCTCCTGTGCCTGGTATTCAGCAAATAATGTGTCCTTTCCCCGTATGTAAAACCGGGTTATATTTGTTTATCCCCTTAAATCTTTTCTGTGAAGCATTTACAGTATATGAAAATTGATGGAATTTGTCAAGGGGCCAGGCGACAAAACGTAAAAACAATCATCGAAACTTATTCGCAGACACCGGCCGTGCTTTCTGAAAAAGGGCTCTGGCAAACCTTCTTCGGCAAGGCCTTACATAAGGGTCAGGTGCTCACCTGCCGGGTGGATTTCGTGGTGTGTGATTTTGAAGGCTGTCCGGAGTTCGCGGTGGAATATAACGGCGGTTACCATGAAGACGGCCAGCAGACGGATCGTGACGAGTTCAAGCGTCGGATACTGAATGAAGTCGGGTTGGCGCTAAGGGTGATGGGGAGGCAGGATTTGCAGGTCGCCACTGTTGATTAATAGTTATCAAAAAGATTTACTACCGCTATGCCCTGCCCTAACGGGCAGGGCTCCATCAAAATATCAGTGAGTTTTAAGAACCTTGCTCACCCACGCCCGGCTGACTCCCAAATGTCTGGCGAGATCCGCCCTTGTCCAGTGGTTATCATTCATGAGCTTCTGATAGCTATCCGCCCTTTGCTGCTTTCGCGCGGCATATATTTCCATCAACTCGGCTTTTGGCTTTTTGTTGTTAACCGGTTCGGGTTTATAAAATACCGCCGAAAATTGTCCTTTTGAGATGGCAAGCTCCGTTGGTTTGGGATATTTGGTGGGACATATCTTTATATTTATTAGCAGCTTATACACATATCCATTTTTCCTCATGGGGTTCGTGTTCTTGACCCTCCCGGGGAGCTCTCGACCAAAAAAGGGGGACATCAAATGTCCCCTTTATCTATTAATAACTATGCTTTGAGTTCTTGCCGCATAATTTCCTTTCAGCCGGATTATATGTCACGCGAGTTTGCGGGGAGCCATCCGATTGTATCTGTTCAAAAAATCCTGCTTTCAGTCGAGGAAGACCAATGACAAAACGTTGCTGTATTTTTCATATTGTCATCTTATTCGAAGCGATCTAGGTTATCCATTTCATATTTTAAGTCCTGCGACTTGTGAAATAATGCTATTTGAGATTAAATTTGCAGAGTATTAATATATTTACGGCATATGCGATGGAGCGCTGTTTTAATCACTTTATGAATTTCCACCAGTATTTTAAAAGAAGCTGCGGGCCTGATAAGTTTTTATAATAACGTTGTTAGTAATGGTTTATTGCCTTATTTTTTTATAAAGTATTCCCCCTGCCAGTCAACAATCATAATCATTTTTGAAATAGACTTTCCTTTATAAGTACCATTCCCCTGAATGTTCTTGTATTTACCGGTCCCGTTTGTGTAAGTGAAAGTTCCTTCCATTGTCGTGACAGGTCTGCCGTCGCCGGAGAGAGTTGTTACAGTTTTTCCCTTATGTCTCCAAAAGATCGTATCGCCATTCAGGAAAAATGTCCCATAACCCTCATGACGTCCATTACCGTTAACAGCATCGCCGAAAGTCATGCCGGCATCGAGTGCCCTATCCATAAACTTATTCGCTCCAGTACTGACATTACTCCCCTCGAACTTGTCAAGACTTACGATATGACCTTTAGTATCTCCAACTTTTAATGCGTTATCTGTGATGGTAGCTAATGTATGCCTGCCTGCGACGCTGATTTTCTGCTGGGCAAGTGAGGCTGTCACAGTAAAAGCAAAGAATAAAATGAAACTCATGAATAAAATTGACGAATGCCTGGTTGTTTCCGTTGGCATCATTTCACCTCCTCTCATTACAAAGTATAATAGACCCACAGCTTCTGATCGATTTGTGATCGAAGTTATCTGAATTGTCTTGATCAAATTGAGATGACAAAAGTGTCTTTTAATCATTTAATCAATATTATGTTTTTCGCTGTTATAAATTCACATGCTTGCATTCTTATTATCAGGCACGTTCCGCTGGTCACGGGAAGTCCTTTATGATCGTTGCCATCCAAAACCCTCAAAGGAGTGAACACCCTGGATTTTCATGAACTCCGCACACCGAGAAATAATAGCCCTGCGGTGTCGTTTGTCGCATTTTCTGGTTCAAAACCTAACCATCTTCATAATTAAAATGTAAAGTTCCTTTTTCAACAGTCGGCCATCAGACGGAGTGCCCACTAGCCGGAGCCATGCAAGGAATTAACAACATTTCGACGGAAATCATCCGCGCCTTTGGCGGTTCCCAAATCCTGCAAGGATGAAATCTAATTTCTTTACACAATAGCCTGAGCTCCGTCCATCGCTTTTATCGATTCATGCCCTCTGAGGCAGGAATCGTTTTCTCAGTTGTCTTGAATTGTTCCATAGCCTCGATAACATGCGTTGCATACGCCAACGAGGGACCCCCTCCCATGTAGACAGCTACGCCAAGAACTTCCATGATTTCCTGCTCTGTTGCGCCCGCTTTGAGTGAGGCGTGAGTATGATAGGCGATGCATCCATCACAGCGTTTAGAAACAGCAATCCCTAATGCGATCAATTCCTTCGTCTTGATATCAAGCGCTCCCGGTTCTACTGCTGCATGGTATAGGGAAGAAAAGCCATTAATAACAGCCGGATGTGTGGTTTCAAATTTCGCCATATAGTCCAGCACTTTGGCCCTTAATTCAGGATAGGTATTATCATCAGTTCTCTGCTTAGTCTTGATAGTAGACTGCGATTGTGACAACGCAACGGCAAACGTTAATGATAATATCGCTACTGCGACGATAACAATTAGCAAATTCCTCTTATGCTTCATCATAATAACTCCTCCTTTTATGATACGTAATTAGTTGAATGGGTAGCCGCAATTTGATTTTGAGCACACCAACCATAGGGGGGCAATGACGCAATTAAAGTTTATGGCCTGAGTTTTTAGCCTAATAGCAATCTTTTACTTCTCAAGAAAGTTGGAAACGGCTTGATTAACTCCTTCCATATCGCATTGACCACCAAAAAATGAAGCATGGCCAAAATTCTTATCCACCAAAAGAGTCTGCCCATTTAGCGCTTCGGCAAGTGCGACTGCCGGATCAGGAAAAACAAGATGATCGTCGGCAGCATTAATAACAAGCAATTTGGCTTTTATTACATTTAAAGCATTTTTAGAGGATCCATTAAAATCTTTAAAAATGTTGTGTGAGGCTTCCGCTCGGGCCTGATATATGTAATCATAAGGATCATTTGACAAGACATATGATTCAAATCCTTTGCAGAAACGTTCGCAGGCTTCGTCACTTAGATCTGCAAAATTCTTTGGCGTCCGGAAGAGCAAGGAATGAATTGTACCCAATCTCCGTAACGCATCCCGCTCCCAATTGGGATCTTCCCTGCCGGTCTCAAGCGCGATGGCAAAAGCGCGAGAAATCATCTTGTCATAAGGCGTCGGTTCTGTTGTACCTGCAATGGCTATTATCTTATCCATGAAATCCGGATATTGTACCATCCATTGCAAAGCCTGATTAGCCCCCATGGATATACCGATCACAGCACGCAGATGAGCAATTCCCAACTGCTCTTTAAGCAACTGAAATTGTGTATTAACCATATCCTTTATTGTAAATTCCGGGAAGGAATCATTTGGCTGAACTTTGCTATTTGAAGGAGAGGATGAGGTCCCGTTTCCAAGAGCATCAACCAGAATCACAAAATATTTTGCACTATCTACAAGCTGTTCTTCTCCAAGATACCCAGCCAAATCTCCGGATAAACCGCCGAACCAGGTTGGAAATAAAACAGCATTCGACTTTTCCTCATTTAAGCTTCCAAAAGTGTGATAACCTATTCGACATTGAAGAATAGTCTGATCGTTCTCCAAACGGAAGTCTCCAAGATCCGCATATTGCAGGTGATTCTGCGCAATTAAAGTAGAACCAGACACACCGAAAGCGATTATTAGAACCAATTTGTAAAGAAGAATTTTTCTCATAATCATTCCTTTTTTTAGCGATTTTAGTGGACAATCCCGCGGCCCTCATTGCATCATGCTTCTTGTTATTTCAGCGGTAGTAAGTGGCGGCTGGCACAGAATTTACCGGGCTGGAAAAATTCATGTTTTAGGCGAACTCTTTTGCGGGAACAACGGACCTCACAACCAGAAAATACCCATAGCCTAATGTGAGAAATAAATAGATTACCACGGCAGACCAGCCGACGATGCTCATCAAACCGGTGAGTGTGCCCATTACTGACACAACAACGCCAATGACATCAGAGACTAACAGGGCCATAATAATAACCCGCTTTGCTGAGACATCGGAAATATTCCGGGCAAGCCAGGACAGCAGACTTATAGCGATAAGCGTCAGCCCAAAATATTGGGCCATAAGAGGTGCGCCCGGGCTGTAGGCGACGCCGTACATTGCGAACATTGTTGCCGGTATCAGCAGTTCCCCAATTCCATAAATAAATGCGATGATGGCATTTATTATGAATAAATGTCTGAATCTCATGGGAGTCCCCTATTAAAAGGTCTAATTAGCACAACACCCTTCCCAATTTCCAGAATCTGCTGCTCCATCAAAATCTGCCTCCCAAGTACCCGATGCCTCATTGCCATTATCATGGAAGGTGCCGTTGAATGTCATTATTTTATGGCCTGGAGGGATCGGATTTAGGTCTGTAGAAATGGAAAATTGACGGTTAGAAATTTGCCAACCCGGTGTTCGTGATATTATAATACTACCATTATGTGTACCACTTCCAATTGACCAGTTATCAAATGTAATTGTAATCTTTGTGATATAGGTGCTTTCAGAGTTGATAATAAGATCGAATCCCCCAAAATCTGTATTTGCATTCCATTCCCCGGATGATATTTTCTGCGGTCCCGTTATTCCCCCGGTTATATTATCATTATCACTATCTTTGCTGCAGGATAAGAAGATTAAAGATCCGCCCAACATGATTAAAATACACAGCACTATAAACTTTTGTAATGACTGATTCTTCATATTTTGACCCTCCTTAATAACAATTTGAAATTAAACAATTATGACGGACTTATTCATGTCATGACTGCCTTATAATCGTGACACCATTAATCAAAGGTTGCAGAAAATAATACTGCAAAAACCCGATTCGTAACATTGTATTCCACACCATTTCCCTTATCTCTCGACTGACTAAAATTGCCGAATATTGCAAAACCGAGCCCCCATCGATTGGATACCCACCATTCCTTTCCTGCAGAGAGGTAGATCCCCAATCCAGCCTCTGTTTCCGCCTCCTCTATTTCATCTGCCTTAATTTTATTTTTGCTCATTGTTAGCGTTGTGGACAAATAAATATTTGAAGGCATAAAGTAATAGGAAATTCCGACTCCAATATCAGTAACGGAAAAATCCGCATTCTCTAACTGAGCCGAGCGATTTTGCCAGGTAACATCAGGTTCAGACATAAGAGAGTTGCCAGCTTCTCCATAAAGACTGAGGTTTTTACTGATGGTTCCACCGATTTGAAACATAACTTGATCTTTTTGACTTAGCACATTGCTGGCACCTGGCTGAGCAACCGACTTCTGGACAAAGTTCTGTACTCTGTTCACGTTGAATGATTGTCCCGACAAAACCAAGGGGAAAAGAATCGCAACTATTAAAACGGTCATAAATAATAAATGCTTTCTCATGATAGACTCCTTAATTTTGTTATTGCGATTACAAGGTTTGAGCTTACCAAAATCTTCACCCCTCTTTGGGGATTTATTTAATTTTTCCCGATTAAATGGCAATACATAAACAAAGTTTTTTCTCGAAGCTTAGGTCACTGTTACACCACCAAGAGCTTTTAGTAAAAAAGTTATTTCTCCATATTCGATGCAAATTTTCCAAACTCTCCTTTAGTAAAGCACCTTTCGTGGTCTTTATGTTTATATCTTTAAAATACTGAAAGACGCATCTATTTTATGTATTCGTTACAATTTTATCATAATTACTAGAAATAAGCTCAACAATTGCCTCTGCAGTTTTTTTGATTGCATCCTCCGTGCCGCCGGACAAACCTGACCCACCTGATTTACCGGTCACAGTGTATGAACCAAGAACTTCCTCAGTTGCTATATCAATGAAGACCACATCTACAGTAATAGCTGCTTTGCCAGCAAGTGCCCCGAGGAAAAATCGTTTGGCCCCGATCACCTTTCTTATCTCAGTAATTGTGGCTTTAACCAAAAGCTTCCCCTCTGCTGGTTCCGGTTTGTCGACAAACTCAATATTCTGAAAAAGATTAAGGTCTTGAAGCTTTTTATGTACTTTGGCTCTTAAAACCGCCATTTCGTTCACAATGTTTTCATTCATACTGGTTTCAACTGCAAAGTTAAGGACAGGATATGCATCAAGATTTTTTTCCAGCTGATGCTGTGTAACCATTTGGTTTCCAGCACAACTGCTTAGTATTAATGCTGCAAAAAACAATATGGGTTTTCCAATAATTTTTGTTCGTTTCATGATAAATCCCTTCAATTTTTTATTTTTTGGTTTTTGGGTAATAGGCAATAACCTAACGATCTCAATCTTTCAAAGTTTTTTTGCTCTGGCACAAATTGCACAGACAAAACACAAGGTTTTCTGGTCCAATGCCAGAAGAGTTGCGCAAAAAGAACTATTATCTCTAGTCCATTCATAGTTATGAATAGTCAAATATTTATGGGATCTGTCTTAAACTTTTATGCTGCACCGCTTGATAAATCAGGAACAAAACCAAGCCAGAAAATAATATTGCACGATAGCAAGTCATTGATGACATACTTCTATTCGGTTTTTCTTCTTTGATAGTATGCCAACAAAAAAGTAAAGATATATTCATATTTTCGTGTCAATTTACTGTCACGGGTATTGTCAATTGCCAAACGGGTATGCTGCTTTATTACTCAGTTGTACTTTAGCAGAGATTGATTAGGAGAACAATTTATCTATCCGATTTGAATCGCCCTAATAATGCTACAGATGCACTGAACCTTCAGACCATACGAATTATTGCTGAGCGCATCACCCACGGTATAAAAACAATAACTTGCTTCATGATAACTTCATCTAATCATTTCATTAACCCCTTTTCATTTTCACAAATCTCACTCAATTACTTCATCAAGAGCATCTTCTTCACTGAGGCAAATTGCCCTGCCTGCATTTTAATAAGATACACCCCGCTGGTTACCGGAATCCCCTTGTCATCCCGGCCATCCCAAACCACGGAATGTAAACCGGGCTGATATTTTGCATTTGCTACCGTTTTCACTTTATTACCAAGGATGTCGAAAATGCTGATAACAACATGTGACACTTCGGGGATCTCAAATGCAATCCTGGTTGTGGGATTAAACGGATTCGGGTAATTTTGTTTAAGAGAGAATTCTGCGGGTACGTTTGAGCTGATATCATGAATACTTGTTATGTCTGACCAATTTGCCACCACATCATGCTGAGTGTAATTGCTATCAGGTATAATTAGATTACGATTGAAAATTTCTTCACCCTGAGATCCTTTTTCGACCGTTCCCCAATTTCCACGAGTATATTTGTACTCAAGGTATTCACCGCCATCAAATGCCAAGGTAATGTTATGGTTATTATTGCCAATGTTAGTCATTGGAAGATCATGTTCGTTGCCATCTAAGCCTGCTTCCCCGGGACCTGGATCCCAATAATTGAATGTGCCAGTGAGATAAATGACATCATTTTGGGGTGTACTGGTTGGTACTTTGACAGCAAATGTCACCCCGACCTTTACCGCAATATAATTCTCTTTAATTTCAGCATCGCTTCCGCCGGGACCATCAAGCGTTAGCGAAACTGTATAGGTGCCAGGTTTTTGGTACGTGTGCGAAGGATTTTGGGCAGTGCTTGTCTCGCCATCTCCAAATTCCCAATTCCTGCTGGTTATATTGCCCGTGGATTGATCTGCAAATTGAACGGTTAGCGGGGCAATTCCTTCTGTCGGTGAACCGTTGAAATCGGCCGTGAGGGATTCTGAAATAATTGTGAACTGCTCATCGCTCGCATCAAACGGATCCCCGTCTGCGGCATCGGAGACTCGGACCAGGCAGTTGTTTGAAGGGGTGTTTGGCACTGTCCAGGAATAGCTGCCATCGTTGCCGGTCGATGGTATAATAGTGTATGGCCAGTCAGCGCCACCGTTTGCAGAAAATTCAATCTTAATATTGGATATAGAACCAGTGAATTCCCAGGTAATATTATGACTGCTACCCACTTGCCAATTTTCGCCGCCATTAGGTGCCGTTATGGTCAAAGATTCCTCCGGATCAGATGCGGTAAGAGCATCAATTGTCTTAGAAGTGTTATTCTCATCCGATTCCGCCACCTCATTATCACAATCCACAACTGTGATAAGCCAAACATTGTAGGTACCGCTCCCTAGATTCGGAAAATCAAAGTCCCATTGTACCTCGGTCTCGGCGCCGGGCGCCAGTGATGAAACTGACTTCTTGGGGGGCACTTCGTAATCATCTGAGATATCAAAATCATTATCGGTGGACAGAAATAACCGGGCATGACTGGAACCAGCACTCCCGGCACCATTATTCCTGATGTTCGGG
>JARRQT010000231.1:0-2349 GCA_037381445.1 Calditrichia bacterium
ATATGTTAATCCAGCAAGATATAAAGCTGCCGCAGACCATATAGCAACCTCTTTTCTTTGAAGCCAATTAATACGGTCTTCCATGATTTTTTGTAAATTGCTTATAAGATAATTTAATTTGGGATCACCATTAGTATCACCGGACATTTTTAACCTCTAATTTTTTCATTGAGCCTTATTATTAATATAGGTAGTAGAATACATATATTAGCTACAGCAAATTAATTCCAAATATTTTTGAATCCGACCATTTGATTGTTGTTATCAGCCATCCTTTCTAAATATGGCGGTACCAGCAAAGTTTTTATTTTCGTTCACAAACATTATTTACAGATGCCGCTGATCTTCTGCATATGAATCAAGGATTTTATCGCCTCCTTGTTTTTAATAAAACAAACAGCCGGAACAGCAATCTATTACTAAAACGGCAAATCCAAATTGAATCTTCTGTTAGAATTGAGTGAAGGCAATTCCCTTATCCGCAGGAATAATTTTAATATTGTTTAAAATTTATTTTCCTATTGGGAAAAAATCAATGCAAAAAAATAATATTTCATGGAATGCTATTCTGAGGATTTTTACGCATGCTGTAGACACAAAGAGGAGAGATTGCGAGATTGTTCATTATCACTGTGCCAGACGAGAATGGCTTACCGCAAACAAGCTCATAGAACGACCACCATCCTGCACCGTATAATCCAGTTTTCCTGTAGAAAATCCATTGGTAATAATGCCTGTCTTTCCATACAATGATATGTATAGGCAAATGCCTAACACTGCCCGGGATTGACATAATACTGTCCGCCGGTCATGGCATTTAAAAGCGGGATAAACTCTCTTCGAAGGATCTTCAGCTTCCATTTTGCTCTTTTTGCTGCAGACCTGGCAGTCGCTGCTTTGCGCTTCATCATCGGGGTCCGGGAAATACCAACTGCTGAAATCGGGAAGCAGGGCTGGTTTTATCCATTCTTTGCCTGGCTTGATCTCACCATAGGCAAAAGCAAAGCTCATCATATTAAGCTGCCAGTCGTTGTGCAATTGAGCACTATTTTTGCATTCTCACTTCAGCAGCAACATTCTCTTTGTTTGGCTGACCCTACCCGCTTCAAGAGTGTAAAAGTAAATACCGGAAGACAATGTTGATCCATCAAACCGTAGTGAATGCCGGCCGGCGCTCAACTTGCCGTTTGCCAGCGTTGCGACTACCTTCCCGGTCACATCCATTACCCGCAAAGTGACAAGTCCACTGGTCGGGAGCGTAAAAGTGATGGAGGTAGTGGGATTGAAAGGGTTTGGGTAATTTTGCAGAAGTGAATAGCGCTCCGGCAATGGATGGCTTTCGCCGGCGATGGCGGTGGAAGGACGATAATAAATAGTCAGAAGCGGCCGATTTGCTTCAGCGGTGTACTCCCGGCTATCGAACCGTTTGGCAGTCGAAGCAACGCTTTCATTGCCGATTACGATCCAGCCAAAATTAGTGCCGGGAGCATCCAGCCAATTTTGCACGTCCGCGGTCATTTGTGAAGTGGGGCCCCATATATAAAAGCCATTACTGTCAACCGGGGTGACCGCACTCACTGTTTCTGAAAAATCGCCTCCCTCATGAACCCATAAAACCGTGTCATAAAATGTGTAGACCCAGCTGGCATCGCCAGGAGCAGCAGGCGCTCCGGCGCCTTCCTGGCCGCCGGCTTTTGAGGTACCTTCACCCCAGTCACTTAATACCCTATGAATCTGCACATCTTCCACGCCGGCGCTGGTCCGCGACATATACAACTGTAGCGTGGCGCTATCGATGGTGACCCCGGCTGGTAAATTTCCCGCAACGTTCCATGCAATTAATGCCCGGCGGATGCTGTCCTGGCCGTTAGTGCCGGCAAACAAATATTCACCGGCACCGTTGCTTATTGTTCCGGTCGCGCTTTCATAGAGCGTGTTGTCTTTATCGGCGGCAATTTGTACCATATTCTGACCGAATAAAGGGCAGCCAACCAATATCATTATGATGATGAAACCAATTTGTGAAATTTTTGAAACAGCGGTAAACATATTCATAAACCCCTCCCTTATAGATAAAACTGATGGTTCCCAGATTGGTGCTTTTAAATTATCAATATTTTTCAGAAAACTCATGTGTCGAAGCGTTGAATGCAGGTTGAACCGGCAATGGTCTACTTTGCTGAAGCTTTGACCAAAAGTGAGGAAGTCATCTTATATACTATTTTCGCGACAGCTGCCGGAACAGCCGTAGTACCAAGCATTTTATATACTCAATTGTAACTTCTTTTTTGAAAATAGGTTCATTGCGGAAATCTATGGAGGGGTTTGCTCATTTGTTCACCGGACAAG
>JARRQT010000231.1:2436-7937 GCA_037381445.1 Calditrichia bacterium
ATTCTCCTATAATATATTGTGAATGATCACAAGCATTGCATATAGGCCGTCCATCAGCAGGCAATAACCGTTGAGCCTTAATAATTAAACAAATATTCAATATGTCGTTTTGCGGATAGTCCGGAGAAAAAGAACCAACCGGATAAGATAAAGGAAAATGTGATGATAGATTTCGATCTAAATAAAAGGGGGAAATCATGACACATCGCAAATTTACCCGCCGGGAATTTATCAAAACCGGCACCGCCGCGACTCTCTATGCAGCAGCCGGCTGGCCTTTTTCGACCGTAAACCCGGTTGTCAGCATTGTGAAGATTGAAAATGATAAGATTGATTACGCAGTGGAAAAAGCCATCGATCTGCTGGGCGGCATCGGGACAGTGGCCAAAGGAAAGCAGCGAATTATGCTGAAGCCCAACCTGGTGGCCGAGAGCCCCGCCTACACCACCAAACCATCCGTCATCCGTTCGCTGGCCCGAATGCTGAAAAGTGCGGGAAAGGATGTGCTGATCGGGGAAGGGTCTGCGGCCGCCGATGGCTTTAATTTCAAGGACAAAATCACTTATCGAACGCGAAAGCAGGAGATACTGGATCCCATGCAGAAATATGTATTCGATCAGTTAGGGTATACCCAACTGGCGAAAACACTGGGTATCCCCCTCGTTAATCTGCATTCCGGCGACCTGACAGAAGTCAAAATAACAAATGGTTTGCTGAATGATAAAATCGTTTTGCACAAATCGCTGACGGAGATCGACATGTTGTGCTCGGTCCCCATGATGAAAACCCATGTGCTGGCGACAGTCACGCTGGGAATGAAGAACCTCATCGGACTGTATCCAGGCACCGAATACTATTCCGTCAGGTCCTGGCTGCATGACCGGGCCTCGGAAAAGAATTCACCGGGCGTTGCTTTTGAAATACTGGACATGGTGCGGGCCAACAAGCTGGGCTTAACAGTTGTTGACGGATCGATGGCGATGGAAGGAGATGGACCGACCGGCGGGAGTCTGGTGAAAATGGACCTGATAATCGCGGGGACAAAACCGCTGGCAACCGATATGGTAGCCGCTGCTGTCATGGGATTTCATCCGGATGAAATCCCGACCTTCACCTGGGCCCGAAAACTGGGTATGGGACCCGCTGATATAGGCGGTATTGATATCCGGGGCAGCAGTATCGAAAGTGTAAAACGCCAATTTGTCAAACCCAATGTGGTCCACTGGACGGATATCAATAAATTCTGGGGGGTGCAGGAGATATAATTTGGAGTCCCTGACCTAAATTTTGGTGATGTCTGAAAGAACAGGATACCGGAGTAAACTGCTATACATTCTTTTCATCCGAAAGCTGCTGCCCGATGTGAAACCAAATTTATGACAATAATATCATCTATTATAAGAGCTATCTATTATCTGATAATCCGGCGGTTACGCTTCATGGAGGGTTACCGGGGAAAAACCGTCCGGATGGAGGATGGGTCCGTATTCAAAATATTCAGACACATGCATGTTGAAACAGAAGACCGAATTGCCAGGGGTTCAATATTCATCGTACGCTTCAAATTTAAAAGGTTTGGTCACAGCGTAAATATGCAATTGTCAAAAATCCCTGTTCTTCTGATAGCCGGATTTCCCGGATTCAGGGACAAAATATGGATGATCGATTGGGAAACGGGTTACTGGCAGGGCGTCTATCAGTTCGAGAATGCCGAAGCAATTGAAAACTATAAAAAATCATTTATTTTGGCAAGGATGAATAAACGGGCCGTCAGCAATACGATCTCATACCGCATCCTGCCTGGCAAAAAGATTCATGATTATTTTTCCGGTGCAGTTGTCGATTAAGCGGCGTGTGAAAGGTTGAACAATAGATTGCGACAAAACCAAGGGAAAAGATTGGTGAAAAATCCATTGCCAATAGGCCTCCTCTTTCTTATTTGTTTCCTATCCCTGATGGGTCCAAATGGGCATTCTGCCGTGCCTGATCGTCCGAAAATAGGGTTGGTTTTATCGGGTGGCGGCGCCCGGGGATTTGCGCATATTGGCGTTTTAAAGATGCTGGATTCCCTCGAAATTCCCATCGATTACATCGCGGGAACCAGTATGGGGGGAATTATTGGTGCATTATACGCCATAAAATATAGCGGAGCCGATATCGAGGCACTGGTTTCCGAAACAGACTGGAAGGAAGTGTTCACTGACAGTCCGGAACGGAAACATCTTCCGTTCATACAGAAAAAAGTGTCAGGCAAATACCAACTTGAACTTGGATTTATGGGATTACGTCCTACCGCACCGAGCGGATTAATCTATGGGCAGAAGATATCGCTGCTTTTCTCCGGATTGACCTTTCCGTTCGAAGGCATTACCGATTTTACCAAACTCCCTATCCCGTTTCATTGTGTTGCCGTGAACATAATAACAGGCGATCAGGTGGTTCTGAAGCGCGGATCACTGGCCAAAGCGATGAGAGCCACCATGTCGATTCCCAGTGCCTTCAGTCCCGTTCAATGGGGGGATTCATTGCTTATTGACGGCGGCGTGGTAAACAATCTCCCGGTAGATGTTGTTAAGGAGATGGGCGCCGATATTGTGATTGCCGCTGATGTCGGGCGACCGCTGTTGGCGCCGGAGAAGCTCAATTCCGCCGTTGCCGTCCTGGAGCAGACCATGGGGATGATGGGCATCAGGCAGTGGAGAAAAAATGTTGAATTAGCGGATATATACATCCATCCTGAACTCGAAGGATATTCACTGACGGATTTCAATCATGAGAAGATCAAAGGCATCATTCAATGCGGAAGCCGGGCGGCCCAAACATCCAAAACCAAACTGGATTCACTGATCACAACCTGTCATCTTCATGATAACATGAAATATCAGAAAGATGATCCTCCTCAAAATCAGTCAGGCACGGAAGAAAAGCAGATCATATACGGTATTTCCATACTGGGCAATAAACACCTCCCGTTTCGCTATATTTATCAATTGCTGGGCATCAAACCATCGGATGTTCTGGATATCGACAAACTGAATCGAAGCATTATGGATATGTACGGCCTTGGCTATTTTGAAAATATCCATTACGAAATCGAACCGCGCGGCAGGAATCGTGTTCAGCTCAACCTGTATGTGAAAGAACTGCCAAAACAAAAGTTGCGGCTGGGACTGCGGTATGATAATAAATATCAGCTCGTGGCGCTCATCGCTATCGAGGGAACCAATATGCTTATTCCCGGTTTGCGGTACGAGCATGAACTGCAATTTGCCGGACTGATCCATTACCGTTTCAAGACCTATTATCCATCGCGAACTTTGAATATGCCGGTTTATCCTTATCTGCGGTTCTCAAGCAAGAATGTGCCCATTGATATATTTGACTTGTACACCGGAAAGAAAATTGCGCAATACAAGGCCAAATCTCTGGGTTATGCGGCCGGCCTGGGTCTGTTAATTACCAAATCACTCAATATTGAAATAGAATACGGCCGGGAGCACATGGCCATTGCGCCGGATGTTGCCTTCAATGATCCGTTTAAATTTCCCACCTGGAAAGAAAAATTGGGACTAATTTCGACAACATTGATTTTTGACCGGCTGGATGACCTGAACATCCCCCATCGTGGATTTTATATCACCGCAAAATACGAAGGCAGCTACAGCAGGTTGAAATCGGAGTGGCCATATGAATTGTTCAAGGTATCAGCGGATATCTATCATACTCTTTATGATCGTCACACCTTGCGTCTGTACGGATACAAAGGTTCCGGGCATTCACTTCCCATATATAAAACCCATAACCAGGGGCACCCCGCTACATTCGTGGGGATGCAATATGATCAGCTCTTTGGGAACAGCCTGTCATTGCTAAGGACTGATTACCGTTACCGGATCAGTCCCAATTTATACCTGAATTTTATCTTCAATACCGCATTTGACATCACCCAAAAAACAGAGTTTTATGAGGTGACGCCGGCCAGCGTTTATGGCTACGGCGTGGGACTGAAACTGGTCTCGCCAATAGGCCCGCTTGAATTCATTGTCAGCAGGGGGAATAAAAATTTTGGATGGAATAATGAAAAGCAGACGGTTTTTTACTTTCTGCTGGGTTCAACAATTGACAAGTTTCTTTTTCAATAAGAAGCAGCAGCTTATTGGATTGAGAGGGGGTACCCGTGCAGGGTTTCCGGCTAAGATGACTTGTCTTCAAGATCCCGTTGCCGGGTTGTAATGCGCATTGGCATCGTTTGGTGTTTTTTGACAATCCAGGCGGAGAATCCGACGATCCGCTATCTAACTGTTGAGGAGATATCCAAATGGCACGAAGAGCAGCACAAACAGGGCCGGGACCCATGGTCATGGTGGCTCTGGAACAATACTTCCCGGAGAATTCCCGCATCATCAATGACAAGATGGCCAGGCGGATTTTGCCATTCAGCGCCAGGGCGAGCATTTGGCTGAAACTGAGGCTCATGTCTATCGAGAATATGGTTAAATGGACCGAAAAGAGAATGCCCGGCATGTGGGGCGGCTTCATGTGCCGCAAGCGTTATATCGATGAAAAAGTGACTGAAGCCATCGGCGTGCAAACCGAAGCAGTTGTGAATCTGGGGGCCGGTTTCGATACACGGGCATTCCGGCTTCCCGCTCTGTCGGGCATTCGGATTTGGGAGGTCGATCAGCCGGGAAACATCAAAGCCAAACGAACCAGGTTGATTAAAATATTGGATGAGGTTCCGGCAAATATTACCCTGGTGCCAATCGATTTCGACTACCAGGAATTGGGAGATGTTCTTAAATCATATGGCTGCCCTGCAAAGGCAAGAACCTTTTTCATTTGGGAAGCAGTAACCCAGTATTTGCCGGAGGCAAGCGTCCGGACAACATTTGATTATTTGGCCAAATCGCCAGCGGGAAGCCGCCTGGCATTCACTTACATCCGCAAAGATTTTATAGAGGGAAAAGCGTTATATGGCCATGATTACATCTATAAAAATATGATCAGCAAAGGCAGGAGCTGGCATTTTGGAATCGAGCCGGAAGGGATTGCTGATTTCTTGTCTGCATACGGCTGGCATGTTTTGGAACATCTTGGCTATGACGAACTTGCCGAACGCTATGTAAAGCCAACCGGCCGGAAGCTTTTGTCCACACCGCTCGAACGGATGGTATATGCGGAAAAAACATAGGGACTATAGGTCAAATGCAAGGCCGAAATCGGGGAGTCAGCGGAAGCAGATTAATGGACAGATTTAATAAAGAACAGGTGAGGCAATTGAATCATGGCAAGAATCAGCTAAAATCGCGAAGGAGAGAATTATGAGACTTTTTGATTTGGCAAATCTGTGGAGGAAGTAAAGATGAAAAATACTACCATTTTTCTGCTACTTGTTTTATTTGCCGGGTCACTTATGGCTCAGGAAAAGACTCTTTTGAGCAGCGAAATCGAGAGCGGCGGATACGGCGGCCCATTATGTAAAGTTGGCAGTATAAATGGTG
>JARRQT010000231.1:7968-10767 GCA_037381445.1 Calditrichia bacterium
CTGGTCAATCCCTTTGATCTGAAGGGATTGGAAAATATCGAAGTGGGTTTCGGTTGCGGCGGCGCTTTGCTGGAGTATATTATGGCATCGAATAAGCTTCTGCATTTCAGTTTTGAATGCATGTTTGGCGCCGGCGGTGTCTACAATGATGTCAATAATTACGCTGCGCCCCACGATCCGATTGATTATACGGGGGATATGGGTTTTGTGCTGGAACCCGGCTTTAACCTCAATCTCAATGTGACCAAATATTTCAGAATAGCCGCCGGAGTGAGTTATCGATATGTTAATGGTATCGAATACGACGCTGGTGCTCCCTACCGAGATATTATCGGAACCGGGTATAATGATATTTCCGGTTCTGATCTGAGCGGCGTATCGGCGCAGATTGTTATGAAATTTGGCGTATTTTAATTCCCTTGGAAATCCAGATCTTATGAGAGCTAATAATTGAAAGCGATGGTATACACGAAATACGGACCACCCGAAGTTCTCAGGCTTAAAGAAGTGGAAATACATATCCTCAAGGATAATGAAGTTCTCATCAAAATATTTGATGCGACGGTAATCCGATACGATTGCTGGGCGCGAAGCTGTAAAGCGCATACCGGTTTGGGAATCTTGATGCGCCCATGGTTTGGCTTTGAAAATCAAAGCAGCCAATACTGGAGGCTGAGTCGGCGGGGGAGATTGAACCCGTACGCAATGAAGTCAAGCGATTTAAAATTGGCGAGCCGGTTTGTGCATACCAGGGGATAAATTTGGCGTCCCTGCGGAATATGTATGCCTGCCGGAAAAGGCGGTGACAAAAAGGCCGGTCAATGCAACCGATGAGGAAGCCGCCACAGTGCTACAAGGAGCGCTGACCGCATCATTTTTTCTTCGGAAAGTGAAGGGCAGGCCGGGAACCTGTGACAAAACGATTCTGCCGCGATTTTTTATCAGGAATACCTGCCGTGTTATTTTTTGTTTTCGATTGGTGTGGCTGACATGAGCGAAGGATGCGGCCGGGCAGGAAAATACGACAGACTAATCGTTAAAATGCAGCCGAGGCTTAAAGCCTGATTCATGGATTTTAGCATCTGCCCGGTCGTTCCCTTGGGCAGTTACTTCTTCCGGATTATTTTCTTATAATTCTTAACCATCTTGCCGAATGATTTATCTTTCGTTCGTTTTTCCAGATAAGACATATCGTAGTAGGCCGATTCTTTCTGAATCCTGAGAAAATTATTGTACCTATCCTCATCGATAATACCCTCCTTAACAGCTTCTTTCACGGCGCATCCTTTTTCGTGAGTGTGCGTGCAATCTTTAAAGCGGCATAGGCTGATGTATGAGATGATCTCATCAAACGTCTCACCCAGTCCGATTTCGACGTTAAAGTTGCCAAGCTCTCTCATCCCCGGCGTATCAATGAATATACTTCCCGATTCCAATCTGATGAGTTGTCTTCTGGTAGTTGTATGCTTCCCCCTTCCGTTTTTTTCCCTGACTTCATTCGTGTTGAATTGCTGCCCGCCGAGCAGTTTATTAAGCAGGGTTGTTTTTCCAACACCCGATGATCCTAACAGGCAGTATGTCTTGCACGAGTGGAGTTCTTTCCGAAATGCCTGTATTCCGTCGCCGGTCACATTGCTAATTGGCAAAACCATGTATTTATCATTAAAACGTTTAATTCTGTCTTTGATCTCAGAAAATTCATCCCCGGATATTAGATCCGTTTTGCTCAATAAAACTATTGGCTGAATTTTGCTTTCGTTGATCATGACAAAATATCTTTCCAGTCGATTCAGATTGAAATTGGAATCAACGGACTGCATAATAAATGCATAATCGATATTGGCCGCAATCAACTGAAATTCAACCGCTTTTCCGGGATCTTTTCGTTTCAGCAGGGACTTTCGGGGCAAAAGGTGATGAATTATGGCCGGGGAATAGGCATCAAAAAACTGCACCACAACCCAGTCGCCTACTGTGGGATAATCAATATTGTGCTCTGCATTAAATAAGAATTTGCCGGATAATTCAGCGAATATCTCATGCCGGCCGTTGCTGATTTTATAATTATTTTTATTTACCTCAACAATTCTGGCTGCGGAAAAATCATCTTTCACATATTCTTTGCTTTTGACTTTGAACCATTCATCGTATCCTAATTTCTCAAGTAAAGTATCTGACTGACTATTTTGGAAATTCGATTTATTGCCATCATAAATATTGTTTATTTCTTTTGGATGTTTGTCCTGTGAATTTGACATTTTTATCTCCGTGTGATATTGTTCGACTGTTAAATGCATAAAGATTCTGTTCCAAAAGACTTCTCACAATATCCAAATTCCTGCTTTTCATATAGTATCCTTTCTATTTTTAGTTCTTACTATTCGGCTGCCTTAAAAATCCTGAAATCTGACAATAACTTAAATGCAAATCACATTAAAATACAGTATAAATTCTTTATCAGATCCGAATTAAAGGATCCTGTTCTGGAGTGCTATGAATCTATTATATAAATTATTCCAAAACCAGGCAATTCCTACAGTATTTTAAACCGGGCTGAATAGCTGCATTTAATTATCCGGCTGACGTTTGCGAGAATCGCGGCGAATACTGTTTATCGAATGAAATCACCGGCAAGCTATTGGAACGGGCCGAACAGGCAGCTCAAAAAGGAACAGAAATGGAAATCCTTAAGTTTTCCGCATGAGCATTATTTGAAATAACCTTAAAATTGACATATTGGAAAAGGCTGGTCCCCATGTATACCCTATAGCGTTTCGATGAAAGGATAATTGCACTCTC
>JARRQT010000232.1:0-5494 GCA_037381445.1 Calditrichia bacterium
GAAATCAGCAGAGAAGACATTGACAGCAGGGTTGAGAAATTCCGGGAAATGACCCGGTTTTAGCTGTTTTCGTATCTTAAATTTTTGATGAATGATTCTTATCTAATTGAAGAATATTTCAGGCGTTTTTCTCTTCCACTGGAATATAAAACCGGAAGAACAAAATCAGTTTTAAAGGTAAATCGCGGGCATATCGGGGAAAATCTCATTTATATACAACAATGCCGAACTGACCCATTACGGCATCAAACATAATCTGGTCGATTAGCCTTACCAGCCGTTTTCTTTTTTAATCACCTTCTAGTCAAATCCCCTCCCACCCATCATATTTCCATTCATTGTAAGACAAAACATGATAACCGCCGCTTCTAATTCCTACAAAACATAAAGAAAAATATTGACTCATGAGGTAATCCCAGGGCGACGATGATATGGAGTGGTAATAGTCAGGTTGTGGAAGTTGTGCGGGGTTTACGCAGAAAATCGTCCTGAAGCGGCATGTTTTAAACCTCCCCTGCGTTTCCAAGCCTTTTCTCAATGGCAAAATAATAAATCCGGAGCCATGAACATGAATGAGCTCTCCGGATGAGCTAAATCTATCAGCTATTTTAAAAAGGAGGAATTACATGGCAGAAGAAAGAATGGCAGTCGTAGCGGAAATGGAGGACACCCAGCAGGGCAAATTCCTCACTTTTCCCATCGGGAAAAAAGATTACGCCATTGCCATCCGCTATGTCACGGAAATCATTGGGATTCAGAATATCACCGATCTTCCCGACATGCCGGTCTATATCAAGGGTGTGATCAACCTGCGGGGCAAAGTCATTCCGGTCATCGATGTGCGTCTCCGTTTTGGGAAAGAAGAAAGAGCATACGATGAACGGACCTGTATTGTGGTTGTGAATATCAGCGGGATGTCCGTCGGCCTCATTGTGGATTCGGTGCGCGAAGTACTCGATATCCAGGAAGGCATGATTGATCCGCCTCCTTCCATCCGAAAAGGTAATGAGAGCCGATATATTCAGGGTTTGGGCAAAGTGAACGAAGAAGTCAAGATCGTACTGGACGTAAATAAACTGTTGTTTGAAGATGAACTCGATTTGATTTCAGAAACCGTATCATCAGCAGATATATCAATATAACCCGGATATCGCAAAAAAAGGAAGATTTTAATTATTAAAACAAGGAGGTGACAGAATGTTAAGCAAAATGAAACTTGGATCTAAATTTATCGGGTCATTTGTCATCATTGCATTTATCGCCATGGTTATCGGCATACTGGGATATTGGGGATTAAAAAATACTACCGCCCATATGACGGAAATCAGCCAGGTGAGATTGCCCAGCGTGAAAAGCCTTTTAATGATCAAAGAAGCTCAAACGGGAATTCTCACCGCCGAACGGGGTTTGCTGGATAATGATATGCGAGATGTGTGGCAGGCTCAGTACGATTACATTGATAAAAAATTTGCAGAACTGGACAAAGCCTGGGCAATATACGAGCCGCTTGCAAAGACTCCGCAGGAAGCTGTGTTATGGCAGCAATTTGTACCGCAATTCAATGACTGGAAGAAAAAGCATAAAAAAGTAACAGATACCGCCAGGAGCCTGGATAGACTGCTGACATCGGGTCTGACATTAGCTGACCCGAAGGTAAAGGCGCTGGATGAGGAAGAATCAAATCTGAGCCTCGAGGCCCGGACCGCCCTGCTAACAAGCTGGGAGAGCCTTGACAAATTGATTGAGCTGAATGATCAGATCGCCCGTGAGGAAGATCTGGCCGCCACAACGGCCGCAAACAGCAATCAGAATATGCTGGTTCTGGCGATAATTTTGGGATTAATCACCGCCGTGGGTTTCGGAATCTTTTTTTCAAAATCTGTTACAGGGCCTGTCTTATTGATTGCCGAAGGCGCACAGCGCTTTTCAAAAGGTGATTTTAAACTGGAGGGGATGGACTTTGAGGCCATCGGGAAAATAAATGCCCGGGCGGATGAGCTGGGGAACATCGGCCGCGCTTTTGAAAACCTGATCGTTTATCTCCAGAACCTGGCCAATACTACGGAAGAGCTGGCCGCAGGGAATCTTCAGGCCCAATTCAAACCTGCTTCGACGGATGATGTCGCGGGCAAGGCCATGGTGAATTTGAAGGAAAACCTGAACCAGGTAATTTCCGAGATGGGAACCATGTATCAGGCACAAAAGGCAGGTGACATTGATGCCTATATTGCCAGCGAACCGTTTTCCGGCGCTTTCCGCGAAGTGGCGGAAGGGGTCAATGAGGCCGTCAGACTGCACGTGGATAACATTCTTCTGATATTGGATATTCTGGGAGCCTACAGCGAGGGAGATTTTTCCCGGGAAATGAAAAAATTGCCCGGAAAACAGATCGTAGCCAATCAGATCATGGATAAATTACGGGGCAACCTGCAGAACCTGATTCAGGAAATGAAAGGATTGACCCAGTCGGCTGTTCAGGGTCAACTCTCCGCCCGGGGCGATATTCAAAAATTCCAGGGAGATTTCCGGGAAATAATGGAAGGCGTCAACAAAACCCTGGATGAAATTATCCAGCCGGTTAACGAAGCGGCGGCAGTACTGGAAGAACTGGCCCAAGGCAACCTGACCACTACCGTAAAGGGTGATTACCAGGGCGACCATGCCAAGATCAAAAACGCGCTAAACAATACCATCGATTCACTGAACGATATTCTGGGCCAGGTGGCCGTGGCGGTGGAACAGGTGGCCAGCGGCTCCCAGCAGGTATCGGACTCCAGCCAGGGCGTCTCCCAGGGTGCCACCGAGCAGGCCAGCTCCCTGGAAGAGATCACCTCCTCGATGACCGAGATTTCCTCCCAGACCAAACAGAACGCCGAGAATGCCGGACAGGCCAATCAACTGGCGGGCGCCTCCCGCAACGCTGCCGAGGAAGGCAACAACCGCATGCAGCAGATGCTCAAAGCCATGGGCGACATCAACAGCTCGTCGGCCCAGATCTCTAAGATCATTAAGGTCATCGATGAGATTGCCTTCCAGACCAACCTGCTGGCCCTCAACGCCGCAGTGGAAGCGGCCCGCGCCGGGGTGCACGGCAAAGGCTTCGCAGTGGTGGCCGAGGAGGTAAGAAACCTGGCCCAGCGCAGCGCCAAGGCCGCCAGGGAAACCACCGAGCTCATCGAGGGATCAGTGGAAAATGTCAGGAACGGCACCGCCATTGCTGATGAGACAGCCAATGCACTCTCGAAAATCATCGGCGGGATCACCAAGGTCAGCGATCTGGTAGGCGAAATTGCCAGCGCCTCCCGCGAACAGGTGCAGGGACTGGAGCAGGTGAGCCAGGCCATGGACCAGATCGATCAGGTCACCCAGTCCAACACCGCCAATGCCGAGGAAGGCGCATCGGCGGCCGAGGAACTCTCCAGCCAGGCCATGCAGCTCAAAGAAGTACTGGGCAGGTTCCAGCTTAAACACAGCGCCGCGCAGGAATGGCAGGCCCCCGCACATACGGAACGCAGGACAGCATCGGCACAGGATTCGGATTGGGGCAGCGGCGCCAGACACAACGGCGGGAAGAAATCCCACAACGGAAATGGAAACGGAAACGGAATGAAATCGGTGAAGAAACCGAAGAACGGACATACGACGGAGACGATTGTGCTGGATGATGAGGATTTCGGGGATTTCTGATAACCGCCGCAGGAAAGAAATAAGATGCAGACTTTTCTGTCAGTTCCAAAAAAGAATGGTTATCTGAATCCGAGAATAAAGTCATCTAAATGATTGCTCGAAAAAGAAAGTCAGGCCGGATTTTGGCCTGACTTTCTTATTTGTGGCAGATTTGCGATCAATTTCTAAAAATCGCCGAATTTTATTCCCTGGGCCAGCGGCAATTCGTCGCCCCAGTTTTTGGTCACCGTCTGGCGCCGCATGTAGGCTTTCCAGGCATCCGAACCGGACTCCCGTCCGCCGCCGGTGTCCTTCTCGCCGCCAAAGGCCCCGCCGATTTCCGCGCCGCTGGTGCCTATATTGACATTCGCGATGCCGCAATCGGAACCTTCCGGGCCGAGGAAATATTCCACTTCTTTCATATTGTTGGAAAAAATGGCCGAGGACAATCCCTGTTGCACGCCATTATGAATGTTAAGGGCTTCTTCTTTGGTTTTGTATTTCATGAGGTACAGGATGGGCGCAAAAGTCTCGTTCTGCACGATTTCATACTCGTTCTTTGCTTCCACAATGCAGGGGCGGACGTAATTTCCGTCCTTATATTCACCGTCGGTCAAAATTTCTCCGCCATACAGAATTCTGCCGCCTTCTTTCCTTACCTGGTCAAGGGCCGCCTGCATGGTTTCCACTGCCGCGCGATCGACCATCGGTCCCATCAGAATTCCCTCTTCCATCGGGTTGCCGATGGGCACCTGTTTGTAGGCCTTCAGCAGACGTTCCACAAAACTGTTGTAAACGCTTTCGTGGATGATCAGCCGCCGGGTGGTGGTACAGCGCTGTCCGGCCGTGCCCACCGCACCAAAGAGAACCGCACGAAGCGCCAGATCCATATCGGCGGTTTCGGTAATGATGATGGCGTTGTTTCCGCCTAGTTCCAGAATCGTCTTTCCCAGCCGTTCACCCACATGCCTGGCGACCCGCCGTCCCATGGGGATGCTGCCGGTAAAACTGACCAGCGGCACCCGGGGGTCTTCCAGAATTTTCTGCCCTACTGTTGAACCGGCACCGATGACAGTATTGAAAATACCTTTGGGCAGTCCCTGCTCATTCACGACCCGGTCAACAATATTCTGCACGGCAATGGCGCACAGCGGCACCTGGCTGCTGGGCTTCCAGATCATGACATCCCCGCAGACCGCCGCCAGAAGGGCGTTCCATGACCACACCGCCACCGGGAAGTTAAAGGCGGTGATAATGCCCAGCGGTCCCAGCGGCATCCACTGCTCCAGCATGCGGTGCTGCGGGCGTTCACTGGCAATGGTAAGACCATAGAGCTGGCGGCTTTGTCCCACCGCAAAATCGGCGATATCGATCATTTCCTGCACCTCGCCTTTTCCCTCCGGCAGGATCTTGCCCATTTCCAGACTCACCAGGCTTCCCAGCGGTTCTTTGTATTTGCGCAATTCAAGACCGATCAGCCGGACGATCTCACCCCGATTGGGCGCAGGGATATTACGCCATACCTTGAATGCTTCCTGCGCGCGGCCTATAACCGTCTCATACTCCTCCTCACCGGCCTGATAGATTTCGGCAATCAATTCCCCGTTGATGGGGCTTGTGGATTTCAGAAGAGGCGCCTTATCATTACGGATCCATTCACCATAACTGGCGCCGAAATTTTTCTTTTCGATACCCAATTCTTTTAAAAAGGACATATCGAGTTTCATGGAAAGCCTCCAATATTTAATGTTTTTGATCTCGTGCCCTGAAGATACATATCAAGAGATAAAATTATCAAACGGAAAATAAAATCACTGCTCTGTTTGAT
>JARRQT010000233.1:0-5384 GCA_037381445.1 Calditrichia bacterium
TCGCCCGCTGCAAGGGATACCACAAAAGGCCCCGTCAGGGCAAAACCGAGGAGACGCAGCGTCATTCCCAAATTGGCCAGAACGGTCCGCAGATTGACGGGTTGTATAAAACGGGCTAAGGGCATATGCTCACTCGGTTTCTAATAGATAATCCTCTGCGATTTTTGCGACCTGAATAATAATGAGCGGCGCCAGGCTCATTCCGATAATAACCGCCCATCCCGCGGCACCAGGCCGCACAACGCTCAACCCCTCCGCCAGTCCCGGAATATATACCGCAGCCAGCAGCAAAAGTCTGCAAAGCGCAATGGCTCCCCACACATAAGGATTTTTGGTTATTTCATTCAAAAACACCGGATCATCGCTGTCCCGCATATTAAAAACATGCCAGAGTCTGGCAAAAGCTAGGGTGAGGAAGGAAAGTGTAATTGCCTTCTCCGGGGCCATTTCCAACGGAAAAAGCGCGATCGCCAGGGCTCCCAGAATCGACAATGAAATTACATACCCGTAACCGGCAAGCAGCAGCCAGTGTTTACCTGTCAACACCGGTTCTTCGGGATCGCGGGGCGGGTTGGACATAATTCCGGGGTCGCCCTCGCCGATGCCCAGGGCAAGCGCCGGAAACACATCCAGGACCAGATTGATAAACAGAATCTGCAGGGGAAGGACCGGCAAAGGCAAATCGATGACGGAGGCAGTGGCCACAGCAAGCACCTCACCCACATTTCCCGAAAGCAGGAAAATAACAAATTTACGGATATTGGTAAAAATAGCCCGTCCGTATCGAACAGCGGTAACAATGGTAGAGAAGGCATCATCTTTTAGAATCATGTCGGCAGCCTCGCGGGCTACCTGGGTGCCTCTCTTTCCCATCGCAATACCGATATCCGCTTTTTTGAGCGCCAGCGCATCATTCACGCCATCTCCGGTCATGGCGACAACCGCACCGTTTTCCTGATGCAGGGTGATTAATTCCAGTTTTTGCGTGGGACTTACCCGGGAAAATACCCCGGCCTCCAGAAAACGGTTTTTATCTTCGTCCGACAGGTTTTCATAGTCATCCAGTGTTTTCCCCTCCAGCGCTTCCGCCTCCGGTTTTTCCATCAGCCCCACGCGGAAGGCGATATTCCGGGCAGTTAAAGTCTGATCGCCGGTTACCATAATGATTCGAATCCCCGCCCGCCGACATAACTGAATGGCATCCCTGACCTCGTCCCTTGGAGGGTCCAGTAAACCAACCAGCCCGAGCAGGGTGAGTTTCTCATAGGGATTTGCCCCGGCTGATTTTTCCGTTTTTTGAGCCAGCGCCAGAATACGCAACCCTTCCTTCGCCAGCCGGTCATTCAGATCCAGCCATTTCCGGCGTTCTGCCTTCCCCACATTTTTTTCTGCGTCGGCTGTAAAAACCGTATTGCACGACTTCAGCACCGCTTCAGGGGCGCCCTTTACCGCCACCAGGAAATCATCGTTCTGCTGATTGAAAGTCGCCATCATTTTGGTTTCCGGATCAAAAGCTTCTTCCCTGGCCTCCGGCATCTCATCCAGAAGTTCGTCACGTTCCAGGCCCAGTTTTCTACCGGCATCCAATAGCGCAATTTCAAGGGGATCACCGACGCCTCCCTGCTCATCATCGGTAAGAGAGGCATTATTGCATAGAACTCCCACCTTCAGTGCGATGTGGATGGTCTGTTTTTCTCCTTCACCAATATTACCCAGGTCAACGGAATTCCCCTCCTCTGTTTTATTTGAACTGCCATTAAAATTGAATTCCCCGGGATCAGTAACCAGACGGGCCACGGCCATCCTGTTTTCGGTAAGGGTGCCGGTCTTATCCGTAAAAATAACACTGGTGGCGCCCAGGATTTCCACCGATGACAGGCGGTTGATGAGTACATTCCGTTTAGCCATCCGCATCATTCCCCGGGCCAGTGCAATGGTGGCCACAATCGGCAACCCTTCCGGGATAGCGGCAACCGCCAGCGCGATTGCCGTCTCGATCATGAGCAGTGCCGCTTTGCCCCGAAAAATGCCCAGTGCCGCTACCACCGCCGCAATTCCCAATGTCACCCATACCAATCGACGTCCCAGTTGATCCAGCCGCTGTTCGAGCGGGGTCATTTCCTCTTCGGCTTCTTCCACCAGGGCGGAAATTTTCCCCAACTCGGTATTCATCCCGGTAGCGACCACTACCCCGGCGCCGGAACCGCGCGTAACGGCTGTGCCCTTGAAAAGCATATTTTTCCGTTCCGCCAGCGGGGCCTCTTCCTCCGCTCTCTCAATGTTTTTGGAAACCGGCAGCGACTCGCCGGTAAGGGCAGCCTCATCGGCCTGCAGTTTATTGGCTTCGATAAGCCGCAAATCCGCAGTGACGATATCGCCGCCGTCCAGAACCACAATATCTCCGGGAACCAGGGCTTCCGCCAGGACCTGCTTCACCCGCCCATCCCTCCTGACATTGGCGCTCACCCGGCTCAGTTCGCGCAGCGCTTCCATGGAGCGCACCGCGCGGATCTCGGTACTGAATCCAATGATGACCGTAATAAAGATAACGGCAATAACCGCCACCCCCTGCATCCATTCGCCAAAAATAAATGACACAACGGCCGCCACCGCCAGCAATAGCATGATCAGACTCTCAAACTGGTTCAGCCAGATCTGCCAGGCACTTTTTCTGCGGGTCTCACGGAGCAGGTTTTTGCCGTATTTTTTCTGCCGTTTTTTTACCTCGGCGGAAGAAAGGCCGTCCTCCCTGTCCGTAAACAGTTCCTGCAGCAGATCGTCAACGCTCCGGTTCCAGGGCTCTCTTATAATATTTTTCTGTTTCGATTCAGACATTTCCGGCATCAGGTTTCATTATGTAAATGTGCAAATTGATGATCCGCAACTGTACTGCTTTCCGTCTCCAATTTTCTTCTTTCTCTGCATTCATAACATTTTTGAATCGGCCGGCTCCATAAGAGAATTGTTCTATTCTCCGCGAAACATATCCCGCAGCGCCCGCCCGGCGGCATGATATCCGCACAAGCCATGAACGCCGCCTCCCGGCGGGGTGGAAGAAGAACAGATGTAAATCCCTTTCAGCGGCGTGGAATAGGGAGATGAACGCAGCGCCGGCCGGGCAAACAGCTGGCGCCAATCCTGCACCCCGCCGTTTATATCACCGCCGATGTAGTTGGCATTATATGCCTCCATATCTGCGGTATTCATAGTATGCCGCTCCAGAATGCAGTCGCGGAATCCCGGCGCAAACCGCTCTATCTGATCCTCAATTCCCGCGGTCATGTCCTCAGTTGAACCGTGGGGCACATGACAGTAAGCCCAACCGGTATGCTTGCCGTCCGGCGCCCTTGTTTTATCGAACAGGCTTTGCTGGGCGAAAAGCACAAAGGGGCGTTCGGGATGCTTCCCCTGCCAAACGGTTCGCTCCGAATCAGCGATTTCGTCGTAACTCCCTCCGATATGAATCGTGCCGGCCTGCCGGCACTCCATCGCTTTGAAGGGGACCGGACCGCTGAGGGCCCAGTCTATTTTAAATACGCCGGGATTATATCGATAATTTTCCAACTGTCTGCGATAGCGCGCCGGGAATCTGTCCCCGGTAATTTTGAGGAGCTGGCGGGGCGTCACATCGAACAGGATGGCCCTGGCCGCCGGCAGGTCGGCCAGGGAATTGATCGGCCGGTTGAGTTCAATTTTCCCGCCCAGGGATTCAAAATAAGCTGCCAATGCATCGGCAAATTTTTGCGAACCGCCTCTGGGAAAAGGCCACCCGGTGACATGCCCCAGAATTCCCAGTACCAGTCCCACTCCGGCGGTGAGGCGCTGTTCCAGCGGCATCATGGAATGGGCAGCCAGCCCGGCAAAGAAACTGCGGGAACGGCCACCTGAAAAATGACGCTGGCTGAATCCTTCCGCAGACTGAAATCCCAGCAAGGCAAAGCCTATCGAAAGAAGTAGATGGCGGGGGATTTTTAGAGGTCCCAAAATATCCGAGGCCAGTTTTTCCCAGTTGTTGACCAGAGGGTTCATCAGTTTCCGATAGGATATTTCATCCTCCATGAGCGTTTTCCCGGTCCCGACCGTTGACACATCAAGCACGGCCGCGGCGCTGTCTTCAAAAGGATGAGCCAGGGCACTCGGAGGGGTTATCCATTCCAATCCGTACCGCCCAAGCGGTAACGTTTTAAGAAAGGAAGAACCCGCGCCAAGGGCATGGATGGCGGAACAAACATCGTGCACAAATCCGGGCAAGGTCAATTCCGCCGATCGCATTCCGCCCCCTACCGAATCTTTTGCCTCCGCAATCAATACCGATAATCCGCGCCGGGCCAGCGTTATTCCGGCCGCCAGTCCATTAGGACCCGAGCCGATCACCACCGCATCGTAATTCATGACTGCCCGGGCGGGCTTTCAAATCTTGTCTGAGACAGTACTTCATCTGATATCGTCATAGTTCTTTTATAACCCTCCGCCGGATATGTCCGGCATTATGTTACCAACGGTCTCATTTGTTTAAATGGGACAAAAGATCCAGCGGCTGCTTCCGCAAGGCGGCCGGCGGCAGCATATTCTTCAACCGCATCAGCTCCTCAACCGCATCCATCTCTCTGTCATGGCCAACGCCTGCCGCCGCATGGACCTGATTGTTTTTGATGAAAAAGGCGATGAAATCCTGTTTGGCGACATCCCCGTTTACCATAATTTCATCCCATTCTTTTGCATGCCCCACATAGCGCAGGCTCAATCCAACCTGCATGGTCCAGAAAAACGGTACGCTCCTGAAACCGGATTTCTTCCCAGCCATATTGTGGGCTGCATATCTTCCGTGCTGCTGGGCCGTCCGCCAGTGTTCAATACGGACCCCCAGGCCGGTATGCCAGTCGGGAAAGGTGGCAATATCTCCGGCAGCGTAAACATCTTTTCCGGCGCGAAAAAATCCGTCCACTTTAATACTGCCATCTTCCAGCAAATCCAGGCCCCGCAGATAGTCTGTTACTGGCTGCACTCCGATTGCCACTAGCACCAGGTCCGCGTCGAGGCGCTGCCCGTCATCCAGAATCACGGTCTTCACCTTTTCCGCGCCCTCGAAACCACTGACGGTGCGCTCCAGTTTAAAATGAGTCCCGTGTTTTTCGTGGGCCGTGCGGAACATCGTCCCGATTTTTTCACCGAATACATGCTCGAAAGGAACCCTTTCCATCCCAACTACCGTGATGTCCAGATTCCTTTCCCCCAGACTGTAGGCCGCCTCCAGTCCAATGAAGCTGGATCCCACGATCACGACCTTCCCGGCGGTCTTAATCGACTTTATGATGAGGTCCGCATCGTCCTGGCTGCGCAGGGTAAAAATATTCTTCAGATCCGCCCCCGGCACATTCAGCGTG
>JARRQT010000234.1:0-5240 GCA_037381445.1 Calditrichia bacterium
CTGTTTGGCGGCGCCGCGCTGATACTGGATCCCGACGGCGGTATTTTGCAGATGCCGGTTGAAATGCTGCAGGGATCTCCGTTTCAGGATTTTTTAGTTCCGGGCATTGTTCTTTTTGGGGTGCTGGGGATATTTCCGCTCATTAGTATTGCTGAGCCTGCGGAAAAAACGCTATCTCTCCTGGTTTTTATCGTTGCTGGTGGGTGTGGCGCTGCTCGTCTGGATTGGAGTGGAGATTCTTATCATCGGCTACCACTCGCAGCCGCCCCTGCAGCTCATCTACGGCCTGCTGGGCATCCTGATCGTTTTCCTGACGCTGCTTCCTGGCCTCCGGCGCCACTTCGCTGCGCGGTAAACGGGAATGATCTGCCCGCCGGCACACGGCTGAAGGTGGACTTCTTTTAATAAACGAAAGCCCGCAGCAAACTTTTTTTCGCCGGCATTAGCTGCAGGAGAATTTTTAGCTTCATTTATTTTTCACACCCGTTTTCTATACTTGACAATTTTAGGGCTGCATCGTAATTTATCATACGGGCCGAATACGGAAGATATCAGTTTCGTGCTGGTTTATTCCTCCCTCTCCTCCGGTGCTGCAAACGGATATATGATTCGGAAAATATTTTTAAAAAGGCCATCCGGTTCCTTGCCGGGAGCTTCTATGTTTTCATCCGGTCAGAAGCAACAATTTTAGATATGCCGGATGAGGAGGATTTCTCAAATCATTGGAGGAGAAATAAAATTATGCCCAACTACTATTTCAAATGTAATGACTGCCAAAAGACATTTTCCGTTCGCCGCAGCGTGGAGGAAATGGTCAAATTGCCCCCGCCGCCCTGTGTGCACTGCGGCGGAAAAAACGTGCAGCGCCTCTATTCCGGAATTTCAGTGGTGACCTCCAAAAAGAGCTGAGATCATGCTAAAATTCGACGGGATTCGCTCCGCCCCTTAAAATCTGTTTTTATGAAATTCAAAAAGAAACAGTCGTCTTCAACCGTTTTAACATTTACAAGACCCCTGCGCATGCAGAGGCATAATTCAAGGTATTGATCAGTTCAAGCAAATTAAGCAGGGATGAAAATGAATTACGTATTTATCGTGTCCGACGGGACCGGCGGCACCGCCGCCCGCGCCCTGAATGCCGCCCTTACGCAGTTCTCGGGGATGGATGTGACAATTGAACGGCGGACCGGGGTGCGCAGCGAAGAACAAATATCCGGCGTGGTGCAGGAAGCGGCCGAGACCCGCGGATTTATTGTGCATACGCTGGTCACCAATGAATTGCGGGATTATATGCTGAACATGGGGCGGCTGCATAACGTGGAAACAATCGATTTGATGGGCCCGCTGCTGGAAAGACTTACCCGGCATCTGCACGTCTCGCCGATGGAAAAACCGGGGCTGTTCAGCCAGTTAAACGCCGATTATTTCCGGCGCATCGAGACCATGGAGTTTGCCCTCCATCATGACGACGGCCTGCGGGTCAATGACATCAAACAGGCGGAGATTGTGCTGGTGGGAGTTTCCCGTACTTTCAAGACGCCGCTGAGTATCTACCTGGCTTTTAAACAGTGGCTGGTGGCCAACGTACCCATTATTCTGGGGGTGGAACCGCCCCCCATCCTTTTTGATCTGCCGCCCGGAAAAGTATTCGGCCTGACCATGGACACCCGGCGGCTGGCGCTGCTGCGCAGTGTGCGCGCCCAGTATCTGAAAAACACGGTGGGGGACTACGCCGACTTGGATTTCGTGCGGCGGGAGGCGGTGTACGCGCTCAAAATCTTTGACCGCTCGCCCAAATGGCCGGTCATTAATGTCACCGGAAAACCCATCGAGGAGATTGCCTCGGAGATACTGGCCATCGCCAAACAAATGAGGGATGAGTAAATCGGCCGCGCGGCAAAATGACTATCACCAAACCCTGGAAAATTTCCGGTATTGCATGAGCGAAATCGGAAAAACATTTTGTTCTGCCGAATTAAAGATACAAAGTCAGGGGAGAGTTGCAAGATGAAAACCTTTTATCGATATGCCCTTTATTTAATTCTTCCGGTCCTGCTGCTGATGCCCGGCTGTATGCAGAAAAGGGTGCCGCCCGATATGAACCTGAAACTGGACAAATATGTGGCATTCTGGAATACCGGGAATTTTGAGGGGATCGAACAGGTCCTGCATCCTGATTTCGAACTGCGCATGACGCCCAACTTTGAGCCCGAGAAGGGGATTGATACTTTCCGGGAGACAGTGACCAAATGGCGGAATGCTTATCCTGATTTTAACATTACGATCGGGGAACTGCTGTATGATAGGGAAAAAGTCGCTGTGCGCTGGACTATTACTGCTACCAACAACGGGCCGGGCTGGCATCCGCCCACCGGCCGGCAGGTGAAAGTGCCGGGGATGAGCATCATTCATTTCCGGGAAGAGAAAATTGTGGACGAATGGATTGCGGGCAATAACGGCTACTGGCTGCATCAGTTGGGCTTTGCCCTTGTATCCCCTTTTGAAAAAGAACAATAGCATCGGAAAGATTTGAGTTTCCCAAGTGGTGTCTGGGTAAAACGGAAGGTGTCTGATTTCGATGCAAGTTATGTCGGTATGGGCATAATTTTGTAAAAAATTTAAATGACGGGAGGAATTGAAATGAGCTGGACGGAATTATTGAACAGGGAGATCGAATCCACCTACCGGGTCACCAGCCGGCTGCTGGACCTGGTGGATGACGACGCGCTGGACTGGAAGCCGCGCACCGGCAGCAACTGGATGACCATCGGACAACTGCTGCGGCATTTGACTGACGCCTGCGGGGCCAGCATCAGGGGATTTGTAACCGGGGATTGGGGTCTGCCGGAGGGGATGGACATCAGTAAACTGCCTCCGGAGGAGATGCTGCCGCCGGCGGAAAAGATGCCGGCAATCGGCAGTGTGGCGGAGACCCGGATTTTGCTGGAAGCGGACCGCCAGACGGCGCTGGCCATGTTGAAGCAGTGCAGCGAGAAACGGCTGGCAAAGGAGAAAGCTCCCGCGCCGTGGGATGACAGTCCCATGATTTTGGGCCACCGCCTGCTGCAGATGGTTGAGCATCTGAAGCAGCACAAGAGCCAGCTTTTTTACTATCTGAAACTGCAGGGCAAGCCGGTGAATACGTTACATCTGTGGGGGGAATAGCACATTCCTTCGGATTATCGCTGATTCACCGGCAGATTTACGCTGGACTACTGATAATGCGGAATTTCTATCAATACGATGCTGCCGGCGGTGAAAAGGCCCAGAAATGCATCCAAAAGAAAAACCCCGCGGTCACAATCTAAGGTTATGGTCCTCATCAAGTTCCCAGAATGGATTGCAGGCCGCTTCAATCAGGTAGCCGTCCGGGTCCTGAAAATATCCGCTGTAACCGCCCCAGAATGCTTTTTGGGGCGGTTTCGCAATTTTTACTCCCTTCTCCCGCAGTTCATCAAAAACCCGGTCAACTTCTTCCTCCGATCCGAAATTGCAGGAAAAAGTGATGCCGGAAAAACCGGTTCCTGTTTCTTCCACGTTGGCATCCTCCGCCAGCAGCGCTTTGGGATACAGGGCCAGCACGATGCCGCCCAGGGGAAACAAGGCCAGGTTCTCCTGGCTGGCCGGCGACTTCTTCCAGCCCAGCGTTTTTTCATAAAATTCCAGCGAGCGGCCAAAATCGCTGACGCCCAATGTGATCATATTCAATTTTTGTCTCATGCTGATTCCCCATGGGTTTGGGAATAAGTCTGTTGCCGCGGATTGACCGGGCTGCCAATGTCTTTCAGCGAGAGTGAACGATTACGCCTTAACCCAGGTGCGTTTTTTGTTTTTCGCCTCCTTCTTCAGAAAGGCGGCTTTCAAATCGATATCGAAGCGGTTGGCGATGGCGCACAGATAAATGAAAATATCGGCTAGCTCGCCTTCCAGCTCGGAAACCCGGGAGGCAGGATCGATACGAATGCCCTCTGCCTTGCGGACCGCCTTGAACAGTTCGCCCACTTCCTCTCCCAGCAGCAGGCATTTGTCCCGCGCGGATTGTTCCTCAAATCCTCTTTCCCGTTCCAGCTCAGCTACATATTCCTGGTAGTCTTTTAGCTGCGGCCTGTCTTTTAATTCTGGCATACTGTCTCCCTGAAATATTAATATATTCAATGATCCTGCGGAATTTCAACTGCCCCGCCGTGGACAGTCGAACGGGTCGACCGCGAATAATGTTGCACGCAAATTCTTCTTTTCTTTTGAGGTGATACTATGTTCACCCGCATATAATTAAAAACAACCCGGATTATCTCAAAATAGAAAATAAAATTTGGTGTAATTTGACACTGGCATCCTCGTCAATTAGATTAAAAATCGGATTGCAATGTCTGCACTACCATGTCCTGCAGCAGAAAGGGCGGGACAAATCCTGCAGCTTTCCCATGTCCTCAGAAGAGAAAAAGATAAATCCATCGGTGGAATGCGCTGCATGCAATTAAGCGCGAAAATCCGCATCACTCTCACAACAAAGCAGGTCAAGGAATTTTGTAGTATGAAATAGAATCTTGTAGGAAACAAGTGATTGTTTTAGTTTCCACATAGTAGTACGGGGATCGAATCAAGGTGTCTGACCTTTTTTACATGCTTTTTTGGTGCCTCCAAATCTATAATTATTTCATAAAATTCGCTCGCATTGAATTGGTTCGGGACAAGCCTAACAGCAAAAAAATATTTTAAAAGTTGGAATATCAGGGTGCAAACCATACATTGCGACTAATTCAATAAATGCTTTAAAAATTTTCTGAATGATGAAATCCGATTGCGTTTTGTTCACAGGAGGTGAATATGAAACGGGCCTGTTACGCATTACCTGCCATTCTGTTTGTTTGCATCCTTTTATTTGTTCCGGAAGCCCGGGGAATAAATTCCCTCATAGCGGATTCGGGAAATCAAACTGAAAACTCTTCCGGTGCTGCCGATTCCCTTAAGTCTATCACAGAGATGCCCCGGGAAAGCAATCACACGCTCACTTTCAGGGAAATCCGGCTTATGCCTGTCACAAGTTTCTACGACATCTGGGAGCGGCAGCCGGGCGTCATTGTGAAATCGGGAGCAGCGGGCGGATTGCACGTTCGCGGTTCTCTATCCCAGGCAGTGGAGTATTATGTGGATAATATCTCTGACGGGAATGCGTTTAATTACAATGCGCCGGCCCTGCCTCCCATCAACAGCATGGAAGAAGTGCGGATCATTCCCGG
>JARRQT010000235.1:0-5232 GCA_037381445.1 Calditrichia bacterium
GCCGGCCGCTGGGACTATATATTCAGTATTATCCGCAAGTTCCGGAAACATCATGAGTTTCTGCTGCCGGACCGGGCACTGGTCACCATGAATACACATCTGATGCGTTCCTATTCAAAGCTGCTCATTCAGATTTCCCACCGGCGCGGTGTCCATGCCATAGGCGGAATGGCCGCCCAAATCCCGATCAAGAACAATCCTGAATTGAATGAAACGGCGCTGGAGAAGGTTCGGGCTGATAAAGAGCGGGAAGTCGGAGACGGCCATGACGGAACCTGGGTGGCACATCCCGGACTGGTTGCTGTTGCGAAAGAAGTCTTTGACAAAAAAATGCCTCAGCCCAACCAGATCTCACGCAAAGTCAAAGAATATCATATCGGCACCGAAGATTTGCTGCAGGTCCCGGAGGGTGATATCACCGAAGACGGTCTGCGCGCCAATATCAATATCGGCATCCGCTACCTGGAAGCATGGCTGCGCGGGAGCGGTTGTGTGCCCATCTATAATTTGATGGAAGACGCAGCGACTTCCGAAATCTCCCGCTCACAGGTGTGGCAGTGGGTCAATTTCCCCAATGCCCGCCTCAATGACGGAAGGGAAATTAACGCGGAACTTTTCCGGGAACTGGTGACCCAGGAACTGAAAAAAATTAAGGAATTAATGGGAGAAGAACAGTTCAATTCCGGAAAATTCGAACTGGCCGCCCGGCTTTTTGACGGACTGGTCACGCGGCCGGAATTCACAGATTTTTTGACACTTACGGCATATGAATATTTGGATTAAGGGAAGGAGAGGAAGCCATGAATCACCAACATGAAACTCAAAAATTAATAAATAAATGGAAAAATGATACGCGCTGGAAAGGCGTTGTAAGACCTTATTCGCCGGAAGATGTAATAAAACTGCGCGGGTCGGTCAAAGTAGAACACACCCTGGCCCGACTGGGGGCGGAGAAACTATGGGAATTGTTCCGAACCGAGCCGTTCGTGCGGGCGCTGGGAGCCATGACCGGCGGTCAGGCAGTACAGCAGGTGCAGGCGGGACTGAAAGCAATCTACGTCAGCGGCTGGCAGGTGGCAGCCGACCAGAATCTGGCGATGCAAACCTACCCCGATCAGGGTCTTTACCCGTCGGACAGCGTGCCCTCGCTGGTCAAACGGATCAACAACGCCCTGCAGCGTGCCGATGAGATATCCCACATCGAGGGTAATTCCCGGCAGATGCCAAACTGGTATGCGCCGATTGTTGCCGATGCCGAAGCCGGTTTCGGCGGCATACTGAATGCGTTCGAACTGATGAAAAGCATGATTGAAGCAGGCGCGGCGGCTGTCCATTTTGAAGACCAGTTATCCGCCGCCAAAAAGTGCGGGCACATGGGCGGCAAAGTCCTGGTCCCAATGCGCGAAGCCATCGATAAACTGGTGGCAGCCCGCCTGGCAGCGGACGTGCTGGATGTTCCCACGATTATCATTGCACGCACCGATGCCGACAGAGCGAACCTGCTGACCAGTGATATTGACGAGCGGGACCGGCGTTTTCTCACCGGAGAACGCACCCAGGAAGGCTATTACCGGATACGCTACGGACTTGAAACGGCCATCGCGCGGGCAATTGAATTTGCCCCCTATGCGGACGTGGTGTGGTGCGAGACCGCTACTCCGAATCTGGAGGAAGCGCGGATATTTGCCGAGGCCGTGAGAAAACGGTTTCCCGATAAGCCGCTGGCCTACAACTGTTCACCTTCATTCAACTGGAACCTGCATCTGAATGAACTGGAGATCGCCGAGTTTCAGAATGAACTAGGCAAAATGGGATATAAATTTCAGTTTATTACCCTGGCTGGTTTCCATTCTCTGAATTCTATCATGTTCGAGCTTGCCCACAGCTACCGGGAAGAGGGAATGACCGCCTATGCCCGTCTGCAAAACCGCGAGTTCGAACTGGCAAAAGATCATGGTTATCGGGCGATAAAACACCAGAGTTTTGTGGGTGCCGGATATTTTGACACCGTGAATGAAATCATCACCGGCAGCGAGACATCAACCAGGGCCATGCACGGATCAACCGAAGCGGAACAGTTCAAAGATAAAGTAGCCGATTTCAGCGAAGCGGAGTTGCATCACGACGGAAAGGCCGAATTGCGGCATGTCCCCGAACCGGCAAAACTGGTAAAGGACCTGGATAAATAAATCCGGTTCCGGTGGAAGCAAAACAGGATGACAATGCCTCAAAACCACTATCTGCGGATAGTGGTTTTGTTTTCTGGGGATGGATCGCGGAAAAGGCCGGAAAAACAAATTGATTCGCCCTGCTTCGTTTTGTATTTTTAGCAAAAACAATTGCTTTCGATTTGAAATGGAGGGAGAAAAAATGACACTGTACTCTTTTCATCCGCCGGCACGAATACTGATGGGTCCCGGCCCCTCGGATGTGCATCCCAGGGTTCTGGAAGCCATGAGCCGTCCCACCATTGGGCATCTGGACCCGGAATTTGTGCGCATGATGGACGAAGTGAAGGAACTGCTTCAATATGCCTTTCAGACAAATAATGAGATGACCATGGTGGTTTCCGGTCCCGGTTCGGCTGGAATGGAAACATCCATTGTCAATCTGGTGGAACCGGGTGACAAGGTGGTTATCTGCCGCAACGGTGTTTTCAGCGGCCGCATGCATGAAATGGTGGAACGCTGCGGCGGGCATGCCGTGGATGTGGAAGATGATTGGGGCAATGCCGTGGATCTGCAGAAACTGGACGATGCCCTGAAAGCGAATCCGGATGCCAAAGTGGTTGCCTTTGTCCATGCGGAGACTTCCACCGGAGCGCTCTCCGATGCCGGAACGCTGACCGAAATCGCCCACCGCCACGGCTGTCTGGTCATTGCCGATGCGGTGACTTCACTGGGCGGCGTTCCGCTGAAAACCGACGAATGGCAGATCGATGCAATTTATTCGGGAAGCCAGAAGTGCCTTTCCTGTACACCGGGCCTGTCGCCGCTCAGTTTCAGTGACCGCGCCATGGAGGCGGTGCGAAAAAGAAAGAAAAAAGTGCAGAGCTGGTTTATGGATCTGGATCTGGTGATGAAATACTGGTCCGGCAGCACCAAGCGCGCCTACCACCATACCGCGCCCATCAATGCCCTTTACGGCTTGCATGAAGCGCTGGTTATTTTGCAGGAGGAAGGATTGGAGAACGCCTGGCGCAGACACCGGCAGAACCATCTTCTTTTGAAAGAAGGCCTGGAAAAGATCGGGCTGAAGTTTTTCGTGAAAGAAGCGGAACGGCTGCCGGACCTGAATGCGGTGGTCATTCCTCAGGGCGTTGACGATGCCGCCGTCCGCAGCAGATTACTGAATGAGTTCGGCCTGGAAATCGGCGGCGGCCTGGGACCCATGGCGGGAAAAATTTGGCGGATCGGGCTGATGGGCTATGCTTCCAATCCTAAAAATGTGCTGTATTGCGTCAGCGCTTTGCAGAAGGTGCTTTCTCAATAGAATATCTGCATTTGAATGAATGAATCTGTCGGCCGGCAGTTTCCCTGGAATCGTTCAAGTGATCGAAATAGGAATCCATAGTTATGCTGCGGTGCGGAAATAAAGGAAACACAGCGGATTGGATTGCCGGTTCTCGGCCAGTTTCCTAAATTAATTGATTGTCAAAGCTGTTTACCCTTTCTTAGTTTGAAGCGAAGCAGGAAGTCGCTGAATCGGACAATAAATTCATTTCTCAACCAAAAAAGGAAACCGAACCATGCTGAACAAATTTTTGCTGTCCCTTTGTATTGCGCTGCTTTTGTGGCTGCCATTGTCCGCACAGGTCGCCCACGGTACCGTGCAGGAAGGCCTGCTAATTAAAAGCAAAATTCTCGGGAAAGAAGTGCGTTACAGTGTTTACCTGCCTTTTGACTATGAGACATCGAACCGCTACTACCCGGTGGTTTACCTGCTGCACGGCTACACCGACAATGATATCGGATGGATCCAGTATGGCGAGGCTAACCTGAGTGCCGATGAGGCCATCGCGGACCGCCGCATTCCTCCAATGATCCTGATTATGCCGGACGCCGGGGTGAGCTGGTACATCAATAATTACGACAGCTCTGTCAGATACGAGGATTTTTTCATCCGGGAGTTCATGCCTTATATTGAATCCCACTACCGCATCCTGGCGAAAAAACGCTTCCGCGGGGTGGCAGGACTTTCCATGGGCGGTTTCGGCAGCCTGGTGTATGCCCTGAAGCACCCCGACCTGTTCAGCGCCTGCGCGGCTTTCAGCGCCGCCATCCATTCCGAAAAGGGTTACGAGGCAATGCCTGACAATGCCTGGGATCTTATGTTCGGTCCGGTATTCGGACCCGATCTGAAGGGAAAGGAGCGGCTGACGCCCCATCTGCAGGCCAACGATCCGTTTTATATTGTGCAGAAAGGGGATTCGGCAGCTCTGCGCAGCGTCCGCTATTACCTGGATTGCGGGGATGATGATCATCTGTCAAGGGGAAACTCTGCCTTCCACATTCTGCTGAGCGATCTGAATATTCCGCATGAGTACCGGGTGAGAGACGGCCGCCATTCCTGGCCTTACTGGCGCTCTGGCCTGGTGGATGGCCTGGCCTTCATCGGAGCGGGATTCCATCTGCAATAAATCCTTTATACCGCTCTGCCTTTTAATACATGGGCGGTGGCGTCGGTAATCTCAACCTTTACGAAATCGCCGCGGAGGTAGGGGCCGGCGGGAATGATCACCAGTTTGTTGCCGTCATTCCGGCCCTGAAAATCGTCGGGTGATTTCCGGGTGCTCTCTTCTTCGATCAGCACCTCATGCACCTCTCCGATATGCGCCCGGTTTTTTCTGAGAGATATTTCTTTCTGAATTTCATTCAACAGAACAATCCGTTCCGTTTTTTTCCCTTCAGGCACATCGTCCGGATAACGGCGGGCGGCAATGGTTCCTTTTCTTTCCGAATATTTGAAGATGAAAGCGGAATCGTATGCCACCTCCCGCATTACCGCCACAGTATCCTCAAATTCAGCATCGATTTCCGTGGGAAATCCCACGATGATATCGGTGGTAATCACCATTTCGGGATAGTGTTCGCGGATATCCGACACCAGATGCAGATAATCTTCTTTGGTATAGGTGCGGTTCATTGTCTGCAGCACCCGGCTGTTGCCGGCCTGCAGGGGAAGGTGAATATGTTTGCAAACCCTGGGATTTTCAGCTACCATATGCAGCAG
>JARRQT010000236.1:0-11838 GCA_037381445.1 Calditrichia bacterium
GGAAGTTCCACATTCTCCAGCGCGGAAGTCCGGGCCAGGAGGTTAAATCCCTGGAAGACAAAACCAATCTTCTGGTTCCGGATATCAGCATACTCGTTTTTGCTCATTTTGCTGACGGAATGTCCATCCAGAAAATATTCACCGGAAGTGGGCGTGTCCAGGCAGCCCAGCAGATTCATGAACGTGGATTTGCCGGAACCCGAAGCACCCATGATCGCAAGGAATTCACCGGCACTTACTTCCAGGTCAACCCCCCGCAGCGCGTGGACTGCCACATCCCCCATCTGGAAGGTTTTGATGATTTGTTTGGTTTGGATTACTGTATTCACTTGAGGTTATCTCCTAAATTATTGCTTTGTATAACATGCCTGGGGCAAAGCGCATAGTGCATGGCAGATCAGGAATACTCTCTGTTTTTATCTTTGATCTTAACATTGAAATCTCTTGCTCCATGCTTTATGCCCCATGCGCCATGCTAAAACATTCCCCGACGTCCGAAGCCGCGGTTTTGGGTTTCGGTCCTTTTGGAGGCACTTTCCGCCGTTTCCGTACCGGTCACCACTTTTGTTCCTTCCTCCAAATGCCTGCTTCTTACAATTTCTGTCTGGGTGCCATCGGTCATACCAGTCCGCACAATGTCCATGGCCAGTTTCCCATCCTGGTCCAGATACCAGACCTGCGCAATGTTCTTCGGCCGCTGGAAGCCGGAAGCGCCGTTCATGGCAGGACGGTCACCGCCGAAGCCCCTGTTTCCTGCAAAAGCACGCCGTTTTTCCTTCACGGAATCCGGTAACGCCTGAAATTCTTTCTGGCGTTTTTCACGGAATGCAGCAATGATTTTCTCATCCGGCTGAAACCGCAAAGCGGCATTGGGAACGAGCAGCACATTGTTTTTTTCCGAAGTAATAAAATCGACTGTGGCGGTCATTCCGGGAAGCAATATCTTCTCGGGATTGGCGGCCCGGATAACCACCGTGTAAGTAACCACATTGGATTCGGTTTTGGGCTCCAGGCGGATCTGTTTGACGCTGCCTGTGAAAATTTTGTCGGGATAAGCCTGGACAGTGAAGCGGACCGACTGGCCGTCTTTGATCTGCCCGATGTCGCTTTCATCTACATCCGCCAGGATTTCCATTTGCGATAAATCCTCGGCAATTTTAAAAAGCGTGGGCGTGGAAAAACTTGCCGCCACCGTCTGTCCGGCTTCCACATTCCGCAGCGTGATGGTCCCGGAAATAGGGGCGCGGATCACTGCATATTTTAGATTCCGTTGTGCCCGTTCCAGGGATGCCCTGGCCGATTTTATATTGGCGTTCTGTGTCTTTAACGCTGTTTTATACGGAATAAATTCGGCTTCCGAGATCATGCCCTTGTCAAACAATGGTTTGTTCCGATTGTAGTCGTTTTGGGCCTCTTCCAACTGGGCTTCGGTCTTTTCCAAATTGGCCTGTGCATCCAGCACCTGTGCCTTGAGTAGAACCGTATCCAGTACTGCCAGCAGTTGTCCCTGTTTCACCTGGTCATTGAAATCAGCGTAAATATGGGCGATGGTGCCGGAAACCTGGGTGCCGACCTCCACCGTCGTCACCGGGCTCAGGGTTCCGCTGCTGGAAATCGTGCTTTCCAGTCTGCCGCGGGTAATCTGGCTTGTCCGGTAGCTTGGATCCCCGCTGCCGGCGATGGCGCCATAGATCAGCTTTGCTATAATGAGCAGAATGATGACGCTGCCGGCGCCTAAAAATATTTTCTTTTTCATTTTATTCTCTCCCAAATTCTTAACTGAAAATTGAAATTGCTTCCCCAATGGTTCCGCCGTAGTAGTGGACTGCCACGTAGTTGAGAAGCAGATTGTAGTCTGCACTTGCTTTTTGATACGCCGCATTAAAATAATTGGCCCGCACCTGGCTCAGTTCGATGTAGGTGGAAGAACCGACCCGGAAACGCTCTTCGGAAATCTTAAGCGCTTCACGCGCATATTCATACTGGGCGTGGGCCGATTCACGCTGTTTTACCGCCGTATTGTAATCCAGCAGAGCCTGCTGCACCTGCGAACCGATCTGCAGATTTAAGTCCAGCAAATTGAGATGCTGGTTGGCCAACTGGATTTTGCTCTGCTCTACGCCATATTTCGTGGCGAACCGGTCGAATATGGGCAGAGAGAAGGAAAGTCCCACCCGCAGATCAGGATTCTCATCCAGAAACTGGTCGGAAAATCCCAGGCCGGCAAATCCGCTGCTGTAATTGGATCCGGCGCTGGCTGATAATGAAATGGTGGGCCAGTAACCGGATTGAGCTGCCCGTATTTGTGATTCGGCTGCCTGCACCTGATATTCTTGCGCAACTGCATCCAAACGTTCCGCCAGGGCCTCTCGCGGCGATATTTCGGGAGACTGACCAGAGAATTGCGCTATCAGGGTGTCAATGGGCAGCGATTTGAACTGCAATGGGGAATCGGCCTGTTTCCCCAGAATCTGCAAAAGATTGTAGCGGCTGACTGCATAATTGCGCTGTGCCTGCAGAAGCTGTAATTCACTTTGTTTCAGGTCGGTCTGCTGCTGGTAGACATCCACTTTGGAACGGTTTCCCACTTTGGCAAATTCCTCGATCTGCCTGAGCTGGTCCTGCTGAACTTTCAGATTGTCATTGGCGATACGTATAAATTCGCTGTCCAGCACCACCTGAATGAATTGGGAAACGGTTCCATATACGATGGACTGCCGGTTCCAGGAATAGCTGGCCGTATCCGATGCCCACCCGTATTTGGCGATATCCAGCCGGGCTACGTCGTAAAAGCCGTTAAACAGGTTTATACCGGAATTCAGTGATCCGCTCACCGATTTGCCGCCGGTTCCGGTTTTAGGATAGTTGCTGGAGGCGGAAACGCTTGCGGTGAGATAGGGCAGAAAATTCGCCTCGGCCTGCTTCACACCGATGCGGTCCGCATAGATCATATTTGTTAATTTCTTCAGGCTGATATTCCCCTCCATGGCCAATTGGATGGCCTGGGTCAGTGTCAGGGCCGGTGTTTCCTCCGCCCGCAGGCCGCCGGCAAGGACCAGGCCGAGTGCCGCCGCCCACACTATGATGACAGTTTTAGGCATGCCGCTTTTTATTTTTCCATACATATTCATTTTTCTTTCCCATTATTTCGTTTGTCGCCTGCTAAAACGGGCGCTGTCCCATTCGTCCGCCGCGCTGCCCGCGCCGGTTCATCATCTGTTCCCGCCGTTCCTGCTGGTATTTTTCATACTCTTTTTTCTGGGAATCCGACAGGACTTCTTCGATTTTTTTATCCCTCTCCTGAAAAATCGACTGCATCTTCGACCGCATTTCCTGGCGGTCGCCTGAACGGTTCTGGCGGAGTTCCTGCATTTGTTCGCGGGCGGAGGCCAGGATGGGTTCGATCTTTGCCGCCTGTTCATCCGTAAGATTAAGTCGTTCTGTCAGTGTCTCCAGTTCCTGGCCGCTATTCCCGCCGGGTGCCCTGAACTGATCTTTAATTGTCTGATATTTCTTCTGCTGGTCGGGGGTGAGGATATTTTCAATCTGTTGACTGGTGCGGTCCCGCAGATCTTTCATGGCGGCCGCGATAGCTTCCTGATCTCCCTGGTTTAATTGCCTGATCTGTTTGGTCTCGTTAGCTGCATTGGTCAGAATCAGCCGGACCTGGCCGGTCTGTTCTTCGCTCAAATTCAGGCTGGTCTTCAATCTTTCTACCCTGCGGTCGATGGGACTTTCTGTCTGCGCGAAGCCGGTTCCGGCCAGCAAAACAATCGTCAGAAAAACGGACAAAACAACAGCGGTTTTCATAGTCTTCTCCTTGGTTTCAATTTTTTAAACATATTTGTATTTGCCGCAATTATTCAATTTTCAACTTCCATGATAAATGTAAAACACGGATGTAACAGTATTATTTTTCAAATGTAAAAAATTGTAACGGGATTGGTGGGAGTATATGAGGTATAAAGGCATAATGTAGAGAAAAATTGGGGGGTGACCTGCAAATGATTCTTTGCAGAAAGGGAAGACAAAAGTCCTCCGGAGTCAGTTTTAGTCGGCCGCTCAGAAGTGTAATGAGTGAGGCAGAAGCCGAGTGACAAAAAAGCGAGAATTGCGAAGTGAAGGGAATAGAATAGAATAGAATAGCTTTGGATCTGGAATATAGCTGCTAGAGCCAATCCCCGTAGGCGAGAGCCGATCCGATACTCATGGACGCAGGCCCTATAGAAGACATAGCAAAGACAGGTGTCAACCGGGAGCCAGCATCTAAGACAGTATCGAAGTATACAACGGCAAAGCAATAACCGACCCATGGAAGAGCTGTTAAGATTGAAGTAGTACCACCTTGAGTACCCCCTTCAATGTAAAGCGAGAAGCGGGAATTATTTGATGGCGCAGCTTTGGATCGAACCTCCAAAAAAAGGAAGGGACTGTAAATCATGCATCAAGAAACAGATCGTATTCAGGAATTATGGAATAAACCCGATGCCAGAAAAATCTTGCGGATCTTGCTGGAAAATCTGGCGGAAGGTGTGATAGTAGCTGACCAGAGCGGAAAATTCATTTTCTTCAACTCCGTTGCCGAAAAAATTTTGGGAATTGGCTCCCGCGATGTGGCGCCCTCGGAATGGACTTCCCTTTACGGCTGTTTCTATCCCGACCAGAAAACTCCCTATCCCGCCGAGCAATTGCCCCTGGCATTGGCTATACAGGGAAAAGAAATCAATGAAGAAGTCATTTTTATAAAAAATCCGGTGCAGGCGAAAGGGATTTATATTTCTGTCTCCGCCAGTCCGTTGAAAGAGAGCAATGGCCTGGTGAATGGGGGCATTATTATTTTCCGGGATATCACTGAAAGCCTTCGTGCAGAAGCTGCCCGGAAGCAAAGTGAAGAAAGATTAAGGGCGCAGTTCAGAGGATTACCTATCCCCACTTACGTCTGGCGGCGAATAGGGGACGATTTCTTTCTGGTTGATTTCAATGATGCGGCTTTATCCTTCATTGGAGTTAGCATAAAGAAGCTGGCAGGTAGCAGGTTCACCACCCTTTATAAGAATCATGCGGAGGTGCGGGAAGATTTCCGGCGATGTTTTTCCGAAAAAAGAAAAATAAGCAGGGTAATATCTTATCAAAAGCAAAGCAGTGGGGAGAGGAAAGAGCTTATCGTTACCTATGCTCACATTCCCCCGGACCTGGTAATGGTGAATACTGAAGATATCACGGAGCGGAAAAAGACTGAAAAGGAACTGTTGAAGCTTTCCGGGGCGGTGGAGCAAACGGCAGATGGTATTCTAATTACAAATAGCCAGGGAATTATTGAATATGTCAATCCTGCTTTTACATCAATTACCGGTTACAGCCCAGAGGAAGTCATCGGCCAAAATCCCCGGATACTCAATTCCGGCAAACAGGATAAGGCATTTTATGATAATCTATGGAAAGCTATTCTCAGCGGAAAGCCTTACCGGACTCGTCTGGTAAACAAGAAGAAAAACGGACAGCTATTCTGGTGCAATGAGACCATTACGCCCATGAAAGATAAAGAAGGGAAAGTCACTAATTTTGTATCTGTGTTAAAAGATATCTCGGACCAGATGGAGCAGGAAGAACAAAAAGTGAGAATGAGCGTCGCCCGGGAAATACAGCAGCGTTTATATGAGGTCAATCTGGAAGTTTCCGGTTTCGAGATAGCCGGTGAGACGCGTTCGGCTGATAAGACCAGCGGTGACTATTTCGATTATTTCCAAACGCCGGATGGATATATTGAGATAGTAGTTGGTGATGTTTCCGGGCACGGAATTGGAGCAGCGCTGATTATGACGGAGACGCGTGCCTATTTGCGGGCATTTGCCGAGACGGATTCGGACCCCGGCACTATCCTTAAACATCTGAACCGGGCCCTCTATTCCGACATGGATGAGAAGCATTTTGTCACGTTGATTCTGGCGCGGCTCGACGCTTCCCGCCTTCTGATGGATTATGCCAGCGCCGGGCATGTGCCGGCCTATGTGCTGGATGCTTCCGGTAAGATAAAGTATATTATGGAAAGCACCGGGATTCCCCTGGGTTTCCTTCCGGATTTTGATTTTAGGACGGCCCGGCCTCTGAAATTGGAGATGCAGGAGATTGTGCTGCTTGTTTCGGATGGCGTCACGGAGGCGAAAAATGGTTCTGATGAAGAATTCGGAAGCAGCCGGGCGCTGCAAATTATTTCGAAATACCGGCATCAAGTTCCGGACAAGATACTTGCCAAACTTCATCAGGCAGTTTTGTCATTCTCCGATCATCAGCTTCAGAAGGATGATATTACTTCCGTTATTTGTAAAGTCCGGGACGCTGCCTGAGGAATTTGATGGAAAAATGCCGTTTCCGTGCAATGCCTGCTTGGAGATGAACTCTCAATCGGTGCAGGTCAGGACCTCCTCCCGGGAGGAGGCAAGGCCGCTGGCCCAATCCACTACGAATATAAATCGGGTCTACTCGACAACCTTGTTACTTATCAGCCTATTCAACAGGCATAGGACGACTCACAACCGTCGCGATCTATGCCCTCCTGTTTCAAAATCATTAATCTCAAGGTTTCGCTCCCGGTGCGGCATCAGTCGGAAAGCAGATCGGGCAATTAATCATCTCCGCTGTCCTCTTCCGGCGGCGCGAAGGTGATGGAAACGATTTCGGTCACAGGTATTTCCTGAATTTTTCCATCAGTTTCAAACGCGTTGTGCCATCGACCAGGTATATCCTATCCGCAGCATAGTTCCCGTTACTGCTGCGCTCCGGATTTTCAACCACGACGTAAACTTTTTCCCGGGGAAGATAACGGTAGTAGGTGCCATAATAATAAAAAAAGGGTAATTCTCCGATGCGAAGGCTTATATATCCGAAGGGGAGGGCCCGGATGCGGGCGCCCAGAGGAGCCCTGACGATAGCATACCCATGAGATCCTTTCCGGTAGAACACCCCATGATGAAAATAATAAGGGCGTTTATTCACAACGATTCTGGTATGATTCTGCGGCAGTTTCACAATGGCTTTGCCGTGCCGTCGTGGCGCCCTTTTAACAACGCGTTTCTGGGCAAATATTTCACTGTTCAGGCTGAAGATGATCAGCCCGGCAATGATAAACAAAAAAGCGCGATTAGAAAATTTGCGTCCCATGGCTATTTCTCCTCTAATCTTGTTTTTATTATTTTTGAACATTCGCTTCATCTCCTTAGACAGTCCTTTGTCCGGAAAACTTGCTTCCCTTTTTTTCGCCGGAAAATTATTTCCTCTTTTCATTCTGCCGGTAATTTATAAAGAAGCTGTAACATGAGTTTGTCGGTTTTGTAATAAAGTGTAACAGAAGGTGTCTGCAGTTTGAGAAATGACTTCAAAATCGGAGGGAATTAACATCATAGCCGATAAATATGATTAAAGGGAATTCTGTCTCGCTTTATCGGCCCGGGCCTGAGGGACCGATAAAGCAAGCGTACCGCATATTCATCTCATTCCACCTTAAGATGACCAGGTTTGTTCTTCCGGTAGGTGAGGCGGATGATCATGACATAGAAGAAGGGAATAAAGAAAATGGCCAGCATGGTGGCGGTCAGCATGCCGCCGAAGACAGTAAATCCGATATTGATTCGTGCATTCGCTCCCGCCCCGGATGCCAGCATCAGAGGCACCACGCCCAGAATGAAAGCAAAAGAGGTCATCAGAATCGGACGCAGCCGCAGCTTTCCGGCTTCCACTGCCGCCTGTATCAGCGGTGTTCCGCTTTCAAATTTCATTTTACAGTATTCCACAATCAGGATTGCATTTTTTGCGGCCAGCCCAATGATGGTGACCATTCCGATCTGCGCGTAGATGCTGGCGGCCAAACTGTCCAGTTCGAGCGCCAGGAAGGCACCGAAGATGCCGATGGGAATCGCTAACAAAACCGCAAACGGAACCCCCCAGCTTTCGTAAAGGGCGGCCAGAAAAAGGAATACAAAAAAGATTGCCAGCAGGAATACCCTTGCTTTGGCGCTCCCGGCTTCCTCCTCCTGCAGCGATGTGCCGGTGAACTGGTAATTGTATCCCACCGGCAGCACCCGGCTGGCGGTTTGCTGCAGCGCAGTAAGCGCGTCACCGGAGCTGTAACCCGGTGCGGCATTGCCGCTGATCTGAACAGAGCGGTACATATTGTAATGGGAGATCACCGGTGAGCTGGTAGTATTTTGAACCTGCACCAATGTGTTGAGCGGCACCATCTGCCCATTCCGGTTCCGGACGAAATACTGGGAGAGCTTATCGATGCCGGACCGGAAATTGGAATCGGCCTTGGCATACACCCGGAATATTCTGTCGAAGAGCGTAAAATCGTTTACATAATACCCGCCCAGGTTGGTCTGGATGGTATTTTCGATGTCGCCAACAGACACTCCGAGCTTCTGGGCGTAGTCCCGGTTTATGGACAGTGTGTAACTGGGATAATCGTAAATAGCGGTCGAATAGGCGTATTGAATTTCCGGTCGGCCTCTCAATGCCGCCAGGAAGTTATTCTGAGCGTTCTTCAGTTCTTCAATGGTACCGCTGCTCTGGGTGATGACCATCGAAAAGCCGGAAGTGGTTCCCAATCCCGGAATAGGCGGCGGTGCAACGATGATAAAGGTTGCATTTTTTATCCCGGCAGTGGCCATCTGCAACTGCTGCTGAACCGCGTTGAGGCTGGCATCTTTACTGGTGCGCTCATCCCATGGTTTCAGGCCGATAAAAGCAGTTCCGAAATTGGACAAGCTGGCTCTGTTCAATATGCTGAATCCGGGCACCAGAAAATAGCGCTCAACCCATTTGTTGTGCTTGAGGATGGTCCCGAATTCCTGCAACACCGCTTGCGTCCGCTGTGTGGAGGCGTCCGGCGGCAACTGCACAACCGCCATCAGCATTCCCTGATCTTCATTGGGGAGAAATGAGGTTGGGGTAATCCGCGTCATCAGGACAATTCCCCCATAGATGGCCAGCAGCAGGATGATCATCAGTGGCGCCTTTTTTATTACCTTCCGGATTATATTGCCATAACCTTCCACCCGCTGGTCGTACCAGGTGTTAAATTTATAAAAAATTTTGTAAAGTCCCCTGCTGTCCGCATGCACCGGATTAGGCTTCAATAAAAGCGAACAAAGCGCCGGGGTTAAAGTGAGGGCCACGAAGGCGGATAAAAGCACCGAAACGGCGATAGTGACCGCGAACTGTTTGTAAAGCATCCCGGTGATGCCGGGCAGGAAGGCAACCGGCACGAACACAGCGGTAAGGATCAATGCGATAACGATAACCGGCGTACCGACCTCTCCCATGGCTTCCCGGGTAGCCTCCTTCGCGGGCAGGTTTTCTGTGTCCACCTTGTGCTGCGCCGCTTCCACCACAATGATGGCATCATCCACCACTATTCCGATAGCCAGCACCATCGCGAAAAGCGTGATAGTGTTGATAGTAAAACCGATAATGGAAAATACCGCGAACGTGCCGATAAGCGCAACGGGGATCGCCAGCAGCGGGATAAGGGTGGTTCGCCAGGTTTGCAGAAAAAGGAAAACCACGAAGAGCACCAGCAGCAGTACTTCGCCCAGCGTAAAGAGTACTTCTCTTATGGAAGCGCTGACAAACCGGGTGTTGTCCAATACAATCGCCCAGTCCAGGTCTTCCGGAAAACTCTTGGCAAGCTCCTGCATTCTCTGCCGGACGAGCGTTGCAGTGGTCAGGGCGTTGCTGCCGGGGCTCTGGTAGATCGCCATACCGCTGCCCGGCACCCCATTCAGTAACCGGGTTCCCGAATACGAAGTAGCCCCAAGCTCTACGCGTGCAATGTCCTTCAGTCTGGTGATTGCGCCGGTTTGCGGATTGCTCAGCACCACAATATTGCCAAACTCCTCAGCCGAAACAAGCCTTCCCTTCACATTGACGTTCATTTCAAATGTCTGGCCCTTTGGAGCCGGAGATGCCCCTACCGAGCCGCCGGGAGTCAGGTTGTTCTGCAGGTTGATGGCATTGATGATATCGCTGCTGGTGAGGTGCAGGTTCGCCATTTTTTGCGGATCGAGCCAGACCCGCATGGCGAAGGTGTTGCCGAAAGTGAATACTTCTCCAACTCCGGGCACCCTCGCCAGCTCATTTTCGATGTAAAGGCTGGCATAATTGTCCATGAAATTGATATCGTGCGTTCCTTTCGGGGAATAGAGGCCGATGACCTGCAGCATGCTGGTTGTTCTTTTTCTTACCGAAAGCCCGGTACGGATCAGCTCGGTGGGGAGGTGGGGAGTGGCCAGCGACACCCGGTTCTGCACATCCATGGCCGCCACATCGATGTCGGTACCCAAATTGAACGTCACCGTTAGCCCAAAACTGCCGTCATTGGCGCTGGTGGATTCCATATACATCATTCCGGGTGTGCCGTTCACCTGATTCTCCACCGGCGTGGCGACGGCATTTTCGACAGTTGTGGCGTTAGCGCCCGGATAGACCCCGCCAACGCTGACCACCGGCGGGGTAACGTCCGGCAATTGCGCGATGGGCAGTACCAGGATGGAAATGATTCCAACCGAAATGATGAATAACGATATCACTATCGCTGTTACCGGGCGCTCAATAAAAATTCTGGAAAACATATTATCTTTTCCCGCTTGTTTTGGATTGCCGGATTGTGTCCGCCGGGGCTTCCGGGCCGGAATAGGGTGTTGTTTTTACGTGCTGCTGCGGCCGCACTTTTTCGATTCCCTCAACAATAACTTTCTGTCCCGCCTTTAGCCCGCCGGTGACAATCTGCTTGCCGCTGGCGGATTGCCCAAGTTCGATCTTCTGATCCTGCACCACGCCGCTGTCGTTCACCACATAAACGTGATACTCGTTCAGTACCTGCTGGACGGCCTGCTCCGGAATAACCAGGTACTCCTTGCCGGTGTTCTCCTCGCTCTTGACCACGCAATTCATCCCCGACTTCAGAATTTCATTGGGGTTCGGGTAGATCAGACGGACCATGATGGTGCCGGTGGTGGGATCCACCGTGCTGTCGACGAAATCCAGCTTACCGTTGTGTGAATACATCGAGCCGTCCGGCAGAACAAGCTTGAACTCCGGCAGCGCCGGATCGCTGCCGTCCTTCCCGGCAAGCATGGATACATATTGGCTCTCCGGAACATGAAAATCGGCTCTCATGCTGCTGTTGTCGGCAATAGTGACCAGCACAGTCACGTTGGGGATCACAAGGTCGCCCAGCCGTGCCGTGGAGACATTGGTGGAACCGCTGAACGGAGCCACAACTGTGGCGCGCTCCAGGTTGATTTTGGCCTGTTCCACCGCCGCTTCGGCCGAGTTTACGTCTGCTTCGTAGACTTTGACCTGTGCCTTGGCGTGAGCCACCTGAATTTCGTCTACCGCATTGTGCTCCAGCAGGTTTTGATAGCGCTGTGCGTCGGTCTGGGCGGTAGCAAGGTTGGTCTGAGCGGCGTTTAATTGTGCCATCGCTTGATTATAGGCAGCCTGGTAAACACTTTTGTCGATGTCATAAAGCGGCTGTCCTTTGCTGACGTGGCTTCCCTCCTTGAACAGAATATCCTCCACCCGGCCACCCACTTCGGAGAGCAGATTCGTCTGTTTGTTGGACACCAGCGTGGCCGGGTATTGCTGCACCAGCGTCACAGTGGAATAACCGGCAGTTGTCACGCTCACGGTCTGTTCCATTCCTCCGTAGCCCTGCTGTTTATTTTTCTTGCTGCCGCAGGATGAAAATGCCAGCGACAGCATCAAAGCGGCAAACAGAAACACCGCATATTTTCCATGACGTTTTCTCATATCAAACCTTTTCTGAAATGGACCTGATTG
>JARRQT010000237.1:0-10371 GCA_037381445.1 Calditrichia bacterium
CTTCCCACGGAAGTGGCCGCTTACGCGGAAAGGGGGGGTGACGGCCGCTTCTGTGGCAAGGGGCACAAACAGCGGAATTACAAATAAGCGGTCAAATGGAAAATGAATTTCCTCAAAAAGTGGAATTTTCACATGGTGATGCCTTTGGCAAAAATTCTCCTCTTTTTATTTCTCTGCCGACACTTTGCATTTCTCTCCTGATACTTTCCGTTACACGGCCGTCACTTTCCATTGCAGGACCGCCATTCTCTTTCGCCGGTGAGGCGCGCAGGAACAGGAAAAGTTATTCCCTCAGCCGCCGGAGCCTTCCCGCTTTCTGCCGACCGCAGCATGCCTCAAAAATGAAAAGTCCGGAAACAATGCCGCCCCGTGAATGTAGAAAGGCTTTGTATTTACCGGATATTCGCCGGGAATTTGAGATTTAGCTTGACTTGCGGCTTTATATTTGCGTATTTCCGCCGCATTTTTTTGAACGATAAACCGGAGATGACGTGAAAGAGATTCGAAATATAGCGATTATCGCCCATGTGGACCACGGCAAGACCACCCTGGTGGACCAGCTCCTGAAACAGGGCCACATTTTCCGCCAGAACCAGGCGGTGCAGGAACGCTTCCTGGATTCCAACGATCTGGAACGGGAAAGGGGCATTACCATATTATCCAAGAATATCAGCATTCCCTATAAAGATGTGAAAATCAATCTGATTGACACCCCCGGCCACGCCGACTTTGGCGGCGAGGTGGAACGGGTGCTCAAGATGGCGGACGGCGTGCTGCTGCTGGTGGACGCCTTCGAAGGCCCCATGCCGCAGACCCGCTTCGTGCTGGAAAAAGCGCTCCATTTGCGCCTGACGCCCATCGTGGTGATCAACAAGGTGGACCGGCCCGATAAGCGTCCCGAGGAGGTGCTCAACGAAATTTACGATCTGTTCATTGAACTGGAGGCCGACGACGATCAGCTTGAATTCCCGGTGATCTACGCCAGCAGCCGCGAGGGCTGGGCGGTAACGGACTTGGAGGAGCAGGGCGAGAACCTGATCCCCCTGCTGGACGCCATCCTGGAGCACATTCCTGCGCCGGAGGTGCTTCCCGGGCCGGCGCAGATGCAGGTCACCAGCCTGGATTACAACGACTACGTGGGCCGCATCGGCATCGGGCGGGTGTACCGCGGCAGCATCAATGCAGCGGAACCGCTCAGCATCATCAAGCGCGACGGTTCGGTGCAGCCGGTGTCCCTCAAACAGCTCCTGGTTTTTGAGGGCCTGGGACGGCAGGAAGTGAAGGAAGTCCCCTGCGGCGACATCTGCGCCATCGTGGGCGTGGAGGGAATCAACATCGGCGACACCATCACCGACCCAGAACTCCCAGAGCCGATGCCGCTGATCTCCATCGACGAACCGACCATCAGCATGACTTTTACGGTGAACAATTCCCCTTTTTACGGCAGGGAAGGGAAATATGTCACCTCCCGGCAGCTCCGCGACCGCCTGTTCAAGGAGCTGCAGCATAATGTGGCCCTGCGGGTACAGGAAACCGGGTCCCCGGATTCCTTCAAGATATCGGGCCGCGGTATCCTGCATCTCTCGGTGCTCATCGAGAGCATGCGCCGCGAAGGCTACGAACTGCAGGTGGGCCAGCCCAAGGTGATTTATAAGGAAATCGACGGCCGGAAAGCCGAACCCATCGAGATTTTGATTGTGGACGTGCCGGCCGACTACGCCGGGCGGGTGATCGAGATTGCCGGGCAGCGCCGCGGCGAAATGGTGAAGATGGAGCCCAAGGGCAACCTGCATCACCTGGAATTTCATATTCCCTCCCGCGGACTGATGGGCCTGCGCAACAAGATACTGACCGCCACTTCCGGCGAGGCGGTGATGCACCACCAGTTCTACCAGTACGAATTCTTCAAGGGTTCTATCACCCAGCGGCAGACCGGCGTCATGATCTCCATGGCGGAAGGCCCCGCCACCGGTTACGCCATCAACGCCCTGCAGGACCGCGGGCGCTTCTTCATTGAGCCGGGCGATCCCATTTACCGCGGCCAGGTGGTGGGCGAGCAGAATAAGGAGAACGACATCGAGGTGAATGTGCAGCGCGAGAAAAAACTGACCAACATGCGCGCCGCCGGCAGCGACAAGGCCATCCGCCTTACCCCGGCCACCAAATTCACCCTGGAAGAGGCGCTGGAGTTTATCAATGACGATGAAATGGTGGAAGTGACGCCCAAGTCCATCCGCCTGCGCAAACTGTACCTGGATCCCAATGAACGGAAACGGTTCAATCTGAAGAAGATGGCGCCCCAGCCGGAGACTGTTGCAAGCGGCGCAGAATAGACGGCCCGACAGGTTATTTGGGAAATAATTGATTATTGGACCTAAGGATGCTCTGTCCCGGGTGTAATCATCCCAAAAAGATTTTGTTATTGGATTCCCGCTTTCGTCACGTAAGCGGGCCCGTGCGCCGGGGATGACGTTCCGCAATTGAAAATCAGATCACCGGATTGTGCAGCTATTCCCATGCCTTCATCCCCGGAAAGCGCTGCATTCACGTTTTATCCCGAAATATAATCCTCCCGCTTCACAATGCCTTTTAAGGATGCGCCTTTCAGATAGCGGCTGACATTTTCCGCCGCCTGCCGCACGGCGCCGGCGATGGCGTCCGGCACGATGGCCGAATTGTGGGGAGAACCGATCACATTGGGCAGATCCAGGAAGGGATAATCCAGACGGAACTCGCCTTCACTGAACGGCTCCACCCACCAGGCGTCGATACCCGCCAGAAAATCGCGATGCGTTTTCAGGTGCTCGTACAGCGCTTTCTCATCAATAATATGTCCCCGGGCCACATTCACCAGAATGGCATCGGGTTTCATCCGCTGCAGCGCCTCCCGGTCAATCAGGCCGCGGGTATGCCGGTTCAGGGGAAGAGAAATGACCAGCACATCAGCGCTTTCCAGAATTTTATGCAGGTCCTCCATGGTGCCGATGAACTCCACCGCTTCACCGGTTTCCCCGCTGCGGTTCATGGCATAAATCTTCATGTCCAGTCCCCGCATCAGCCGCGCGGAAGCGCGTCCGATCCCTCCAAAACCCAGGATGCCGCAGACTTTTCCTTTCAACGCGCGGGTCGGGTTCCGCTGATCGAAATCGCCTTGCTTGAGCTTCATATGCTCGGGAAGCAGGCGCTTGGCGAGGGCCAGCGTCATGGCCAGTACATGTTCGGCCATCTGCCCCGCGAAAGCGCCCACATTGGAAGCCACCGTGATCTGCGGCGGAAGCTGCGCGAAAGGAACATGGTCCGCCCCGGCCGAAATCAGCTGGATCAGCAGATTGTCCTTTTTCAGAAGACTGTATTCCCCGGCGCGGAGCTCATGGGGAAAATTCCAGGAAAACAGGACATCCGCACCGGAGACCGCCTCCCGGCGGCCCTCTTCCGGGACATCGTTCAGGAAGACAATCTCCGCGGCGTCACCCCACAATTTCTGCAGGAGCAGGCGGCCTTCCTGTTGGGGATCGAAGGTGACCAGTATCTGTTTTTTATGGCTGTTCATAATTCCTCCCTTTTCTCCGTTTTGATTTTCGGTGAACAAGCGATTCAGATCCTGGCCCGTTTGTACTGGTTGGGCCAACGGACATCGTCGCCCAGCTCCCGGGCGGCATGCAGCGGCCAATAGGGATGCCGCAGGTACTCCCGGGCCAGCAGCACCGCATCGGCCTGCCCGCTGAGCAGAATGTGCTCCGCCTGCACCGGTTCGGTGATCATCCCAACCGCCCCGGTCAGTATTCCGGTTTCCCGCCTGATCTCCGCCGCGAAACGCGTCTGGTATCCCGGCCCGGTGATGAATTTCTGGAACGGCACCAGTCCCCCGCTGGAGCAGTCAATCAGATCGATGCCGGCCTCTTCCAGCATGGCAGCGAAACGGATGGACTGCGGCAGATCCCAGCCGCCCGGCGCCCAGTCCGTAGCGGAAATGCGCACGAAGACCGGCAGATGGGCGGGCCACACTTTCCTGACCGTCTGGGCAACCCAGGCAGGGAGCCGCACCCGGTTTTTGAATTTGCCGCCGAAATCATCCGTGCGGTTATTGCTGAGCGGGGAAAGGAACTGGTGCAGCAGGTAACCGTGCGCCATGTGGATTTCCACCATCTCGAATCCCGCCTTCAGGCTGAGACCGGCAGCGATTTCAAACTGGTTCACTATGGCCTCCATGTCCACCAGGTTCAGTTCGCGGGGCAACGGATAGCCCTCATTGTAGGGCAGCGGACTTGGGGCCAGCGGCTGCCAGCCTCCCTCGCTTTCCGGCACCGGTCCGCCGCCTTCCCAGGGCGCCCTCGTGGAGGCCTTCCTCCCGGCATGGGCGAGCTGAATTCCGGGAATACTGCCCTGCGCTTTTATAAATTCGGTGATGGGCCGGAAAGCTTCGGCATGTTCATCGGACCAGATGCCGATATCCTGCGGGGAGATGCGCCCTTCCGGCGACACGGCGGTCGCTTCAGTCATCACCAGCCCGGCGCCGCCCACCGCCCGGCTTCCCAGGTGCACCAGGTGCCAGTTGTTGGGCAGTCCGTCCGCGGCGGAATACTGGCACATGGGCGAAACAAAAATGCGGTTTTTGAATTCAAGGTCCCTGATTCGCAGGGGCGTAAACAATAGGCTCATATAACATCCTTTTTTTATGACAGCACTGATTTTGTAATCCGTTTACTCAGTAACCGCGCATCTGGTTTCATTTGCGGATTCCGGGAAGCTTTTATGGGAAACATCGGTTTGAATAGGAAGGAATGCCAACGGGGATTATATTCAGCCGGCAATATTCTGTATTTTGAATGCGGGTGTGCTGCTGAACAGGTCTGGATACCTTGAACTGCGATTATTTTTACTCGCGGGAAAGGTGCAATTTGGCACTGACCGGTAATGGATGGAAATTAAAGATTGCAGTGTAATGGAGGACCAGCCGCGAAAATTTGCAGAAAAATTATTTCAGTACCTCGCTCACCCAGTCCAGCGAAGCAAGGTATATCTCCGGCAGCTTTTTTTCATCAATATTCAGCTTCGCCGCCAGTTTGGAAACCTCCCGCCACTGCCCAGCCTCGTAGGTCAGGGTCAGATCATAAGCCGGCGTGTAGGGACTTTCATTTGGCGCGCAGCAGGGCATTTTTTACCAGCTCCTCGGGTTTTTCCTTGCCCATGTCGCTGAGGGCGATCAGCGCCACCCACTTCTTGACCTCCCGCATTCCCAGCAGCACCAATGCCTGTTTAATCGATTTTATTTCCCTCATAATGCCGAAGGCGGCCGAATTGATGAGGCGAAGCAGTTTATAGGTCAGCGAGACATCCCGCTTGATGATCTCTTCCATCTTATCGAAATCAATTTCCGGCTGGTGAATTTCTTTCAGCATCTGGAGGTAGGTCAGTTTATAACCGGGAATATCCCGTCCCGAAATGACAAACGGTTTGCGGAAGAAGTTGCCCTGAAAATAATCGTAGCCCAGCTCGACGGCCTCCTTGAATTCCTCTTCCGATTCCACATTCATCATCAGGCTTTTGATGTTCTTGGATTTCAGCCGTTCCACCACCGATTTTTTCATATCAGAACCGGTTTTGCCGGAATCGACTTTCACCATATCTGCAAACTGGAGGAACGGCATCTGGGAAAATTGAAAATTGAAATCATCCAGCACCATCAGATAACCGCTGTCTTTGAACTTCTGACAGGCAGCCAGCACTTTTTCATCCGGAGTAATGTTGTCGGAAAGCTCAATGGCAATCAGGTCCTTGTCAAGCAGGGTGACAATTTCGTTGACTATGAGATTCTGGCTGAAGCGGATGAACGCTTTTTTCCCGCCGGTCAGACTTTCCGTATTGACCAGCAAAAAGCTTTTGGTAATTACTTTTGAGGCGAACTGGTCCTCTTTCGTGTCCATGGGGATAAGGTTTTCAAAACCGTCATAGGAAAATAATTCGTATCCTATCACTTTCATTTTGGAGTCGAATATCGGCTGCCGGGCCAGAAAATATTCCATAAATGAGATTCTCCTGTTTGATGTTGTTATCATCGGCAGGATTTTTTTGAACAAAAGGCAGAAAAATAATTTATTTAAATTTTTCAGAAGGTTTTCCGGGAAGCAGGAGGCTCCTCTTCCCCTCACTGGTGACGAACCGGGAGAGGGCCTGAATCAATTCAATTTCTTCAGGATGATACCTCAAAGCTTTGCGCCGCAGTATTTGCAGAACCTGGCGTCTGCATCATGGCCTTCCGCCGAGCATTCGGGACAGGACTGGGTGCTCACCTTTCTGCCCACTGCGCGCGAGATTTCCACCGAGACAATGCCGGTGGGCACCGCAATGATGCTGTAGCCCATTATCATGATAATGGCCGCCAGTGTCTGTCCCAGCGCCGTATTGGGTGATAAATCCCCGTATCCCACCGTGGTCAGGGTGACGATGGCCCAGTAAATACTGCGGGGAATACTGGTAAATCCGTTAGCCTCGCCTTCAATCACATAAATGACGGAGCCCATGATGACTACCAGCGTCAATACGGTGAAGAGAAAAACGGTGATTTTACGGCGGCTGGCCCGCAGCGCCTGCACCAGCAGCTTGGCCTCATTCAGGTACTGCACCAGCTTCAATACCCGGAAAATCCGCAGAACGCGCAGCACGCGGATCACCAGCAGATAACGGCTGGCCGGGAACAGCAGGCTCAGGTAGGTGGGGACTACTGCCAGCAGGTCTACAATGCCGTAAAAACTCATGGCATATTTCAGCGGCCTGCCCACCGACACCAGGCGCAGCAGATACTCAATGGAAAAGAGAATGGTAAAAAACCATTCGGCCAGATATAAAGTGCGGCCATATTCGGCACGGATGACTCCCACGCTGTCCAGCATCACCGAAACCACGCTGAGCAGGATACTGGCAATTAAAATAATATCGAAGAGTCTGCCCGGAGCGGTATCGGCCTCGAAAATAATTTCGTGAAGTTTGCTACGCCAATTCACACGGCCGTCAATGGTCTTAATTCTTTCCATATTTGTCCGCAGTTATTTTTTATTTTCGGAAGTGATTTGCTGCAGCATCCCGAGCAGTCTATCAATCTCTTCGGTGGTATTATAATGGACTGCCCCGACTCTGACCATACCCTCGTCCTCCTGCAGACCCAGCTTTTTAATCACTTCCAGCGCGTAATAGTGGCCGTCCCAAACATAGATGTTTTGCTGACCAAGTTTTTTAGCAATGAGAGAAGGCGTCATGCCGTCCACGGTGAAGGAAACGGTGGGCACGCGGTCATTCAACTGTGCGGCATCCGTAATGCCGTGCACCGTAACGCCCGGAATGGCCTGCAGGCCCTGGATCAGTTTCCGACTCAGGATCAGTTCATAATCCTTGATGGCCGCCAGGGCGGCATGCAGCAGTTGACGGCGGCTATTGGGGAATTTGAAACGCTGATGGTATTCCTGCGCCATGGTTTTTCCAATCCAGGCCAGGTAATCCAGCGCGCCCAGCGTGCCGGCCTGCCCTTCATGGGACTGGGTGCCGGTCTCGAATTTCCCCGGGGGAACATCATCCGCCGGACGCACCTTATAGGCGGGCAGTTTCTCCAGCAGCTCCGGTTTTCCCCACAGGACGCCCTGATGGGGACCAAAAAATTTATAAGCGGAGCACACCAGAAAATCGCATCCCAGCGCCTGCACATCGGTGGGACCATGGGGCACATACTGGACGGCATCCACATAAGTCAGACTACCGTTCACCCTGGCCAGTTTCGAAATGGCCGCAATATCGTTGATGGTCCCGATGGCGTTGCTGGCATAATTAACCGCCATCAGCCGCACCTTATCGGACAGCAGCCCCGGGAGCTGCTGCAGATCATAGCGGCAGGTTTCTGGATCAAAGTCCAGCCATTTCACTTTTATATTCAGGTCCCGGGCCATGAGCAGCCAGGGCATAACATTCCCGTCATGGTCCATCCTGGTCAGAATAATCTCGTCACCCGGCTTGAACCAGTGGGCCAGCGAGCGGGAAATCGCGAAGGTCAGACTGGTCATATTTGGCCCGAAAATGATTTCCTTTCCCGAACCGGCATTGAGCAGATCGGCCATGGCCTCATGCGCCTCCTGCAGAATACCATCGGACAATTGGGATGTGCGGAAATGCCCGCCGTGATTGGCGTTGGTGCGGATCAGATAGTGCTGCATGCGAATGAGCACCTGGTTGGGCACCTGTGTCCCGCCGGGATTGTCAAAATAAAGCCGCGGTTTTCCGTCATCCTGGAGGGCCAGGGCCGGAAATTGCTGGCGGATAAGTATCTGGTTCGCTGCAGCGTTATTTTAAAGGCAGTTTTACAAAAAATGTGCTCCCTTCCCCTTCTTTGCTCTGCACATCTATCTTTCCCTGATGGGTCTCGGCAATGAGCTTGCATATGGAGAGGCCCAGCCCGCTGCCGCTGGTCTTTTTCATGTTCCCGTTCCTGACCCGATAAAACCTTTCAAAAATCCGCGGGAGATCCTGGGACGGTATTCCTGGTCCGTTGTCGTGAATGCCGATGACAAACTGATTGTCTTCGACTGCATGTGAAATCCGCACCTTGCCCCCTTCGGGCGTGTATTTGATCGCATTCTCAATCAGATTCAGGTAGAGCTGGTAGAGTCGTTCCTGATCCCCCCGGACCGTAATTTCCGGCAACTCGGGAATACGCAGCTCCTGCGACTTTAACTCCGCCATGACTTCCGCATCGGCCAGCACATCGTCCAGCACCTGGTCCAGACGCACCGGCCTGAAGTCTTTCTCCCAATCCATGGCGCCGGTTTTTGACAGCATCAGCAAATTATTGATTAGATGGCTCAGCCTGGAAATGGTTTCCACATCCTGAACCAGTTTTTCCTTCATAGCCAGTGGAATGTCCGGATTATTCAGTTCTCCTTCCCAGTGGGCCCGGAGGATGGCGAGCGGTGATTTCAGTTCGTGGGCGGCCTCGGCCAGAAATTCCTGTTGACCGGTAAAAGATTTTCGCAGCCTCTCCACCAGATTATTCATGATCCGGGTCAATTCACTGCTGTTACGGGCATATTTTCCTGAATTCAGAGAATTCAACAGCGCCCGGTAATATTCTTCGTCATTCAAACCGGAAAAATTATTTCCCGCAAACGGATCATTCAATTGTCTGCCGGATTCAACGCCACTGTCATGGCTCCGCGAAAGTTGTTTATCGGATCCGGCCAATATTTCCTCGCCGTGGGGCAGCACAGAGGCCAGCCGGGCAATCTCTTTTTCCTGTTTCTTTCTGATGCTGATATTTTTCTCGATGCCCTGAATCGCAGGTTTTCCCTGCCAGGTTATTTCCGAAATGGCCAGCGCCACTTCAATTTCCCGGTGATCTTTGGTGAAGGCGGTAAATTCAAAATTCTGTTCTTTTTTCCCGTTATTGGATGGAATTTCCAGGTAAGCGGATACCTTTTCCCTGCCATCCGATTTGAACATATCCGGGATATTAAAGTCGCCTTCTTTCACTTCTTCGAATGTGAACCCAAACAATTTTTCCCAGGCCGGATTCACAAAAACCACTTTATTATTCTGCAAAATGAAAATTGCATCCGCCGACTTTTTGGCCAGCAAGAGGTATTTTTCTTCGGATTCATTCAGAGATTTTTCATACTTTTTCTGCGGCGTTATCTCCTGCAGAGACACCAGATAAACCCTTTCACCTTCCCAAAAAGTATGCTTCGAATGTGCCCGAAAATACCTTTTGTCATTTTCCCCATCCATCTCCAGCTCAAAGTTATTCCTGTCCTTTTTCATTCCATTCCGGAAATGTGCTGCCACTTTCTCAAATGCAGCCGGTTCCAAACTGGCGGCTGCATCATTGGAAAATAGGATCGTACCGCCCGGATCCAGTACAAGAATGGCGTCATCGTTATTGGCAACAAAGCGGCGGAACCACTGGTGATATTTCCGGATATTCTGTTTGTGCTGGTCTAATTCCAGTTGCAGTGACTTTTTTTCGATTGCATAGCGGATAGATCGCAAAATCAGATGGCTGTTCAGTTCATTTACTGTCAGAAAATCCTGAGCCCCCGCCTTCATCGCCTTCTCCAGCACCGTCTCATCCTGTGATTCACGGACCAGGAGGATAACCGGAATCTCGGGAAAATAAAAATTTACTTTCATCACGGTGTCAATACCCTGATGCTCCGGCAGGGACAGGTTCAGCAGGATAACATCAAAAGAGGATCCCATCAGAAGATACATCGCCTCTTCCAGATTTTCGCTGATATTCACTTCGAACTGGTTATTCCAACGCAGCAGCAGATCGGCGATGGACCGGGCATTCAAGACACCGTTTTCAATGATCAGCACTCTTAACTTTTCGGG
>JARRQT010000238.1:0-5105 GCA_037381445.1 Calditrichia bacterium
AAACTCTACAAACCGGAATTCTGCAGGGACCACGCAGGCCTGCTGAAAAACTGCTCCAATGCAGTGGAGTGTTCGGTGCGCTCCCTGTGGCAGCTGATTCAGGAAGCGGTGGACGGCGCCCTGCAGAACCTGACCCTGCAGGACATGATTGGTCCGGATAACAAACTCAACAAAAAGCTGTTCCAACTGATCAGCGAAAGAAATTCGTTCCCGGTGTTACGGAATGAGCCGGTTACACAATAATTCCCTTCTTTCAACATTCTCATTTATCTCTTCTCGTCGTCGGTTATAATTTGAGCGGGCTTCTCTTCCCAAAAAAATTTTACCTCTCATCTCTTTTCGCACCGGAATAATTTTGATCTGCATATTATTATTTGTAATTTATGGTGCATGAAGCTTTCTTATTAATCATATGGTAAAAGTCATACGGATCATATTCCGCAGGCAATTTGCCGGCGGAATTCTGAAAAGGTTGGGTGGTGAGAGAGCATGAATCCGAATGATACAAAATGGTGGGGCTGGGGGAATCCGGAGAAGACCTATCATCTGGAAAACCGCCCCCACTTCTGGCCCCATCTCAGGAAAAAACTATCCTTTCCCGAAACCCCGGTTTCGTCCGCACCGGACATGGAAGAGATTGAGATCCTTCCCTGCAGTATCCGGGAACCCATCCTGCAGGAGATCGAAAAAATATTGCCAAGTGATCAGATAGCAGCCGGTTCCCATGACCGGATCATGCAGACCTACGGAAAAAGCTATTATGACCTGATCCGTATCCGGCGCAAAATTTTCCCGGAAATTCCGGATGCCATCCTGTATCCCAAGAATGAAAAGGAAATCCGGGGAATCCTGGAATGGGCGGCGCAACACAGTATTGCCGTCGTTCCCCGGGGAGGCGGCAGCAGCGTGGTAGGCGGCGTGGAGAGCAGCCATTCCGGCCATTTTCACGGGCTGATCGTCCTCAACCTGAAGAATATGAACCGCCTTCTTTCAATCCGCAAATCCTCCCTCCTGGCTGATGCGGAAGCGGGCATCTTCGGTCCCGAGCTGGAACAGCGGCTGCAGAAGGAGGGCCTCACCCTGGCCCATTATCCGGAATCCTTTGAATTCTCTTCGCTGGGCGGCTGGATCGCGGCCCGTTCGGCAGGGCAGCAGTCCACGCTCTACGGGAAAATGGAAGACATGGTGGAAAGCCTGCAGTTAATCACTCCAACGGGAATTTTTCGCACGCCCGGCTTCCCTTCCACTGCCACCGGCCCGGACATTAAACGGATGATGATCGGATCGGAGGGCATACTGGGAGTCATCAGCCAGGCATCCGTACGGCTGAAGCCGCTGCCGGAGAAAAAATTTTACACCACTACCCTGTTCCGCTCGTTCGATGACGGCATCGAGGCATCGCGGCTCATCATGCGTTCCGGCATCAGGCCGGCGACGCTGCGCCTGTCTGATGCGGAAGAGACCGATTTCATTTTTTCCCTGCGGGAAAAGAACGAATCATTCCTGAAAAATGTTACAGAGACGGTCGGGTTTAACCTGTTCGAAAGAAAAGATTTCAAACCCGGAAAACGCTCGTTGCTGATCCTGGGACTTGAAGGCAGCGGCAAAGAAGTAGATACGGACTGGAAGACAATCAGGAATTTAATGAAGCCCTTTCCGGTTTTTCAACTTGGGCAGGGACCGGCGGATTCCTGGTACCGGAACCGTTTCGAAAATCCCTACCTGCGGGATATTCTGCTGGACTATAACATCCTGGTGGACACCCTGGAAACCGCCGCCGAATGGGAGAAAATTCCGGCCCTCTATTCGGATGTCCGGGCGGCTATTCTGCAGTCGTTCAGTGACATCGGCATCCAGGGCATCGTTACCGCGCACCTTTCCCATACCTATTCCACGGGCAGTTCGCTGTATTTTATTCTGCTGGCGGTACCCCATCAAAACCATGAGATTGAAGAATGGCAGCACATCAAAAAGGCGGCCTCCGATGCGATTGCCGCCGCCGGCGGGACCATCAGCCACCACCACGGCATCGGTTTGATGCATAAACCGTGGCTGCGGAATGAGCTCGGGGAGGAGGGCATCCGCTGGCTGAGAATGCTGAAGCAGGCCGCGGACCCGGACGGCATTCTGAATCCCGGGAAATTGCTGCCCGACTGATAATGCCCGGATTTCAGGAACCGGTTTTTTATCCTGCTTCCTGAGAAACGAATTGAATTTTGGCTGGATTCAAAATTATAATTGTGAGAAAAGAAAATATCCATGCAAACCGTCCCGCAAAAATCAGGCGCCTTTGATTTCTCCCCCCGGACACGCCTCCGCAACCTGCAACGGATGCATGAGGAGGTTTTTGATATCCTAGTAATCGGGGGCGGGATTACTGGCGCCGGCATCGCACGGGATGCCGTTTTGCGGGGATTTAAAACCGCCCTCATCGAAAAGGATGATTTCGCTTCCGGCACCAGCAGCAAGTCCTCCAAGCTGATTCACGGCGGCTTCCGCTATCTCAGTCAATTCTATTTCGGTCTGGTTCACGAAGCGCTGATGGAGAGAAAAACACTGATGGACCTGGCGCCCCACCTGGTGCACCCCCTGCACTGCCTGCTTCCGCTCTACAAAGGTTCCGTTACCTCTCCCCTGACCATCGATATCGGGTTATGGCTGTACGATCTTCTGGCTTTTACCCGCAATATCGGCCGTCACCGCATGGTGAAGCCGGAAGAACTGATCCGCATGGAATCGGGCTACCGCCGGCAGGATCTATTAAAGGCTGCCGAATATTTCGACTGCAAGGCCGATGATTTCCGGCTGGTCATGGCAACCATGCAATCCGCAGCCGCGCACGGCGCCGTCATTGCCAATTACGTGAAGGCAGTGGATTTCAGTAAAGAAGAGAACGGTCCTGCCACCGTTATTGCCGGGGACCGCATCAGCGGCGCAAACATTCCCATCCGGGCACGGGTGATTGCCAACGCCTCGGGACCCTGGAGCGACCGGGTGCACCAGACGCTGCTTAAACACGATGACCGTCGGCTGCGCCTCACCAAAGGCGTTCATCTCCTGATCCCGCATGAAGTGCTTCCCATCAAACATGCCTTCATGCAGTTTGCTGTGCAGGACGGCAGGCCGATCTTCGCTATCCCCTGGAAAAATGTGGTGTTGTTGGGCACTACCGATACGGATTACGACGGGGACCTGGACCAGATCCACACTGACCGCAGCGATGTGGATTACCTCCTGCACTCATTCAACCATTACTTTCCGGAGGCCCGGCTCAGCGATGACAAAATCCTTTCTGCGTTTGCCGGACTGCGGCCGCTGGTCCAGGAAGAGAACAAATCGGCCTCCAAAGTCAGCCGGGAGCACCAGATTTTTGAAGACCCGCACAATTTCTTCTCCATCATCGGGGGCAAGCTCACCACCTACCGGGTGATGGCGAAAGACATGGTGGATATGTTGTCCTCAAAACTGTCAGACGCTTTCGGGGTAAACCCGGCAAATCCCCAATGCACCACCCATAAAGTGCCGCTCTTCGGCGGCGACCTTGGCAATTACGAGACTTTCCGGAAAGAATGGCTGTCCCGGCTGACAACGGAACTTCATTTCGATCAGGATATTGTGGAGCACTTCATCGAAAACTTTGGCAGCCGCATCCCGGAAGTACTGCGCGCCGTCGAGAGCATACCGGATGGCAAAGAGCGGATTCACGCCGACCTGCCGTTTGTATGGGGCGAGCTCCCCTACACCGTCAGCCAGGAAATGACGCTGGGGCTGGATGATTTTATGATCCGCCGCTCCCACCTGTTCTCAATGGACAGCCGGCAGGGATTGGACGTATTCCAGGAAATCGCTGACCGCATGCAGAAAATGCTTGGCTGGTCGGCGGAGGAGAAGAGAACTCAAATTGAACGCTATAAATTCAAGGTTCACCTGACACAACATTTTCGCGAAAAAGAGACAGAATGAAAACACGATTTATTGTGAATCCCAGGGCGGCCAACGGATTGACCGGCAAAAAATGGCCCGGGATTCTGGAACTGCTGAAATCAGCTTATCCCTTTCCCTTTGACAGCGTATTTACCGAATATCCCATGCATGCGGTAGAGTTGAGCAGGGAAGCAATCGAGGCCGGATGTGACCGCATCATTGCGGTGGGCGGAGACGGGACCATCAACGAAGTGCTGAACGGGTTTATTAGAAATGACCGTCTGCTGCGCGACGATGCCGCGCTGGGAATCATGGAAATAGGCACCGGTGCCGATTTTCAGCGAACACTGCTCCTGCCCGCGGACCCCCGAAAAGCCGTGGAAGGTCTGGGCGACGCGAAACCGCGGAAAATTGATATCGGCAAGGCGGAATATATTGCCCTTTCGGGAAAACGCACCACCCGTTATTTTATCAATATCCTGGACTTCGGCATCGGCGGCGCTGTGGTGGAGCGGGTAAACCGGACCAGCAAAAGGTTCGGCGGCCGGATTTCCTTCCTGTGGGCGATTCTTATCACCCTGTTCAGCTACCGGAACAAGAATATCCGGTTTCGCTGCGATGGAGGCGAATGGGAATCGCGGACGCTCAATAATTTTATTGCGGCCAACGGACGCTTTTTCGGCGGCGGCCTGATGCCGGCGCCCAACGCCAGCCTGACTGACGGCATGTTCGATATCGTTCTGTTTGGCAACCTGGGAAGACGGGTAGCCATTGCCAATCTTTCCAGGCTGCGGGCCGGCACGCATCTGGACAATCCCCCCGTTTCAGTAACGCGGAAAAGCCGGGCGGAAGCGGAATCGGAGGGAGAGGTGTTCATCGATATGGATGGCGAATTCGTTGGCAGGCTCCCGGTGAAAGTTGAAATTCTGCCCGGTCTCCTGCCCCTTCTCATGTAACCGGGAATCGATTTTCTCCCGCGGCAATTACTTCCGGATTAGCTTAGATCTCCACATTGAAAACCAGACGGGCCAGCCAGCCGATGAAGAAAGAGATGGCGGCCACCCCCATGCTGATGCCCACCATTTCCCAGAAAAACTTGCCGAAGGAGATATCCTTGACCACCGAAACGAACTGTGAGAAAACCAGGATGATGAGGATGGCCACGGACAGCGTGACGGTCA
>JARRQT010000239.1:0-5085 GCA_037381445.1 Calditrichia bacterium
GACTGCACCGTTTCCAGGACCACAGCCTCCTTTGGCTTGCCCAGCGCAATGACCAGCAGAATCTGATAGCGTTTGGTGAGCTCCAGCGCCTCGCGCAGCGCTTCCCGCCGGATAGACTCAATCATGCATCCGCCCAGCCCCTTCTCCGCGGCGCCCAGCAAAATGCTCTGGGCGGCAATCCCATGGTCACACCCCGCGGAGGATGCAATAGAAGTGTCTCCCAGGATGATGATGTAGGCGGCGGGCCTTTCTCCTTCCGCGGGACCCGGCCACTCCTTCAGATAACCCGCCCAGCGCAGGTGGGGAAATATTTCTGAGTTTTTTGCGGTATCGGATGAGATAATGTATTTGAGCGGCTGGCGGTTGGCGGCGCTGGCAGACAGCCGGGCCAGATCGACCAGCTCCCGCAGCACATCCCGAGATATTTCAACATCCTCGTAAAACCTGCGGTAGCTCCTGTTCCTTAAAACCAGATCCTTCAGATTCATGGGCGGTCCTCCTCATAATCAATAGGAAATGCGCTGCTTCCTGTCAAAATAAAAACTTTTGCGGAAATGTCAATTATAAATTTTGAATTTATCCAAAAATTCTGTAAAGACGTTAGGGATATCCAGAACAACTCCTGCCCCGGATGCTATCCCTTCCCGCATTATTGGCCGGAAGAAAAGCAGGATTTCCCGAGACACAGTTATGACCTCCTCCCGAAAGAGGTCGTGTCGTTTTCCGGCCTGACCCGGAATTCCCTGTAGAATTTTACCGTCCAGTAGATGATAAACAGTATATACAGCCCGAAATAAATCAGCACATCCTGCCCGAATTCCGGGTGGGACATGAGGTTGGCCCGGTAAACCGAGTTGAAGAGAAACAGGAACAGCAGCAGCGTGGCATTACCGAACCAGTATAGGTAAATGGCGTAAGTCTCGAAGGTGGCATTTCTTCTTTCCGGTGCCAGCCAGTAGTCCTTGTGGGGCAGATTGATCCAGGAATCCGGCAGTTTTCGCGGCAGCCAGCCCGACAGCCAGAACAGCCCGCCCATGAACACGACCAGGGCGATGTTCATGATAAGGAAGATCTCCCGGCTGCTCCAGCCGTCCGGCTTTCCGTTGAAACCGAAATGGGATGCCACCCGGTAAGGCAGCCGGGGATAATAATACAGTATCTGAACCAGCGATACCAGGACCAGAAAAACCAGTATGGTCAGCGCCAGGGTCTTTGATTTCAAGATACCTCCTTATTTCTTTTGCCAGGGACTCGGATGAATTTATCCTTCGGCCTTAATTTAACCGCTAGCTTCCCCCGATTACAATTTTTGCATATTTTTTACGGGCAGCGGCGCCCCCGCCGGCAGTACGTTCTCCCGGTTGCGGTCAATCCAGTATCCCCACAGCACCAGCAGCCACTGGGAAAGTCCCACCACCGCCACCGGCTGCGCCTCAGCGGGCGGCGGACCAAACACATTCGCCAGGTAAATTACCATCAGAAATCCCAGCAGCGCCCACAAACCGTAGGAACCCTTTCTGTTTTTTGCCCTAGTGGCACGCATATAAAGAAAAGCCCCGCCCCCGAATACAAACAGCTCCAGCAGCAAGCTTGCCGGAACCGAGTCCCACAGTCCCAGACCGACGCTTGCCTTGCTCCAGGGCACCAGCGGCAGATCCGGGCAATGGACCAAAAGGTCCAGCACCCAATGGCTGACCACCAGCAGTCCCAGCACGAAGCCGGTCCTTGCGTTTTTCCTGATGACATAATAAACGCCTCCCACCAGCACTGCCCAGATCAAAACGAAAAACAGGCTGTGGGAAAAGGGATAATAGACAAAATTCAGCGGTGTCATGGCCGTGTTTCCTGGTTCGATACGGACCTGCTCGATTCCCAGCAGAATCAGCACGGGCCACAAAAGGTCGATGAACTGGGCGGCAAAAAACAGGGTCCCCAGCGAGGGACGGGCATCCACACCCTTGCCTGCGAATCCGGCGCCGTAATGACCGATAAACATTTGCATTCCCCCTTTGTTTTTTCCATCGTCGAAAAGCAGTCATAATTCATTAAACAGCATACTTCCGGGACAAAATTTAAAATGATATCTTAAACAATTTTCCGGCAGGACTCAATAGAAAAACCGGGCGAGGACCCGGTTTTTTTCAATTCTTATGCATGTGTTGAATAACCCGAAGAAATTTATTTACTCCCGTCGATGGTTCCCTTCATCATTTATTTTGGACATTGTCGGACTTCTCGATTTGCATAGGCACCGCCTATTTCTCACGATTTTATTACTAATTACAAAAGAAGAAGATCATGTGAAGCGTCATATTTTGTCCGGAACAATCCGGCGGCGTGCGATTTCTTTTCCATTCATGAAAATAACAGGTATGTCGTTTTTGTATTGCGACTAAAGCATCGGGTTGGTATCTATATCGATTATTTCCATTTCGAGCGGGGACATTTTCCTCTGCCTGCAGCAAAACCGAATGTGCTTCTTCGTAAAGATGGCAGCCTTCTCGCGATAAAATTGTGATTTTCGTTTCATTTTTGACAGGGTACGTTCCCGGAAGCTTAGAACTTTCGGGAAAATAATCGTCAATTGCAAAATTCGGGATTTAGATAGTTTTGCAGGTTCATTTACATAAGAGGTTGTTTGATTTTTACACCTCACTGTCCCTTCGACAGAGAGGCATCGCGGTTAAGCATTAAATCCATCACAAAGCTTGTTCTCGCTGCGCTTCTGCCGGTGCTTGGACACACGCCCTTGCCAGAGAGTTCTTCCACCACCGTCTCGATCAGCGGCTGCTGCACATATTCCGGCCAGGTGGTTTCTATTTTATTCAAACCCGTGTCCGTCAAGACTTCGATGGATGAAGCATCAAAAAATGAGAAGGTGATTTTCCCTGCACTTCCAATGATCTCCGTTCTGTCTATTTGTTGGGGTTCGGAAACGGAGAAGCACCATAATCCGTTCCCGATTATACCGGATTCGAAACGAAAATGGGCGGAAACAATATCCTCGGCCGGATACAGCTTTGCCTGCCGCCCGCTTACACCAGACGCTTCGGTAATGGACCCAAGCAGATAATCGAGCAAATCGAGCTGGTGGGATGCCAGATCCACGAAATATCCGCCACCAGCGATTTCGGGAATGACCCGCCAGGGCAAATTGTCAGGATTGAGATCTGCAGGTCCAGGTGGAATCAGCAACATGGTCGATACCGCTCGCACCTCACCGATTGTGCCGGAATTCAACAATTCCTCAATCTGCAGAAACTTGGGAAGTCGGCGGCGATAATATGCGACGAACAGCGGCACATCCGCTTTCTCGCAAACGTCGATCATGCGGAGGCATTCCTTGTATGTTCTTGCCATCGGCTTCTCGACATAAACCGGTCGGCCGGTCGCAGCGACCAATTCCGTGTAATAAGCGTGAGAATCCGGAGGTGTGGCAACATAAATGGCATTGACATCCTGATTCTGCAACAGCCCTTCGATATTTTCGTACCAGCGGGGAATATGGTGACGTTGGGCGTAATCCCTGGCACGGCCCGGTGTGCGGCACATTACAGCCGCGAGGCTGGAATGTGCGACTTTATTGAATGCCGGACCGCTCTTTTTTTCGGTTACATCTCCGCACCCGATCATTCCCCATTTCAGGCTGGTAAGGTTTTTCATGATATTCCATTCACTTTTCTTGTTGATGACAACATTCATTATTGAATCGAAATCTATTTCCGGAGAAAGAATATTCCATTTCTCCCGAAAATCCGCAATTAATAAAAATGTTCACGACTTCACCACGGTTTTTCGAATTGCGGGAAGCGATACCGATGAAAAACCATGAGACATTGCAGACTTTTCCATGACAAAATATGGGCTGTGCCTGATGAAAGTCAAGATTAAATTCGGGATGGCAGCCATCCTTCCTAAAAATTTTAGGATTAGCAATAGTACTGTCTTTACCCGGAGAATACAGACTTTTTAATTTTTAGATATTAGATATTTCCGGATTTGTGAGCGCAGTGAGCCAGCATAATTTTTGTTCATGCAGAGCGGACCCCACAACTTTCGGCAAAAAAGGCCGCGAGTGGGAAAGTATCCGGTTCAGTATTATATCACACCAACCAAAACCAGGAATTCGATAGCGGCTCCGCAGATACTGCCGTTTGCCCCGGCCAGGAATACATTTCCCAGAAAATATCCTGCAAATAACAAAACCAGCGGCAGGAAAAATACCACCAGTGCATCTTTCAGTGATAAATATTCGGTGACTACTTTGTCCAGTTGCAAACGGAACTGTTCCGCATTCATCCGCTGAACGCGATACTACCTGATATCAGGGCCAGGAACAGCATGAATATGAAAATCGCTTTTTCATCGAACACATCCTCCTTAATACAGAGTTTAATAAATATGGATTTTAGGAGCTATTTGCCTTTCAAAAACAGAATTTCTGTATCATATTCATTTGATAAAAACACACTTTTGCCGTACTCTCCGGAATCCGGACGATCTAATTTGCCTGCACAGGAAAGGGAATGTCTCCGATCTCAGCTTCCAGGAGCTGTGCCAGGGCGGGCGCGGCATGACGGACATCCGCCGCCAGCCAGCAGAGGATCCTGTCTTTGGCAAAGAAAAAGTGGACCTGCCCCAGTCCCAGCACCATTTCCACCGGCCGCCCGTTTACCTCAAATTTCCGGTGGTGGCGGAACACGCTGCCCCCTCCGCCAATGCGTTCGGACATCTCGGCGAGCATCGAGCGGGCGGCAGCGGCAGTAGCATATCTGCTGAGGTAAAGCGTTGCGGTGGTCCCGCTTTTCTCCCCGTAATGAGCGACGGCACTTTCCTTGGGCGCTACCGGTTTGCCGTGCATCTCGGCGATCATGCTCACAGCGTTCCCGCCCGTCACCGTTTCCCGCAGCGGAAGGCCCGCCAGCGTGCGGGGAATGAATCGCTGGAGGCTGTCTTCCGAACAGCCCCATCCAAGAAGCAGAATTCCGGCCAAAAGCAGCGTTTTTCTTCTCATGGGATGAAATTTCCTTTTTCCGTTAATATACAAAATCCGCCTCTAATTCCGAATATTTCCCCGCCGGCCCA
>JARRQT010000240.1:0-11904 GCA_037381445.1 Calditrichia bacterium
TGGCTGCGGCGGGACAGTGAACTGGTATTCATTGCCTTTTCCATCGACTGCACCCATCTGGGCTGCCCGGTACGCTGGCTGCCGGAGGCAAACCTGTTTATGTGCCCCTGTCACGGCGGGGTTTATTATAAAGATGGCAGCGTGGCGGCTGGTCCGCCGCCGGAATCCCTGCGGCGCTATCCGGTGCGGGTGGTAAACAATACTGTGGAAATATATACCGGTCCGCTGCCGATCATCTGAGATGAACCATGGCAGTTATCACTGCTTATGGAATAATTCGGATTGAGAAAACGAAAATATTAACAGACCGGAAAAGTAACCTGCAATTCAAAAAAATCGGTGATGATCATAAATGAGAAGAGGTAAATGATGAAATCGTTGATAAAAATCTGGGAGTGGTTTGACGACAGAACAGGAATCGCCAAGGCGCTGAAGACAGTGCTGGTGGAACATAAAGTGCCCAAAGGGTCCACCTGGCTGTATGTCTTCGGCAGCGCAACACTGGTGGCGTTTATCATACAAATCATCACAGGCATTGCCCTGGCCACGATTTATGCGCCGTCGCCGGATGGTGCTTATCAGAGCCTTCAGTTTATCACCAACAACAACTGGATAAGCCAATTTGTGCGGGCGCTTCATTATTGGGGTATGTCCGCCATGGTGATGCTGCTGGGCATTCACCTGATCCGTGTGTTTCTTACCGGCGCCTTCCGGTATCCTCGCGAAATGCATTGGATCAGCGGGGTGGTGCTGCTGGGATTAACGGTGGGCAACGCATTTACAGGGCAGTTGCTGCGCTGGGACCAGAACGCGGTCTGGACGGCGGTGGTAGTGGCGGAGCAGGCGGCAAGGATCCCGTTTATCGGAGGAGCAGTGGCGCATTTCGCTTTGTCCGGTGATTTTATCGGTGCTGCCACCCTGAGCCACTTTTTCTCTTATCATGTCTTTGTTTTTCCCGGCCTGCTCATCGCTGTCATCGGATTTCATCTTTATCTGGTCCTGCGTAACGGCATTTCCGAACCCGCCAAGGCCGGCCGTCCGGTGGACCCTAAAAAATACCGGGCCTGGTACCAGGATTTGCTTAAAAGGGAGGGACGTCCGTTCTGGCCGGACGTTATGTGGCATGATGTGGCTTTTGGATTCTTTGTGATTGTAGCGGTCACTACCCTGGCGGCCGTCTTTGGGCCGCCGGCCCTGAGCAAACCGCCGAACCCGAGTATTATCGATGCATTGCCGCGTCCCGACTGGTATATGATGTGGTACTTCGCAGTGCTGGCGCTGAGCCCCCATACGGCGGAACCCTATATCATGGTGGGCGCACCGCTGCTGGGCACTATTGTCCTGCTGCTGGTACCATTCCTGAAGAAGGGGGGAGGGGGCGAAAGACATCCCCTCAAGAGACCCTGGGCGGTTGCCGCCACGTTGATGATTGTGATGTCTCTCGGAACGTTGTGGGTCCAGGGGGTTCACGCGCCCTGGTCGCCGGATTTTACAGCCAAGCCTTTGCCGGTATCGGTGATCGGGGATTCCACCGGCTTTGTTTTTGAAGGGGCCCAGCTTATGCATAAGAAGGGGTGCCTCTATTGCCACAATATCGCCGGAGACGGCGGTCACCGCGGACCCGAGCTGACCCATGTGGCAGACCGTCTGACTGAGGACCAGATGACGGTCCGGATCATGAACGGCGGCTACAACATGCCCGCATTCGCGGGCAGCCTCTCCGCAGAGGATCTGGAGAAAATTCTCGCATTTTTAAAGACAAGGAAATCGCACTGAAAATGAAAAGCGGGGCGCCGTTGGTTTGGAAAAACAGGAAGATAAAAATGCATGTTAACAGCAATACGGAGGGAGTACATGAAGAGCAAAAGCGTAAATGAAAAAGAATTATACAATGCCCGCCTGCATTACTTCGCCATCGTGACCTCTATTGCGGCAACGCTGCTGATTATCGCGGGAGCGCTGGTCACCAGCACCGGTTCTGGAGATTCCGTGCCGGACTGGCCGCTGGCTTACGGGTCGCTCACTCCCCCCATGGTGGGGGGCATTGTGTTTGAGTACAGCCACCGGCTCATTGCCGGAATGACCGCCACGCTGGTGGGTATCCTGGCGATCTGGCTGTGGTTTTCCCGTCCGCGGCGCAAAATCCGCTGGCTGGGACTGGCGGCTTTTCTGGCGGTGCTTGCCCAGGCGGTGCTGGGCGGGCTGCGGGTGATGGTGGTTTCCAATGAAGCCGTGCGCCAGTTTGTGGGGTTCTTCATCGGCAGCATGAATTTCGATTCCTACCGCCTGTTTTTTGCCACGGCGCATGGTATTCTGGGACAAACCGTGCTTTTTCTGCTTTTCTCCATCACGCTTTTTCTGTCGGAATCCTGGATTAAATCGCAGCAGAACGGAAAGGAAATTCGCCTGGCGCCAGGTGCGCGGGGGATGAGCCTGCTGCTTTTCGGGGCCGTATTCATCCAGCTCTGTCTGGGCACCCTGATCCGCCACGCGGACGCCTCGCTGGTGATACCCGATTTCCCGCTCGCCTTCGGCAGGATCATTCCGCCTTTCTATCTCCCCGGCTATGGCCGGCGATTTTGCTTTCCGGGTGGCGCTGCAGTTCTCCCACCGGGTGATGGCGCTGATCATACTGGGACTGGCGGTTTATTTCTTTATTACCTACCGGAAGACTTTCCGGATCGGCAATATTGTCAAAATATTGTTTGGCCTGGTGCTGATTCAGGTGACCCTGGGGGCCTCCAATATCTGGGCGAAAATCCCGGTCTATACCACAGTCCCCCATGTAGCGGTTGGCGCTTTGATCCTGGCCAGCAGCGTGGTTCTGACCCTGTGGGTGTGGCGCTTTCGGCGGGAAGCGGTAGCGATCCGGTACCCTGCAAAAAAGACGCCTGTTAAAGAGGCAGAACCGGTGGCGGCCGGTTGATGGACGATAGTAAGGGCATGCAAAAGAATAAGATAACGTGAGTTCGATGTAATAAAAATGTCAATTGAATTATGTTAGAAACTATTCCCAAATGTCATTCCCAGTCTACCCCTGTGGGGCATGCTTTTAGCGGGAATCCACTGTAAAAGGACTGCAATTTGTTCTTCCCTGATTCACTGGATTCCCCTGGATGGACCACTCTGTGGCGGCAATCCCCCGCAACAAGCGCGGGGCAGGCTCTGCCGGAATGACAATTTTGTTCGGAAAAGTTCTTAACTCGAACTCACATTAATTAACGGAGAATTCCCCGGCGCCAAAATATAATCGTGAGGAGAACTATTTCAGATATGCTGATTTCCATAAAGCATCTGCCGGCTGTGAACGCGGTTTTGAATGGAACCAGCTTCATTCTTCTGCTGCTGGCCTTTTATTTCATCAAACGGAGAATGATCAAAACCCACCGCGGAGTCATGCTGGCGGCATTCGGCACTTCAATTCTTTTTCTGGTCTCCTATCTTACCTATCACTACCAGGTGGGGACGGTCCATTTCATGAAGCAGGGGTGGATCAGGCCGGTCTATTTCTCCATTCTGGCCACCCATACCGTGCTGGCGGCGTCCATCGTGCCGCTGGCCATCATTACCCTGAGCCGCGGTCTGCGGGCCAATTTCGGCAGGCATGTAAGGATTGCCCGCTGGACGCTGCCCATCTGGCTTTATGTTTCGGTGACCGGGGTGGTTATCTATTTTCTGCTGTATCAGCTTTAACGGGAACGGCGATTTGAATTTCTTTATGCCCGGTTTCCGCAGACGGAAACCGCTGCAGCAGTCTTTGAATAGGGAGCGAGCGTATGAATACAGGTTTTGGGGCCTTTTCAGGTAATTTGGACAAGATGCTGATTCTGCCCGCAGCGGCGGTCTGCGCGGTTCTGCTGTTCCTGACGACGATTCTGATGCTCTGGTTTGCCCTGCGGCGGAATGTATCCCACCGTCCGAAACTGAAAAACATCACGATAAATACTGGCGCTGAGATAGTGCTCATTATCATTCCCGGCCTGCTGGTGCTGGGTATGTTCTATTACGGCTGGAAAGGCTATCCACCGCATAGCGGTTTCGCCCAAAATACCAATCCGAAGACCGCCGCGGTTTCCGGGACACTCGGTTTGGATTCTTCGAATATAACGGCCAATGATTCCCTGCCGTTTTTTGCGGACATTCATAAAAGAATATCGCCCGGAGTCTTCCTGAAAAGAGATGTTTCCTTCCCTTCCGGTTCAATAATTACGGGACCGGAAATTTATTTCCTCCGCCATTATTCGAATTACAGGGGCTTCCCGAATTTTCAGATATACTGTCTACCCGAATAGAAGGGCGCGGGCCATTCCCGAACAGAAAACAGGGCAGCAGCGCCTTCGTTTAAAGCACTCCACATAATTCCCGGCAGCTCTTCCATAAATATTATTTTCATTCCCGTGAAATAACGAACACTTCTTGATTAAGAGAGTAATATTTTTTAAAATTACAGGCTTGTGAGAATCATGGAGATGAAAGATGAATGAACCGAAAGTAACCCTTGAACTGGCTCGGCAGCACGGACTGACTGACGAAGAGTATGCGCGGATCAAAGAGATTTTGGGAAGAATCCCTACCTATACCGAACTGGGAATATTTTCAGTGATGTGGAGCGAGCACTGCTCCTATAAAAATTCCATCGCCGAATTGAAGAAACTTCCCCGCAGCGGCGGACGCCTGCTGGTGGGAGCGGGGGAGGAGAATGCCGGTCTGGTGGACATTGGCGACGGACTGGCTGTCTGTTTCAAGATAGAGAGTCATAATCATCCTTCCGCGGTGGAGCCCTACCAGGGGGCCGCCACCGGTGTGGGCGGAATTATGCGTGACATTTTTACCATGGGCGCCCGTCCCATTGCCGGGCTTGATTCTTTGCGTTTCGGCAAACTGGACAAGGCCCGTAACCGCTACCTGGTTGACGGCGTGGTGCGGGGCATCGCCGATTACGGCAACTGCCTGGGCGTTCCCACCGTGGCCGGTGAAATTTATTTCGAAGACTGCTACAGCGGAAATCCGCTGGTGAATGCCATGACCGTTGGGATCGTGGACCACGACAAGACTGCTTCGGCGGTGGCCCGGGGAGAGGGCAATCCGGTGTTTATCATCGGTTCCCGCACCGGTAGGGACGGAATTCATGGCGCCACCTTCGCTTCGGAAGAACTGACCGAGAAATCCGAGGAGCGCCGTCCCAATGTGCAGGTGGGGGACCCCTTTACCGAAAAACTGCTGCTGGAAGCCAGCCTGGAGATGATCCGGGAGAAGATTCTGATCGGCATTCAGGATATGGGGGCGGCCGGCATTACCTGCAGCACCACCGAGATGAGCGCCAAAGGCGAAAGCGGAATGGTGATAGACCTGGACAAAGTGCCCATCCGCGAGGAGGGCATGTCCGCCTACGAGATCATGCTGTCCGAATCCCAGGAACGCAGGCTGGCGGTAGTCAAGACAGGCCCTGAACAGCGCATGAAGGAAATCTGCGATAAATGGGAACTGATTTGCGAAGAGGTGGGGTACGTGACGGACGAACCGCTGCTCACCGTGCACCATAAAGGGGAAGTGGTGGCGCAGGTGCCGCCTTACTATTGCGTGCTGGGCGGCGGCGCGCCGGTTTATCACCGGGATTATCAGCGTCCCCGCTACCTGGACGAGATCCGGCATCTTGACATGGAACATTTGAAACCGGCGGACAATCTGCAGGACGCCTTCCTGCGGGTATTCTCCTCCTCGAACATAGTTTCAAAACACTGGGTTTACGAGCAGTACGACCACATGGTGCGCACCAACACTTCCGTCTATCCCGGCGGAGACGCCGCGGTCATCCGCATCAAAAAGACCAATAAAGCCATTGCCATGAAGACCGACGGGAACGGCCGTTACGTCTACCTGGATCCCCGGCGCGGGGCGCAGATAGCGGTGGCGGAGGCCGCCCGCAATGTGGCGTGCAGCGGGGGCGAGCCGCTGGCGGTGACCAACTGCCTGAATTTCGGCAATCCCTACAAGCCGGACATGTTCTACCAGTTCCGGGAAGCGGTGGCCGGGATGGGAGAAGCATGCACTGTTTTCAATACCCCGGTGACGGGCGGGAACGTGAGCTTCTACAACGAGAGCCCGGACAGCGCGGTTTATCCCACGCCGGTGATCGGCATGGTGGGCCTGGTGGAAAACCTGCAGGAAATTACCCCGGCTTATTTCCGGGAAGAGGGCGATCTCATTTACCTGGTCGGCGAGACCCGCGCGGAAATCGGGGGCAGCGAATTTTTGAAGGAATACTACGGCATGGTGAAAGGGGAATGTCCGGCCATCGATCTGCAGCATGAGCGGAAGGTGCAGCAGGCGCTGCTGGCCGCCATCCGGGCAGGCCGGGTGCGTTCCGCCCACGATGTTTCCGACGGCGGATTGATTATCGCCCTGGCGGAAAGCTGCATCGTGAACCGGGACAACCCGCTGGGTGCAGAAATACAGCTGGATACCGCCGGGATGCGGCCGGAATGGTTCCTGTTCAGCGAGACCCAGTCGCGCATCGTGATCTCCGTGAAACCGGAACACGGTGCCGATATTGAAAAACATTTCCGGGCGCAGGACATTCCCGTCTGGCATATCGGTAACGTGAAGGGACAGAACCTGCGGGTGAATGATGTGATCGATGTCCCTCTGACCCGCCTGACGGACATTTTTTATAACCGCCTGGGCGAGCTGATGGAAGGGTAGTTTTCTTCGGCGGTCATCCTGACAGAGATGCCGGAAAATTGGGATGTAGACAAATAAGGGTGCAGCACGCTCACTCGTCTGCAATATGCTAATTGCTTGTGCGATGAATATTTTTATTGCTCCATCACTCCAATACTCCAATTCTGCAATACTCCAATACTGCAATACTGCAATACTCCAATACTGCACTACGGCAATACTCCAATACTCCACCCCGCGCCGGTCCCTGTGCTGTGCAATGCGGAACCGCAACCGGCTGACGTGCCTCGCTCCGAATTTTTATCACATTTGCTCTTGCATATTATCGCCCCATCAGATAACTTACCAGTGTATTATCCCGATATTGATTTAACAGCGCCGCAAAAGATTTCTTGTTTTATCATAAATTGAAAAAATGGCGGCCGCGATGGCTGTCTGTTTTTTAATCCATTTGCTGAAATCCCCGGCGGGCTGTCAGGGAATGGTTCGAATGGCCGCCGCAAACTGAAACCGCCCGCCGGCCATGGTGAGCAGATTTTGGCGATGGATGCATTGAACACAAATTCCGGGAGAATTAACAGATGAACGCTTTGCCGGATATAAATGCCATCCCGGTTTATGAGGATGTGCAGCAGGAGCTTATTTCACTGCTGAAGTCCTTGTCGCCTGAGGAATGGAATTACCCGACGTCCAGCACAAAATGGAGGGTGAAGGATATTGTGGCCCACTGCTGGTTTTTCTGAATGATCTGAATAATACCTGGGTCAGGGCGGCGGAACGTCTGAGTCCTGCCTTGCTCATCGAGCTGACGGCGTTTGCCGCGCCGAAGGTCGTCAGGCATTTCCGGGGCCTGGACCCGAAAGGAATCGCCCTGTTTGGCGTTGCCTGGGCCGGTGAGGAGGAATCGGAGAACTGGTTCGACATTGCCCGCGAATACAGTGAAAAATGGCATCACCAGCAGCAGATCAGGGAAGCGGCGGGCAGGCCGCTCCTGGTCGGCCGGAAATGGCTGTCCCCGCTGATCGCCACCCTTATCCGGGGCGTGCCGCCCGTTTACAACAGGCATGCGGGCGGCAGCGGCAGCCGGAAAATTGAAATCCGCGTTTCAGGCGCCATTGAAGACAGTTGGCTGCTGGCCGGGGAGAACGGCCGCTGGCGGCTTTTTGCGGCGGGCGACGTAAAACCGGATACCGTCATTGAAATGGATGATGACACCGCCTGGCGCCTGTTCACCAGGAATATTTCCGAAGAGGCTTCACTGGAACGTCTCCGGATAAGCGGGGACAGGGCGCTGGGGGGCCTCATCGCGAAGACCTGTTCTTATCTGAAGTAAAGCCGGGATGCCGGAAGCGAAACAGCGGCCGGCGCCAACAGCGGGAATGCGGAAGCCATTGCGTTGGATTGGAGCTGAATGCATCTGCAAAAAGCTATCAAAGAATGGTGATCATGTAATGAAGAGTTATGAGCGGGGGATTTTATTTAAGAAGCTGGAATTGCATCGAGGAATTTGCTGACTAACCGCAGTAGACTTATATACCGCAATTCGCTTTCCGCGCGGTTTTTCATTTTTTTATTTGCTTTTTATAGGCTTGGAAAATAATTTGGAAATGCATTACATGAAAATTTATCATATACCAGGATAAAAAATTTCTTTTTGTTGTAATTGGAATTGAAAATATAGGGCAGTAAAAAATTATCTATGGTTGTAGGTGCTATAATTTCCATAGAAAAAATTGTTGGCATTATCTACTTCCAATACTTCCGGTTATGGATTTTATGCAATTTACTGCCGCCTGCAATTTCATTGCAATAGGAAAGTCTGCTAGAAACGTGATTATTGTTGGTTCTATGGTTTGCATCATATTAGCAAAATATAATCTCTACCTATTCTTATTATTTTGATAGGCTTGAGCTTTTATTAAAATCAATCGAATTCTAAAACATTGTTTAAACTTCAAGGAGCTTTGTGCGATGAAATTGATTGAAATACTGGAAAAATATTCTGATTCTGCAATTGATCAATTAGCATCAGATAAGGTTGATGAATCAGCTAATTTGAGATTACCTAGGACAATTATTGTGCAGGAAATCCAGGCAGCACTAAGCTCATTGTCTTACGTTGCCAGGGCATTGGCTCCTTCTCGCCCGCCTACTTATGAATTTATTAAACTTCTTTTGGATGCTCCAAACCATATGCTTCCGGTTGAAGGGTTTCAGGAATTGGTTTTATCAACAACCAAAGAGATGACGCAAAGAGCTGATACCGGAAGTGGACTCTCAAATGGCAAGAACTACCAATTATACATAAATGTTCTAAAAAATGCTTGGGAGAGTGATAACGAAATTGATCGTAGTGAAGCACAGCTATTGGAGGCTTTGAGAAGCGAATTGGGTATTTGGACAAGAGAACATCTGCTTCTTGAACACCACCCTCAGGTAAGAAAGTTATGGGACAGCCCGGACGCATACATTTCCGCCCGAAACTATTTATTGCTGACCGGCCTCATCCTGACTTTTGAAAACAATTATGCTATAGCTGATGAAGTTGCAGTACAGATACGCCGATCTTGGGGCATGGATTTGGAAAGATCTTCATATGCACGGCTCCTAAACCTGCTCAAAAATGATCAATTACATACAGTCTTAGATCAAACATATCTGCAATTAAGTGGAACCAAAGAAGAAAGAATACAGAGAATTATTGATGCTCTAATACCACCGGTTGAAGTTCTCAATTATTTTCAAGCTGAGGAACTTCGCGACTTTTGCAGAAACATCGGGATACAGGTTTCGGGCAAAAAGTCTGAATTGATCTCTAATATCATAGACCATTTTGATAGGGGAGATGACCTGAATATCGAAGCCAAAGAAGAAAAAACTTCACCTTTGCCTGAAGTGGCAGAGCAGAGAATTCTAAGTCAAGATATCTTCGAAAAGTTACTGCAAAACCTGACCAATGATCAATTATATGATATTTTGTCGCAAAGTTATTTAAAAACAAGCGGAATAAAAGAAGAAAAAATCAAGCGCTTGATCGAAAGCCCTTGGTCAGACAACTCGATAATCAATCGTCTCAGGAAAAACGACTTATCGGATTTATGCAGAAAATTAGGAATACAGGTATCCGGCATAAAAAGCGAGTTGGTTGATAGGCTGATAGAAGGTGCCCGGATACGGTATAGTGCATCAACAACGGCTGCAGTTATTCAGGACCAAGAATCCAATTCTGATTCTAAAGGTGCAACCTCTTTTGAGGATGTATTGGCTAGTGATGAATTTCTTGAAACAAAAAAAGCTTCTTTGCCAAAAGCACTTAAAGAGATAAAGAGAGATTATCCCGATTTAGAAGAAGATGAACAATTAATCTTGTCCCTTATTAAAGAGACACGCTCATTAACTGAGCACGATATTGAACGTGTTAGTCGTACTCATGGTTTGGGCTGGTTTCTGACCAAAGCACATATGTCTGAATTGGCTGCAAAGTTGCGAAATACACAAAAAAATCCTCTTCAAGTCAGAAGCGTCAGAAGTGTTAATATTTATGAATGGGCAGGAGAAAGAATAGAAAATAGAAACTTTCTCGAGAAGCAGGCTGCTCGCGATGTAATCGATGCGCTAAGACAAGGTGTTGTCCCTGATAAAAATATTGATATGATAATTATTGGCAATAACAAAGCTCGTACGCATTTGAAGGACCTTTTAAATGAGGCAAAGAATAATAAATCACCTTTCAAATTTATACGAGGGCCATATGGGTCTGGTAAAACATTCTTAAGTTCATGGCTGAGGGAATATGCGCTTAAGGAGGAGTATGTTGTGTCAACCGTTAATATTGGTCCGGATCAGCCTTTGTCGGATCTGCCAATTTTCTATAGTGGTGTCATAAATGGCCTTCGGATTCCTGAAAAGACCGATTCCTGCGCCCTGACAGACGTTTTGGAATCATGGCTCTTAACTATTCATAAAAAAACGGCGCAGATTGAAGGTCTATCTTCATTAGAATCCAAATCTCAAAAGAAGCTTCAGGAAATAGTTGAGAAAAGAGTAGAATCGGAGTTAGCATATTTAGGTAACTTGGATACAGGATTTGCACCGGCATTAAGAGCATTTTACCGTGCAAAAAGTAATAATAACCCGGTATTGGCATCGACAGCTATTGCATGGCTCAGTGGAAGCCGTTCAATGTCGAGCAAAATGTTGAACGAAATCGGAGTTAGAGGATACTTAGAACCAAATGAAGTATTTCCAAGAATCAGGGCTCTAATGAGATTAATAAAGGGCTCACGCTATAATGGTTTATTGCTCCTTGTAGATGAACTTGAACTTATAAGAAAATTCCCGCATGCGAGACAACGGGAACAGGCTCTTGAGATATTGCGTCTTCTAATTGATGAATCAGGCAAGAATGGATTTCCCGGCTGCCTTCTCATTTTTACAGGGACGGACATGTTTTTTGAGGATGATAGAGCCGGACTAAAAAGTTATGAAGCGCTGGCCGACCGAATTTCAATTCCAAATAGCCCTGATGGATTGATTAGCATAAGGCAACCCGTTATTTCGCAACCCGTTATTTCCTTGCAGGGTTTTAATTCATCCAAGCTTCTTGCAGTCATTGGGAGAGTGCGGGATATTCATGGAATTGCCTACAATTGGGATGCTGTCTCAAGGTTTCCTGATGAAGCTCTTCAAAAGCTGGTTCAGGATTGGACAGCATTTGGTGAGAAATCAGTCAGCAGAAAACCGAGGCCAATTATCAGAGAGTTTATTCATATTTTAGATTTATGTGAAGAAAATCCGACTATTTCTCATGAGGAACTCATTCATATAGATTCGACAGAAAAAGATACTGTCTCTCAAATAACAGAGATTCTTAACCAGTAATGGGTCAGTGATTGAAAAATCAAACTATAATTGAGCTACTTAATCCGGGACTCCAAAAGCTTATTCAGGAAAAAGGTTGGCATTCGGGTCTAAAGCCTATTCAAATTGCAGCAATACCCTCCATTCTGGATGGTTACGACTGCATCATAGAAGCGCCAACTGCCGGCGGGAAAACTGAAGCGGTTCTATTACCGGCCTTAACACGAGCTGCTCAAGAAAAGCATAATTGCGTTCAGGTTTTATATTTGGCTCCTCTCCGGGCATTGCTTAACGACATCGAATTAAGAGCAACAGAATATTCAGCCGTTTGCGGTCTCAATTGTTTCAAATGGCATGGTGATG
>JARRQT010000241.1:0-5023 GCA_037381445.1 Calditrichia bacterium
CTACAAAGATAACGAGCTTTTGCTGGGGACTTTTGTCAACATCACCAGCTATGATTATTCACTGAACAAATCGATAAAAAAACAGGCTGTTGACAGCGCTTTTGATGTGATCAGGATTCTGGAGCAGCATACAAATCCTTTTGATCCCCATTCCGAAATAGCCGAGATTAATTCTCAAACAGACCGAAAACTGGATTTTAAGATATCACCATTGCTCTACCCATTGCTCAATGAGGCACTGAACATATCTCGGATGACGGATGGCGCTTATGATCCCACTCTCTGGCCGGTATTTAAGATCTGGCATTTCGGAACTGACAGCGCGGGTGTGCCCTCGCCGGACCGTCTCAGGAAATATTTGAAACGCGTGAATTGGCATAATATTTCGCTTCACAATGATTTGGTCTATTTTGCCCAGCCGGATATGGGAATTGATTTAAGCGGTATCAGCAAGGGATACGCGGTTGAGCTGGCCAGAAAAGCGATGCTGAGCTTTGGACTTCGTAATTTTATCATCGATGCGGGCGGGAATCTTGGCATAGAGTGGCACATGAAACAGCCGGTCAGCGTCTATATCCGGGACCCGCGAAAAGAGGGGGCTTTTTACGGCAAATTTCCAGTGCACGAGAACGCGGGCATCGCCACTTCCGGAGATTATCAGGATTTCTTTATTCATGATTCAGTTGTTTATCACCACATTCTGGATCCCGCAACCGGTTTGCCGGCCAGGGGAGCGGTAAGCGTCACCGTTAAGGCCCCCAATGCAACCATTGCGGATGGCCTCTCCACTGCCCTTTTTGTGGAAGGCGCGGATAAGGCATATGACTTCGTGAAAGCACGACCCGATCTTGGCGCCGTTATTATTTATCAGGAAGATGATTCCCTGGCCTATAAAATAAGTAAGAATTTGCGTTTGCAGTTTATGCGGCTTTCCGCTGCCTCACCGGAAAATGCCAAATAATTCAGGTTCCATCATATGATATCGGGAAAAGGATCTCATTGTGAGTGAGACCATTGATAAAATTTTGATTATTCGCATGTCTTCTCTGGGAGACGTTTTACTGACAACGCCGCTTATCCGCATTCTGCGGAAAAAATATCCCAATGCGGAGATAGATTTTCTTGTACGTCCGGAATATTCCGAGCTTCTCCGGCATAACCCGCATGTGACAAATCTGCTGCTTTATGATATAAGGGAAGGCTTCCCCGGTCTGCAAAAGCTTAAAAGGAAATTGCGTTCAGAAAATTATCACGTGCTTCTGGACCTCCATCGTAATCTGCGAAGCATCTATCTGCGGCTACGAACACCGTTCAGTCCTTTTTCAAACGCAAAAATTTATAGAATCAAAAAGAACCAGATCATTCGATTCTTATTGGTTAAATTGAAAATCAATCTTTACCGGAAAATATACGGCAGCCCAATTCCGGTATGGAAAAAATACATATTGGCGGCAAAACCACTGGGTCTCGAACCGGATGGCCAGGGACTGGAATTTTTCCTGCCTCCGGAACTCAGCAATATCATCCCTACACAAATAAATGAACTTCCGCCGGGAAACTGGAAAGTCGTAATGGCGTCGGGTGCCAGGCACTTCACCAAGCGCTGGCTGCCGGAATATTTTGCGGAACTCATCCGCCGACTCCATCAGAGTTACGGTCTAAAAACGATACTGGTTGGGGGGCCGGAGGATGTCGCAGTGACAAATAACATTCTGCAATTACTCCCGGATCAAATTGCGGCCTCATTTGCCGCAAAGCTTTCTATTTCCGAAACCGCCTCTGTTATCAAAAATGCGGCCCTCGTTATCAGCAACGATTCCGGATTGATGCACGTTGCCAGCGCCTTCAACCGTCCGCTCATCGCAATATTCGGCTCCACGGTTGAAGAACTTGGTTTCTTTCCGTATAGCTCCAAGGCTGTTGTTTTGGAGAACGAAGGTCTGTATTGCCGGCCCTGCAGTCATATCGGGAGAGGTTCATGTCCCGAAAAACATTTCAGATGTATGAAAGAGATAACCCCACAGATGGTCTCAGAAAAGATTTCTGAGATGGAATTTCTTTGATATGCTTCCCGAAGAGGCATTCCAACCAGCCGGTTTTTTCTGATTTTTTATCATCATCTCGTTCAATGCGCACTTCTCACATCCTTTTCCTTCACCAACCGTTAACAGCCGTTTCATATGGCGAATAACGAAAAAGAATGCCAGCAGCACAATAGCGAATACCAAAAGCTCTTCCATACTATTACTATTATCCCAATCCAAATAATTTGCCGCCGTGAAATACAATAAAAGAGGCGCTGAACGCCAGCACATTCATGTATCCCACCATTACCAGCGGCCAGCGCCAGGAATTGGTTTCCCGCCGCACAATTGCGAAGGTAGACATACACTGGGCCGCGTACACGAAAAAAACCATCAGTGAAATAGCGACCAGCGGCGTGAATACCGCCCGCCCATCAGCATACCTGTCCTCTCTCATGGCCTGTATCAGCGGAACGTTTCCTGAGCCATCATCATCCTGAATATTATAAATGGTTGCAAAAGAACTTACCAGGACTTCGCGGGCCGCAAACGATGAAATCAAACCAACGCCCATCTTCCAGTCAAATCCGAGGGGTTTGATGAGCGGTTCCATGGCATGGCCCATCTGGCCGGCATAGCTCTGCTCCACTCTTTCCCGGGATGTGAGCGAAGACTCTTTTGCAGGCGCGGGATAAGAGGCTAGAAACCACATGATGACCGAAATGGCGAGGATGATGCTTCCCGCATTCACCAAAAACAATTTCGTGGAATTATAAATTTTCCAGCCCACTGACCGCATTAAAGGGAGGCGGTAAGGAGGCATTTCCATAATGAACTGAGATCTCTTTTTTCTGGAGGCGAATTTCTTCACCATCGCCGATCCCGCCACCGCAGTAAAGAATCCGAGAAAATAAATCCCCATCAGCACCACACTCTGCAACTGCAGGAATCCCAGTACGGTCTTGTGGGGGATAAATGCGGAAATCAGGAGTACGTAGACAGGGAGCCGCGCACTGCAGCTCATCAGCGGAATGAGCAGAATAGTTTTAAGACGATCCTGCCAATTCTCAATTGTCCGGGCGGCCATCACCGCCGGAATGGCGCAGGCGAAACCGCTCAGCATTGGCAGGACCGATTTTCCCTGAAGGCCGATTTTCCCCATCAATTTGTCCATAATGAAGGCCATCCGCGCCATATAGCCGCTGTCTTCCAGCAAACTGATGAAGAATACCAGGAGCATGATTTGCGGCAGGAAAACGATCACATTCCCAACCCCGGAAATAATACCATTGACAATAAGACTCTTTAAGGGGCCAGCCGGCAAAATCAGATCAGCCCGTCCGGCGGTCCAGGCGACGGCCGAAGTGATCCATTGCATGGGTGCTTCCGCCCAGCTAAAAATAGCGTTAAAAATAAAACCCAGGATCAGCACCAGGCTGACCGGTCCCCAGATATGATGGGTAAGAATATTATCAATTTTCTCGCTGAAGGATTTTTGGAGATCTTGCTCCCGTCGAATTACTTTTTCCAATATCAGATCAATAAATTTATAGCGCGCATTCGATTCCAATGCCTGATATGAAAATCCTTGCGCTTTAAAACCGTTGCGGGCGCTTTCAATTTCACGGGTAATCTCATTTATCTCTTCGGGAAACAGCAGAGGACGCAGATATTTAATATAATTATCATCTGCTACCAGCCGCATGCTCTCGACTAAGGAAGGTATACCCAATCTGTCCCGATACGAATCCAGAATTTCCGTCAATTTTTGTAGAGGAATGTGGCCGGGATCCGAGGTATCCATTCTTGGCTCCCGAACAGCGGAAAAATCTTCTTCGGCAACTTTTTCAATGGAACGGATGAGCTCCGGGATACCCTGGCCATACTTCGCAGACACGGAGACAACCTGATGGATTCCCAAAAGCTCCTTCAACAATTCCATATTAATGAAAAGTCCTCTTTTTCCCGCCTCATCCATCATATTAAGAACCAGAATAGTCGGGACACCAAATTCCGAAACCTGCAATGTCAAATAAAGATTTCTGGCAAGGTTGGTGGAATCCACCACCACCAGAATCGCACGCGGTCTTTCTTCCGTAAAACGCCAGCTCTGCACCGTATCGGCAACGATCTGCTCATCAAGGCTGCGGGGATTGAGACTATAGCTTCCCGGCAAATCCCTGACCAGAATTTCAGATCCACGCAGCATTCCTGTTTTCTTCTCGACGGTGACGCCGGGATAATTTCCTACCTTGCCATGCATCCCCGTCAGGCGATTGAAAATAGCGGTTTTGCCGGAATTGGGATTTCCGACAATAACCACCCAATCGGATTTCACTTCTTTAACCGGCTTTTTATGAAATGAGATTATATCTATATCGGTAAACTTCATTGAATTCCTTCATCCTTTATTATGAGAATGTTTTCGGCAATAGATTTATGAATGGACAGATGAAAACCGCGAATCATTATCTCAATGGGATCTCCGAAAGGAGCATATTTAATGAATCGAACGCTTGCTCCGTTGCTTAAACCCAGATCCCGCAGACGTTCCATATCTCCAAAATCATTGTTAAATCCGGAAATAACAGCCTCTTCACCCGGCTTCAAATCCAACAGATTGAACTTTTTCAACATATTCTCTCCCTCATCATGCATTCATATTTTCATTCAGTTGCAGCGGACTCTTTTTCATTGAAGAAACAATCCAACTCGCAAATATCGCACTCCGCCCGGGATTGACAAGACAAGCTGAATTTATCGAACTCGTTTCTGAATATCTTCGTCTGTATAGCATCAGAAAGCGTATAGCCCACAAAAGCCATCAATTTTTCACCAGTTTCCTGGCTGATCAAGTGCTCGATTTTGCAGGCATCCTCCTCGGCAGTATCTTCAGGCAATTTTAAAACCTCCCGGAAGAAATTGATAAGGACCCGGCGCGTGCTTAACACCGAATTAATGATTCCCTTTCCTTTTTCAGTCAGATTTAGGAATTTGTT
>JARRQT010000242.1:0-12437 GCA_037381445.1 Calditrichia bacterium
TTGCATAAAAGATAACGTGGCAGGAGGAAAAGTTGAAAAAGGTAGTAAAAGAGTTAGTTGAATTGCAGGAAATTGACAGCCGGTTTGATGTGCTGCAATTACAAAAGGGCGATTTGCCAATGATGATAGAAGAAGCAGAACAGGACCTGAAAGACAAGCAGGACCGGAGAGATGAACTGCAGGAAAAGATCAGCAAAGGTGAAGCGGACCGGCGAATGTTCCAATCCGAGATTGAAGCCAGCAAAGAAAAGCTGAAAAAATATGAAGATCAGCTGTACAGCGTTCAGACGAACAAAGAGTACGATGCCATATCTCTGGAAATCGACACCAAGAAAATGGAAGTCAGTGAACTGGAGAATAAAATTCTTCAATCCTTGGAAGAGGAAGAGGAGACCAAAAAAATCATCGAAGAACTTGGGGGGGATATCGCAAAGCTGGAAGAACAGTTGAAAGATTACCGCGAGGAACTAAAAGAAATTATTGAGCAGACGGAAGAAGAGGAAAAACGCCTGTCGAATGAACGGAAGAAAATTGTCGCGGAGATTGATGATCGTTATCTTCGTCAGTACGATCGGATCCGCAAGGCCAAAGACGGGCTGGCGGTTGTCCCGGTAAAGCGAGGTTCCTGCGGCGGGTGCTTTTCTGCTATTCCCCCCCAGAAGATTGTTGAGATTCATGAGAATAACCGTCTCTACACCTGCGAACATTGCGGGCGTATCCTGGTTTGGGTGGATGAGGATTAATATTTTTTCGGTTTGTTTTTTATTTGTAAAGAAGTTATCCGAAGCGGATCAGGCGGTCGCCTGTGCTCCTGGCACGGGAGGAAAGTCCGAACTCCGCAGGGCAGGGTGCCCGGAGAAAATCCGGGGCTTGGGAAGCGAAAGCTTTGCAGGACGGAAAGTGTCACAGAAATTATACCGCCTCATATCTGCTTTTAAAAATCATTAATCAGGGCATTGGGATTGTTGAATGCAGGTATGGGGTAAGGGTGAAATGGCGGGGTAAGAGCCCACCGGCCGGATTCCGGAAGGAATGTTCCCTCAGGGGGGCGCGGTAACGCCCGGGCCAGACAAACCCCATCCGGAGCAAGGCCAAATAGGGAAGGATTCTCCCTCGGGAGAGCGAAGCGGTCCGTTTCGTGTTCCGCCGCGGCGGACAAACTTCCGGGTAGGCTGCATCAGATAAATGATCGCCGATTTTCCCTTGGAAGATAACAGAATTCGGCTTATCGATCCGCTTTGGATAACCTATAAATTTTGACCTTCCTGGAATAAAGAATTAATAAAACAGTTGTAAGCTTGAGGTTTTTTGTAGGAGGCTTCTTGTTTTGCCAGATGTAAATTAAAGTAGGATCATCAGAAAACACTGCTGCTTTATCGCAGCAAACTGCATCAATGTAAATTTGCCCGGCTGCTGCATCGAAACTTTTCCGGCAGCTATCTATATAATTCAAAAAAGGAAAATGGATGCCGACTAAACCGCAGGTTGAAATCACAGGACTGGAGGCCCGGTTCTATGATCTGCTTTTAAATCTGATCTCTTTCCGCAGGTATGAGGTATTTATCCGCCGGGTTATTGCCGATTTAAATCTGAATGAAAATGAAATTGTCATGGATTTGGGCGCCGGCACGGGAAAGAATGACAAGTTAATGTTTGATTATCTTGGTCCGGAAAGCAGGATATACGCTCTGGAGATAGGAGAGGAAATGCGTCAGCAGCTTGCCGAACTTCAGAAAAACGAGCCGCGCCTAGTCATTATCAACCAGCGCATTGAAAAGGCCTTCAGGCTGCCGGAACAAGCTTCGCTGGCATTTATATCTTTTGTCATCCATGGTCTCAGGCAGGAAGACCGGCTGATGGTAGTTCAGAATGTGGCTGACAATCTAAGGCCGGGCGGCAGGTTCTGTATCCTGGATTACAATCATTTTTCAGTGGATAATGCAGCATGGTACATACGTTTTGGCATCCGCCGTATGGAGTGCAAGCCGACCGAAGATTTTATCGACCGGGACTGGCCGGCATTGCTGGAGGAGAAAGGATTTTCGGATTTTTCGACAAAAACCTATTTCGGCGGGATTGTCCGGCTGCTGTGCTCGGTGAAAAAATAAAAGGTTTCTGGAATATTTAACTGCTGTAAGGATCAATTTTTAACTAAACCGGCTGCTGTAAAATTTATACGGGATTGTTTGCGAAAATCAATTTCCGGTAATCAGATTTCAATAGCATTTTCTTGTTTTCAGATACTGGTAGTTCCAGGAGATGGGGAGAGAGAGTCCGGAATCGCCCTGCGGTTCTCTCTGATATTTTTCATCCCTGAATAGGAAACAACAAATATCATTCTCTTTTTGCAAAAAATTTATCTGATTTCCATTTAGGAGAATCTGATTAAATTTTTTAAATTGAATATTTGGATTTAGTCATAACAAGGATTCGAATGAAAAATCAGAAATATGATTTGCTGAACGGCTCCATCTCCAAAACACTATTTGGCCTGGCGCTTCCCATGATTATTGCCTTTGGTTTCCAAACAAGTTTTAATTTTGTGGACCGCTATTTCGTGAGCCGTTTGGGAGACGTGGCAACCGCCGCCATCGGAATGGCTTTTATCATACAGCTGGTCATTATCGCCCTGGGCTCGGGGATGGGAATGGGGCTGAATTCCTTCATCTCGCGCAGCCTGGGTGCAAAACGCGAGGAAAGGGCGGTTTCTGCTGCCCTGCATAGTTTTATCCTGGCATTGGTGATGGGCATTGGCGTGGGTATTATGGGATTGCTGACCCAGCATGCTATTTTCCGCGGGCTGGGTGCCCATGGTGTACTGCTGGAATCCATCACCGGTTATCTGACCATTATATTTCTTTTTTCACCCATTAACCTGCTGAGCATGTTGAGCAACAACATTTTTCGCGGATGGGGCGATACGGTCTATCCCATGAAATTCATGCTCACCGGCACGCTGCTCAACATCGCGCTGGACCCTTTGTTTATTTTTGGCTGGGGATTTATTCCCGGAATGGGGATAAAGGGGGCCGCGCTGGCGACCGGAATTTCACGGTTTATCGCGCTGCTCTACGCTCTGTCCGTATTAATTCTCAAAGCCAGACCTGTAAAGCTGAAACTATCGTTCTTTCGTTATGATTGGTCAATTTTCAAAGGAATATTCCAGGTTGGCTTTCCTGCTTCCATCGGGCAAATTTTTACCAGCTTTTCACTGAGCCTGGTATTTCTGATTCTGAAACCGTTCGGAAATGATGCCCGGGCCGCCTATACCATCGCTTTCACCTACGAGATGGTGGCTTTTCTACCGGTGATCGGCATCGGGCAGGCCATCGCCATTATGACCGGTCACAATTACGGCGCCCAAAAATATGGACGCATCCGGAAGATATATTTCACCGGGCTCAAAATCGCCATGGCGCTGATGTTCCTGGTGAGCCTGCTGATTTCAATAGCGCCTGCGCTGTTTGCAGGGGTGTTTGCCCAGTCCGCGGAGGTTCTCGGGATCACCGCCGATGCGTTGCGCATCATGGCGCCGGGCTATCTGTTTAATGGAATATTCATGTGCACAATCACCAGCTTCCAGGGCCTTGGGTTGGGAAAAAGCCAGCTTATTGCCACCCTGCTGCGGATGTTCGGACTTATGCTCCCGCTGGCATATTTCGGGGCACGGTATTTTTCCCTTAATGGTGTTTGGGCAGGTATTTTGCTGTCCAATGTCCTTATTGCCGGAGTAATGCTCGTATGGTATAAATACCTTTATGATGAACATCTGGTGAAAGGAAAATTGAGAACATTATCCGCTTAAGGATTCCAGGTCGGATTTCAGTCTATTGATTTTCCATTTGTTCCGAATAAAAATAATGCGGAAATGGTAAGATTTCCGGGCCCGAAGGACGGGCGGGGGGAGGCAAGAGAAAGTCAAATCTGTTTCCGCAAGGTTGGCAAGTGATGTGAGTCAATTTCAACGAACGGATCCTGCGGACAGAAACTTATCCCGAAAAATGTTTGCTCATCTGCCTTTCAGCTGATTATTCAATTTCCCCATACTTCACATGTTCAGATACAAAGGGTAGTAAACCATTATTTGCTTTTAGATTTTCCGTTTTACGCAACTTCTTATTTTCATTGGAAATCGGATAATAATTAAAAAACGAGATATACTTTTTAAAGTTTATTTTTATATTTATAGAATCCGGTCACATGAAGAAGTGAATTTGTAGCTTAAATTCAGCATGATGGAGTCCGCGGACGAGCGGGGAAATCATCTCGTATCCTGACAAGTGGTTGGCTGGAGGATTTAATTCGTTCCGTGGCCCAGCCGCAGACTTTTGAACTGAAAAAAGGCGTTTATCAGCCTTACTTCATCCTTGAACTGCGGCCTGCCAACTGGGAAATCCTGCCCTATGCCGAATATACGCGTCTCGATGGCGAATCCGGCAAGGAAGTCAAATTGAGTGTGCAGGTTGTCGAATCCCAAAAAGTGAGCATCACGCAGGATGAATTAAACGTTCTTTCTTCCATTTATTCCTTTACAAATTACGACACCCGGCGGCTTTTTAATTACGGGCAGCCTGTCGGTTTTCTGCTGGACTGGCTTCGCGGCAGCCGCCTGAAACTGCGGACTCCGGAAAGCAGAGAACCCAAAGATCTTGATTTTTATGATGAAACCGGAAATCTTTCTCTGGGAATATTTAAGCAGGGCGAAGTTTATATGCTCCAGCCCGCCATCGTATTCCCCGAACACACCATTATTCTTGAAGATCATATCGATGTGCTCAGCGCCAATCCCATCTACCTGCATTACAAGCATACTCTGTATCGGGTTGAATCGAATATGGGGGCGTTCTTCTGGATCAATTTCCTGAGGCTGCAGCAGAGTGTGGAAATACCGGTTGATGAACTCAAGGAGTTCATCAACATTTTCGTTCCCAAAATATTACCGGCAATTGACTGGACCAGTCTCGAAGAGCATCTGAAATTATATGAATTGCCTCTATCAGCCGCCAGAATCTATCTGTCCGAGCGCGCCGGGCAATTCACGGTTGACGTGAAATTCAAATATGAAAATCTTGAATTCCCGGCACAGCCTCTTTCTGAAAAATCCCTTGCCACCCAGGGTAATTATCTGTTCGTGGTGAAGCGGGACAAGGAAAAAGAGAAGGAAATGTGCCGCATAATTCAAAAATACGGTCTGTTTTATATCCAGCGGCGCTGGCAGGTAGATCCCCAGTACAAAACACTGGATTGGCTGCGCACGCAGCTTCCCGAACTTGTCAAGCACGGCATCGAAGTCTATGGAGAGGAAAAGCTGGCCCGTCACCGCCTGCACCGGAGTCTGCCAAAATTGCATTTGAAAATATCCAGCGGCATCGACTGGCTGGATATCTTTTTCAAATTTGAATTGGACGGCAGTACGATGAAAATACCGGATTTGAAGGAGCAGATCCGGCAGCACAGGAGATATCTCAAACTGGCGGACGGTTCAAACGTATATCTGCCCGACGATCTGCTCTCCCGTCTGCAGCAGTTTTTCGGATTGGTGGATTCTTCCTTGCCCGAAGGGCACCAGAAGATAAATCCAACAGCGCTGCCGCTGGTTGATGAGCTGCTGCGGCTCGCTGACCAGGTTGAGACAGATGAAAAATATCGGGAATGGGAAAAGAATTATGAGAATTTTCAGAATATAGAACCGGTTGAAGTGTCCGAAAAATTCAGCGGGAAACTAAGGGATTATCAAAAAGCCGGATTGGACTGGCTCAGTTTCTTGCACCGTTTTCACTTTGGCGGCATTCTGGCGGATGATATGGGTTTGGGCAAAACCGTGCAAGTTATTGCATTGCTTCGAAATTTGAAGGATCGGAAGGAACTGAAAAATCCGGCGCTTATTGTGGTGCCGCTTACCGTGCTGTTCAATTGGGAAAATGAATTCGGACGTTTTGCGCCCGGCATGAAGATTTTGCGCTACCAGGGACAGAAAACCGATCGCGAGCGGATGGCCATGCATTTTGATGACTATGACGCTGTCCTGCTGAGCTACGGAATTCTGCTGCAGGACCAGGAGTTGCTGCAGGAATTTAGCTGGGAATATCTGATTCTTGATGAATCCCAGAAGATCAAGAATCCATCCACCAAGACATATCAGGCGGCGCTTTCTTTCCGGGTCGCCCATCGTTTGTGCCTCACCGGCACGCCCATCGAAAATTCGGTAACCGATCTATGGGCGCAATTCAATTTCCTGAATCCCGGGATGCTGGGCACGCTGCAGCAGTTCGAATCCCGTTTCGTGAAGGAGGAAGACGAATACCTGAACCGGCAGGCTTTGCTGAGGAAGATCATCTATCCTTTTATTTTGCGCCGGAGGAAAACGGAAGTCCTGAAAGAACTGCCGGAGCGCACCGATATTATACAACTGGTGGAAATGACCGATGTCCAGCAGAGCGTTTACAAAAAATGGATCAATTTCTACCGTGATCAGATTTTTGACCAGATGGAACGCGACGGGCTGCCCAAAACCAGGCTGAAAATCCTGGAAGCGCTGACCTATCTGCGGCAGGTCGCCTGTCATCCGGCCATTCTTGATAGTTCCGTTGGCCTGGATGAATCGGGCAAAATTCTGCTGCTGGAAGAAATGCTGGAGGAAATTGTGGAGGAAGGGCACAAGGTCCTGATCTTCAGCCAGTTTGTGCGATTTCTGGGACTGGTGCGGCGGATAGTCGAGAAACGCGGCTGGATGCATGAGTATCTGGACGGCAGCACCCGGAAACGCAAAATCCCGATCGAAAATTTTCAGGAAAATCCGGATATCAAGATTTTCCTGATCTCGTTGAAAGCCGGGGGGCTGGGGCTGAATCTCACCGCTGCGGATTATGTTATTCACTTGGATCCCTGGTGGAATCCGGCAGTGGAACAGCAGGCCACGGACCGCGCTTACCGTATCGGGCAGGAAAACCGGGTTTTCGTATATAAGTATATTGTCCGAAACTCGGTTGAAGAAAAAATACTGCAACTGCAGCAGAAGAAAAAAGAACTGTCCGATACGCTGATCACTTCCGAGAAAGGATTAATCAAACAGCTTTCCGTGGAGGACCTCAAGGTTATTTTCCAGCCTTTGGATTGATGATTCCGGATGAACCTGATGCCTGTCACAGCGTCGGTCTGAAAAAAAGCCGGAAGGAATTTCACAGGAAAAGGCCGCTTGTTTTCTGCGGATTTTCGACTGATAGAAACCGGTATTCAACCTTCATTGTATTTTAATATTGCCGGATTCTGATATTTTTTTGAAAAGATTTTGTTTTTTAATCCGGAAGTCTTAAAATTTTTACACAGGGAAGTGGGCTGAAATCCATACGAGATATTTTACTATTTTGAAATAGATTCCTTCGACTGGCATTTATAAGACCAGCCGACGATTTGGATTTCTTGTCTTTGCGTGGATGACGAAGTCCGCAATCTGGAGGCCTTGGAGCGTGTTTTCAGGAGGGAAAAGGAATTCTCCTTCACCAAAACCACCGGGGCCCGGCAAGCGCTGGAAATCGTTCGTCAGGAACCAATCCATATCATCATCACCGACCAGCGAATGCCCGAAATAACAGGCATTGAATTGCTGAACAAAGTGATTGGGATATCTCCGGATACGGTTCGAATCATGCTTACCGCTTATACTGAAATTCCCGAAATGCTGGATGCCATTAATAAAGGGCATGTTTACGGCTACATTACCAAACCCTGGGATGCGAATTCGATTGTCACGCTGGTCCGGCAGGCGAAAAAGTATTACGATCTGCTGACCGAGAAACGGCAACTGGACCGCGAGCTGGAAATAAAAAATGAACTTCTCAGGAAGAAAAATGAGGATTTGAAAAAATACAATGAATTGAAAAACCGCTTTCTGGTTATCACCAGCCATGAACTGCGGACGCCGGCCGCCATCATTACTGGCGCCCTGGAACTTCTCAACCAGCAGAAGGAAGGACTTGACGAACCGCTTCAGAAATTGCTGCGAAATGCACTGAACGGCGCTTTCCGGTTGAATGAAATCATCGAGACTTTTTTTGAAACCGTCCGGTTCAAATCGAAAGAGTACGCGCTGCACCCCGCAGTCATCGATCCCAGAACGATCATTACCCACCTGCTGGACCAAACCAAACAATATCTGATGGACAGAAAAATTGAGGTGGTGGAAAATGTGCCGTCAGGAATAAGGGTTATGGCCGACCAGCGCAAACTGTACCTGGTATTTGAAAATTTGATGAGCAATGCGATAAAATACACTCCGGACGGGGGAACAATTCAAATTGAGGCATACCGGAAGGAAGGCGATGCGGTTTACGTTTTCCGGGACAGCGGAATTGGCATCCCGGAAGAGGAACTGGAAAAAATATTCGACACCTTCTATCAACTGGAAAACATCCAGTATCACCATACCAGCAGACACCAGTTCATGGGAGGAGGCACCGGACTGGGATTGTCCCTGTGCAAAAGCATTGTGAGGGCCCATGGAGGGAAAATCTGGGCGGCCAGCGAGGGGACAGGCAAAGGAAGCAGTTTTTACGTCTCATTGCCCCTCTATAATAATCCATAATCTACAGACCGAGCTTGTCGGAAATTCCCTGCATGGCTTTGATGACAAAATCAATATGCTCGTCCAGCGGGACTCCGAGTTCTTCCGCGCCCTGAATGATCTCTTCCCGGTTGACCTGGCGGGCAAAGGCCTTATCCTTCATCTTTTTCTTCACGGACTTAACCTTCACTTCTTCCAGTTTGCGGCTTGGCCGCACATAAGCCACGGCGGTAATGAATCCGCACAGTTCATCCACCGCGAAAAGAGTCTTCGCCATCAGCGTATCCCGGGGAACGTTTGAATAGGAGGCGTGGCTCAAGATGGCCCTGATCCATTCCTCGGGGAATGATTTGCTTCTCAGAATTTCGGCCCCTTTAAATGGATGCTCCTCGGCGCTGGGATATCTTTCGTAATCAAAATCGTGCAGCAGTCCGACGATTCCCCACGCTTCTTCATCCTCCCCAAATTTTTTTGCATATGCCCGCATGGCGGCTTCCACTGACAGGGCGTGAGCGATCAGCCCCTCTTTACTGGTATATTCGGTTAATAACTCAAATGCCTCTTTTCTGGTAATCATGATTTCCCCATATGGTTGATTCTTTAACTTCTGTCCAAAAGTCAGACGCTGTAGGTCAATCCCAAAAACAGCGCATAAGTCGAAAGCAGCAGGATGCCCTCCCACCGGTAGATTCTCCAGCGGATTCGCATCAGCGGCCACAATAAGACGGAGATTCCCAGCAAGAATGGAAACTGTATCGAAAAAAGAGACTGTTCAATGGGGATGGGCCGGATGAGAGGGACCATGCCGCCAATGAAAAGCAGATTGAAGATATTGCTTCCCACCACGTTGCCCACCACAATATCGGTTTCCTTGTGCATTACGCCCACAATTGTTGTGGCAAGTTCCGGCAGGGAAGTGCCCACCGCAATCAGCGTTAATCCGATGACCGTATCACTGACTCCCAGGGTGCGGGCGATTTGAGTGCCCGAATCCACTGTGATTTTGGACCCGATGATCAGAATAATAATGCCTGCTGTTGAAAGGAGCAGCAGAACTGCTTTTTTGGAGATGGGCAAATGCCGGACCGTCTCTCCCTTCATTTCCTGCAGTTCTTTGAAATCCTGCATCTGCAGCAGTGAGGCGCGGGAAAGATATCCCAGGAACGTGACGAGGAAGAGCAGCAGCACGATCCCTTCCAGACGGGAAATGATATACCCGGTGCGGCAGAAAATGATGAAAACAATGGTGAAAAAAAGCATGGCCGGGACTTCTTTCTTAACCCACGATTTTTTGACTTCCAGTTGGGAAAGCAGGCCGCCTATGCCTAAAATCAGGCCGATATTGGCGATGTTGGAACCGATAATGTTGCCGATGGATATGCCCATGGTGTTCTGAATGGCGGCCATCAGGCTGACCACAAATTCCGGGAGCGAAGTTCCGATGGAAACCACCGTCAGACCGATGATGACGGGACTGACACCCAGGGAGCGGGCAAATTTGGAGGAGTTTTTGATTAATAATTCCGCTCCCACCCATAGCAATGCGAGTCCGAATGCCAGAATGAAAAAGTTAAGTATCATGGAAATGGAAAGTTTTTCCTTTCAGCGTGTTATTGGGGGACGGATATTTCATATCAGAATTCGTAAATTCTGGAAACTGTTTTCTGCTCGATCACATCCACGATATCGGAAAATCCGGGGCCGATGTATTCCAGAACGGTTTCTCTGGCCAGCTCCGATATGTTATTTTCCTCGCTGAGATGGCCCAGCAGGATTTGCCGCACCTTGCCGTTCAGAATATTTTTGATGAGCAGACCGGTATCGTGGTTGGAAAGATGTCCCACCCGGCTGGCGATTCTCTCCTTCAGTTCCCAGGGATACGGTCCTTTCATGAGCATATCGGGATCGTGATTGCTCTCTATCACCAGGAATTCAGCCAGTTTCAGGTGATCGGTCACTTCGCTGGTCACGACCCCTAGGTCGGTGCATACCGCCAGCCGGCGGGTGCCAGACATGATGAGGTAGCCAACGGTCGGAAAGGAATCATGAGAAACCCGGAACGGGGTAAAATGAATATCTTTTATGGAAAACGGCTGAGTCCAGGGGATAACCGGTTCATTCTTGCTGAACAGGTACGTTATTTCATCCAGCGTCTCCGCATGACCGTGGATGGATGTCCCGAATTTCCGGGAGAACACACCCGCTCCCCGCACATGATCACGGTGCGCATGGGTTATTACTACCGCGTCAATGGTTTTAGGATCGACCTCAATGGATTCCAGACGCTGCCGGATTTGCATGGCGCTCAATCCGATATCGACAAGCACCCGCGCGTTGGAAGATTCAATAAAGAGTGAATTACCTTTGCTGCCGCTGGAGAGAGAACATATTTTCATAGTCTGACTAAATCTGTATTAATAAGTGTTATTTCCGGTTGATTGGCCCGGGGAGTGCCTGCCAGCAATTTCTTCCCGTCTGCCATAATATTTTGTTTTTTGTCTAACTGTTTTCCCTGCTGCCGGGTTTGACGAGGGGAATATTCTGGCTGCACAGCGGGCATTTGTCCGCTTCATAGGTGATGGCCTTAACCTGCACGGAAGCAAACATGGGAATATCGAATTTAACTTTGCCGTCGCTGCGGTCCACAATCACACCCACGCCCACCGGAAAACCGCCGGCATCCTCTACCAGATCAATCACTTCCTGCACCGATCCGCCGGTGGTAATCACATCTTCGCAGATCAGCACTTTTTCGCGGGGTGCGATCACGAAGCCCCTTCTCAGTTTCATCTTCCCGTTTTCCCGCTCCGCGAATACAGAACGGGTCCCCAGCAGGCGGCCGATTTCCTGGGCAACCACAATGCCGCCCACCGCCGGCGCGATCACCACATCGATGTCTTCTTCCTCCTGAAAGAAATCGACGATTTCACGACAAAACTCCTCCAGGTAGCGGGGATATTGCATGACCATGGCGCACTGAAAATACTGCGGGCTGTGCAAACCGGAAGTCAGCAGAAAATGGCCGTTTTGCAGGGCGCCGGTTTCTTCAAATATGCGAAGTGCTTCTTTTCTTTCCATGGTTGTTTACCCTCTGTCGGATTGGCTTTTGGTTTTCAACTGCCTCATTTCATTGATGCGGTTCTGCAGCTCCCGCGCCGCCGATTCTGAGGCTGCGGCGAAATCGGGGCCATCCGAGGCGTAAATGATACCCCGGCTGGAGTTAATCAGTGCGCAGCGCCCGTTCTCATCTGTTCCAAACTGAACCGCCATTGCAAGGTTCCCTCCCTGTGCACCGATGCCCGGAATCAGAAGGGGAAGGTTGGGAGCAATTTCCCGGATGCTGCTTAAATCCTCCGGATGGGTAGCGCCTGCCACCAGTCCGCAATTGCCGTATTCCAGATTCCAGAGGGCGGCCTTGCGGGCCACATGCAAATATAAGGGTTCGGAATCGATGTTCAAATATTGAAAATCCTGCGAACCCTTGTTGCTGGTCAGGCACAGAATGAATACGCCGCGGTCCGAGAATTCCAGAAACGGGGAGAGGGAATCCGTCCCCATATAGGGCGAAACCGTAACTGCATCAAACTGGTAGGTTTCAAAAAAGGTTTCCGCGTATTTGCGGGAAGTATTCCCGATATCGGCCCGTTTGGCATCGGCGATTAGCACGGTATGGCCGGGCAGCAATTTCAGGGTTTTTTCCAGCAGGCGCCAGCCGGCCACGCCCAGCGCTTCATAGAAGGCGATGTTGATTTTATAGGCCGCAGCATAGTCCGAAGTCGCCTGGATAATCTCCCGGTTGAAGATCAGAAGCGGGTCATTTTCGCTCAGCAGAAATTTCGGGATGCGCTCCAGGTCCGTATCCAGGCCGACACAGAGC
>JARRQT010000243.1:0-9639 GCA_037381445.1 Calditrichia bacterium
AACAGGATCCTGCGCGATTTTGAGAAGGGGCTGACCACCCAGTACCTGTTCGGGCTGGAAGATTTTCTGGACTGGAGCGAATCGAATATTTATTACCGGAAACTGCTGCATCCTTCCGGAGATGCCGGCCCCCGCTCCCAGATCACCATGAATCTCTTCAACATGGCCAAGGAGATCGCCCGATACACCCCATCCGACAATCCAAAGTATTATAGCGGCCAGGAAGATGAGGTGGATTTGCGTACCATTAAAGAAAGAATCCTGAAGGTGCTGGCTATTAAAATGATAAATGAATACTTCTATAATATTGAAAATCCGGTGCTGCAGGTTTTTTACGGAACCATTATTTCTTATGCAGTCAATCTGGCCTATTATGCCCAGATTCTTACCAACGAAAACCGTATTTATATATTGAAAGAACTTAACAGGGCCTACAGCGATGTAAGCGGCAGCAGAAGTGAACTGCCCCTGTTTCGTTATACCACCGTGGAACTGTTTAATGATGCTTATGAAGACGAATTTAACTCCGTGGTGAATGCCTCCCGCCTTTACCTGCCCCTGCTTGAATTATAGGAAATCCTATCAACGTGACCTTGCGGGTAAATATGAATTTCCACACCGCAGGGTGATCTCTTTCACCTATCCTTTGCGTGGTGCTTTGAATTTTTGAATGAAGCTTGATATCCCAATTCACGGCATCCTGCTCACCCGGTTGCAGCGTACTTCGGTATTACATGTTCGAGTATGATTATATCTGGAATGTATTGTTGAATATTGGATGCGAATATACAAATATATGATGTTGCTGAATTGTCCCATAATTTCCGAATCCGATATTCAAGTAATAGAACGCTGCTGTCCCTGTTAATATTATTTGAAAAATTAAAATTTTGCTTTATTTGCAAATAAAAATTTTGTATCTATATCTATAGATTCATTAGACATATTCATAAGAGCAACGGCTGGTTTAACGTATTTAAGGCGGGAAAGCATCCCCCGACGCAGTTAAAATAAATCCGTTTTAATCATATCTGGAGAAAGGATATGGAGATTGGGCTGATTATCGGGGCATCCATTCTGTTTCAGGTGGCTGCGGTCGTTATCGCTGTTATCCTTTTCAGGGACACCGGCAGAAATGTTGCCTGGATTTTCATTGCTGCAGCACTGCTGTTAATGGTGTTGCGGCGAAGTATTACATTTGTTGAATATTTGAATGATCCGCTGAATAATGAATATGGTCTTCTGGCAGAACTGGTGGCCCTGGGAATTTCTCTGCTTCTGGTAGTTGGGCTGGCCAAAATCGGGCCGTTTTTCAGGTCCATTCAGAAATCGAAAGAGCTGCTGGCGCAAAGCGAAAAACGCTATCGCCTGATGTTCGAAAACAATCCTCAGCCCATGCTGGTGGTGGAAAAAGAAGGTTTGCATTTTGCGGCCGTGAATACGGCCGCTGTCAAGCAATATGGTTATTCCCTGCGGGAATTTTTAAACCTGACCCTGCTGGACATCCGGCCGCCCGAAGATATTAGAGCGGTGCAGGAATACCTCTCCCAGTCTCCCGGCGATATGCAGAAGACCGGTTTGTGGCGCCATAAACGCAAGGACGGCACTCTCTTTTATGAGGAAAGCACGGTCTTTAATTCCGTCTTCGACGGCCGCCCGGTTTATATCTTTCTTATCAACGATGTCACGGAGCGCATGCGAATTCAGAAAGGCTTGCAGGAAAAACATCTCCGCCTGGAATTGCTCAACAATATCGCGACAAACGTTACCACCGGCATGTCCCTGCACCAGGTTCTGGAGCGCACCCTGAAGGCGCTGCGGATTTATTTCAACGAATACCGGGTTTCATTCTCCACCATTGACGAAATTTGGAAAACCAAGGTGGTCTATTCACTTGAGCCCAGGGGAATGCCTTCCCTCATTGGCACCGAGACGCATCTTTCAGCGGCACCGGAAGTCCTGAAGTCGCTTCGTTCCGGAGAGCCGCTGATCATTCCCGATATTTCCGCCTCGGAAGAGCTGCGGCCGCTGGCTTCGGAACTGGAAACCGCCGGGATCCGGGCGCTGCTTAACGTTCCCCTCTATACCTCCGGAGGATTGATCGGGATACTTGCCTTCCATTCTCCACAACCGCATGAATGGACAGAGCATGAAATTTCATCTCTAAAAGATATTGGCGAGTACTTAACAATTCTCCTCAAGGAGCTGCAGGAACAGCAAAAGCGGAAGAAGGCGGAAGAGGCATTACAGCAGCGTGAGGCGCATTACCGCCTCTTTTTCCAGGAGGACCTGACGGGAGATTTTATCGCCACGGTAGACGGCAAAATAACGGAATGCAACCCGGCGTTTGCCCGCATGTTCGGAGAAGATTCCACGGAAGATGGCTGCAAGTTCGATCTGGTATCCATCTTTCCCGGACCGGATGCCTACCGCCAGTTCCTGCTGCGCCTGCGGGAGGCAGGGAAACTGGAGTATTATGAAACCGAGTTCCGCAAACGCGACGGTGAGCCGGTTTTTGTGATTGCCAATTTTATCGGCAGTTTCGATCAGACCAATGAATTGCGGGAAATCAAGGGATATATATTTGACATTACCGGCCATAAAAACCTGGAACAGCAGTTTTTCCAGGCCCAGCGCCTGGAAGCCATCGGAAGGCTGGCGGGCGGCGTGGCCCACGATTTCAACAATATCCTCACCGTTATTCGCAGCTACAGCGAGCTGCTGATGGGCGCCCTGGGCGAATCCCATCCACATTATGGAAAACTTGAGCAGATAAAAAAGGCCGGCGACCGGGCCGCCTCTCTGACGACGCAGCTTCTGGCATTCAGCCGCAAACAGATCCTGAAAATGCAGAAGATTCACCTTAATGAGCTGCTGAGAAACCTGGGGGATATGCTCTACCGGCTGATCGGGGAAGACATTGAGGTGGTGACGGACTTTACGGCGGAAAACGACCTGGTCAGGGCCGATCCGGGCCAGGTGGAGCAGATTGTCATGAACCTGGTGGTGAATGCCCGAGATGCCATGCCCGAAGGCGGCACGCTGACTCTGCGAACCGAAAACCGCGAAGGTCCGGAATCCCTGCCCGGGGAAATGCGAAATACGGAACCGGATAGCTGCGTGGTGCTTTCCGTTTCCGATACCGGCATCGGTATGGATGAGAAGACGCGCTCCCAGATATTCGAACCTTTTTTTACCACGAAGGGGAAGGGCAAAGGCACGGGGTTGGGACTGTCCACGGTATACGGAATTGTTCAGCAAAGCGGTGGGTATATCCTTGCGGAGAGCGAACCGGGAAAGGGCAGCACTTTCAAAATATTTTTCCCCCTCTACCGGGAAGAAGAGGAGCGGGAAGAAGAAACCTTGCAAAAAGATAAGCCGGATCCCTTGGGAACAGAAACCGTCCTGCTGGTGGAAGATGATGAAATGGTACGGGAACTTTCCGGGGATGTACTGCGCCAGTCCGGCTACAAAGTGCTGGCGGCCTCCAACGGGATTGACGCCCTGCAGATATGCGAGAAGAACTCCGAAAAGATCCAGATTCTGGTGACCGACGTAGTAATGCCCGGCATGAGCGGAAAGGAACTGGCAGATCAGCTTACCGAGCTGCATCCCGACCTGAAGGTGCTATTCATGTCCGGTTACACGGATGACGCCGTTGTGCGGCAGGGTGTGCTGAACGAAGGACTAAACTTCCTGCAGAAACCGTTCAGCCCCAGGACGCTGGCCATAAAAATCCGGGAAGTGCTGGACGGCAACGGGGAAGCATAAGGGATTAACAGGAGAACTGTTTGGATTCGGAAGGTCTTAAAAAAATGGCAGGAAAGGAAAATACATGAACGCTTGTTGCCTGGTAAGGAGTAAGGGATGTTTCCTGCCGCGCATTCGCCGAGGAGCCAAAAAAGCGGCGGGTGTGAAATCAGCCAAACACATTATCGGTAAAAACAGATGATCATTTTTCTAACCATGGCGGCATTTATTTCGGCGCTTCTCTGCATCCGGGGGAAATATGCGGGTCCGGCCCGGCTGGTGTATATTTTTAAACCGTTGACCACCGTTATCATTATTTTTATTGCCGTTTGGGCGGGATTTCCAAGACCTTCTCCCTATGGATCGCTCATCATGGCGGGATTGGTATTTGCGCTGGCGGGCGATATATTCCTGATGCTGCCCTCTGAAAAATTTTTGCAGGGACTGGCAGGTTTCCTGGCGGCACAGATCCTGTTCATGTCTGCTTTCCTCGTGGTCGGCCGGGAATTCACCTGGTGGATGCTGTTCATTTTTGTGGCGATCGGTTTTACCATTTATCAATTCCTTTTTCCCTACCTGTGGAAAATGAAAATTCCCGTGCTGGTTTACATCGTGTTTATTTTGGTGATGGCCTGGCGGGGCTGGGAGAATTGGCTGGGCATCTCCGGCACTGGCGCCGGGCTCGCAGCAGTGGGCGCGCTGCTGTTTATGGTTTCCGATGCCACGCTGGCGGTCAATAAGTTCCGCCGCAAATTCCACAGCGCGGAAGCGATTATCCTGAGCACCTATTACAGCGCTATCTGGGCCATCGCGATTTCAGTGGCTTGGTTCTGACAAGGTGGGCACGGTATTTTATTGGCGATTGATATGGGCTTCCTATCCAGATTAATAAAATACAGGAATATGATTTTAGTATTGACAAAATTTATGAGGTTTCATAATTTAAAAGTGTTCCGCTGTATTGCTATATTTTGGGGCAGGATTTAAGCGATATTCCCGTGGAGATTGCAGACTTGCACAGCTTTTTTATTTGGGAAATTGGCTTTTTACCCGCTAGAACCGGACGTACAAAAGAATAGCCGGATTCATTGTTCTTTGTCCGGAGATGATTATTTAACCGGACGGATGATGGTGGTAGCGGGCATATGGCCGGGCAGTTTCCGCATTGATTTTATTGTTCGGGTGACAGGCTATTCAGACCGACGGGCAACGGGGCGGACTGCCTGACCGGGAGCCCCTGGGCGAGGGGCGTAGTAAGGGTAACCCGGCATGGGCTTCAACAATGCCGGGTTATCCGTTTATTAGGCGTGCGGCGCGCATACATGGCACATGATGAGCGGGAATACGGAAACCGGAGACGGCAGACCGAAGTTGCCAATTATCGATGACCAATGAGCAATTATCAATTATCAATCGGTACCCGAGGGACATTGCCGGAGGCATCACTCTGTGATTTTCCATCGATTAACGTCCTGCCATGCGCTCTGCTCCATGCGCCTTGCTCCTTGGCGTCTTGGCGAGAGAAAATAAATCAAAGACCGGGTGCGACAGACATCCCATTTATCGCTCAACACCCGCCATGCGCTTTGCGCCTTGCGCCCTGCTCTTCGTGTCCTCTGCGAGAAAAAATGGGTTGCATTATTCCTCATTGAAATGAACTATATCCCGGCAAGGCCTCAAGCAGAAAACTGATTGCTGAGCGCTGACAGCTTTCTTAAATCCCATCCCTGCAAAATATTTGCTAAAAAAATGCGAAATTATGGAAAAGGTCACAAAAATAGGTGGTGCGAGGTAATATTATGCAATATATTTTGAGTCCTGTTTTTGCCGCCTCATTAGTTTCCTGAATTGCGGAGGAGGCAAAATTTACGCTTTTTAATATCCGTTGATAGCTAAAATCCGAAAGTCCCCTATGGCAGAAAGAACCAGACAGAATGGTCAGGAAATATGGTATAAGCCCGACGCCCGGGAGACCCTGCAGTTTGTGCTGGACAGTCTGGCGGAGGGCGTCATCGTGGCGGACCGGGAGGGAAAATTTCTGTTTTTCAATCCCGTGGCCGAAAAAATACTGGGAATCGGTCTGCAGGACATTGATCCCTCGGAATGGACCGCCACCTACGGGTGCTATTATCCGGATGGCAAAACACCCTACCCCGCGCACCTTCTTCCCCTGGCGCTGGCCATCCAGGGCCAGGAAACCCTGGATGAAGTCATTTTCATCAAAAATCCCGCCCGCAGCGAAGGCGTGTTTATTTCCGTCTCCGCCAGTCCGCTGCGGGACAGTAACGGCAGCGTGAAGGGCGGCACGGTGATCTTCCGGGATATCACGGATGATATGCGAAATGAGACGGCGCGTCAGCAGAGCGATGAGCGGCTCAAGGCCCAGTTCATGGGATTCCCTATTCCAACCTATGTCTGGCAGCACATGGGGAGGGATTTTTTCCTGATCGATTTCAACGACGCCGCCCTGGCGTTCACCGGAAATTCGATAAAAAAATACATGGGCATCCGGCTGAGCAAGATGTACCGCCGGGAACCGGAAATCAAGCAGGATTTCTGGCGCTGCTTCCGTGAAAAAACCAGAATCTCCCGGGAAATGAGCTACCGGCTGCAGTCCAATGGGGACACCAAGGACCTGGTTGTCAATTATGTCTACCTGCCGCCCGATCTGGTCATGGTGGTGACCGAAGATATTACGGACCGCAGAAAAACGCAGCAGTCGCTGCTGAAGCTGTCCGGCGCGGTGGAGCAGACCGCGGACGGTGTGGTCATCACCGACCGGGAAGGTATTATCGAATATGTTAATCCCGCCTTCGAGAAGACCACCGGCTACCGCAGCCATGAGGTGATTGGTCTCACCCCCCGCATACTGAATTCCGGGAGGCATAATAAAAAGTTCTACGATCAGATGTGGAAAATCATTCTGCGCGGCAGGCCTTACCGCGGAAGGCTCATGAACCGCAAAAAGAACGGACAGATTTTCTGGTGCCAGGAGACCATCACTCCCATGACGGATGAAAAAGGCGAGATCCTGCATTTCGTTTCGGTGCTCAAGGACATCACCGGCCAGATGGCGCAGGAAGAACAGAAGGTGCGCATGAGCGTAGCCCGGGAAATCCAGCAGCGCCTGTTTCGGGACAGCCTGGAGGTGCCCGGTTTCGAGATCGCCGGCGCCAACCATTCCGCGGATGAGACCAGCGGCGATTATTTTGATTTTTTCCTTACCCCGGACGGCTATATCGAGATGGTAGTGGGGGATGTTTCCGGGCATGGCATCGGGCCGGCGCTCATCATGACCCAGACCCGCGCCTACCTGCGGGCCTTCGCTAAAATGAACTCCGATCCCGGGACCATCCTGAACCGCCTCAACCGCGAACTGGCAGTGGATCTGGACGGCGCAAATTTCGTGACTTTGATCCTGGCCCGGCTGGACCCCGCCAGCGGCCTGCTGGAATATGCCGGTGCCGGACACGTGCCGGCCTTTGTGCTGGGCCCAACCGGAAAGGCCAAACATATCATGAACAGCATGGGCATTCCGCTGGGTTTCATTGAAGAGTACAGCTACGTCACTTCCCGGCCGGTGAAAACGGGCCCGGATGATATCCTGGTGTTTTTCTCGGACGGGGTTACGGAGGCCAGGTCCGCCCACGGGAACGAATTCGGGATTGACCGGGCGCTGGAAATCATCCTGAAACAGCGGCAGGATCCCGCCCGCCGGATTGTCAATCACCTGCACCAGGCAGTGCTGAAATTCTCCAACTACCAGCTTCAGAAGGACGATGTTACCTCCGTGATCTGCAAGGTAAAGGCGCTCCCGCCGCCGGAATGACGGGGCAGCCGGTAGACGACAGACCTTGCCCAATTATTTATCCACGAATTTCACGAATTGGCACGAATTTAAATCCGGGACTTGGTTTGCCCCCCTTTGTCCTGCCTACCAGGGGGGCATGCAATGCTGGTAGACGACAGACATTGCCGGAGGCATCACTCTGTGACCGTCCGTCGATTCCTCTTCGCGTTCTCCGCGTCTTTGCGAGAGAAAGTCAATCAAGGCCCGGCAAACGATATTGTCCGTTGCTGAACGCCCGCCATGCGCTCTGCTCTCTGCGCCTTGTTCCCGGCGTCCTCTGCGATCTCTGCGAGAGAAAATGAATCAGTAACCGGTAGCCAATGGACATCCTGCTTGCTGAGAAATGCGCCCGCTAAATCGCTCCTGCTGCCCGTATATTTCCAGGCAGACCACCCTGCGGGGTCGGGATTCTCTGCCGCAAATGCGGGAAGGCACTGGCAGGTAGACGACGGACATCTTGTCCGTCGATGAATGCTCGGCCGGGAAAGAGATTCAACGCACATGAAGTGCGTTGTCTACCGATATGTATCATTTTCAAAGATGGCTTGATAATTCAAAAACAACCCGGGGCCCGGTAGACGACGGACATCTCGTCTGTAGATCAACCCTCGCCACGCTCCATACCCTTTGCGCTCTGCCCTATGCACCATGCGCTCTGCCCTTTGCGCTATGCTCTTTGCTCTCTGCCCCTTGCTCCCTGCTTTTCATATTATGCAAGAAAATTTTCCGCCTTCCCAAAATAAAATTTGCGAATGCGGCCGCGGCGTGCCATCTTATATCTGCGCCTGATGGTCGGCAACATAAAACAAAAGGAGCAGCCCGTCATGCATAGATCCCGCCGCATGCTTTTCATAAATTCCACCCTGGCCTTCGTGACCGCCTTTTTCCTCACCACCTTCATTCATGAAGGCGGCCACTTCATCGCTTACCTGCTGTCCGGCGCCCACCCGGTGATGTATCACAACTACGTGCAGACACCCGCACAGTTGAGCACCGGGGTGGAGGTTATCGGATCGCTGGCCGGACCGCTCATCAGCCTGCTGCAGGGCATCGTCTTCGGACTGATAGTTTACCGGAAACCGGGAAACAGCGCGGGCGACCTGCTGATGCTTTGGCTCAGTCTGCTGGGATTCATCAACTTCTTCGGATACCTGCTGCTCACCCCGCTCTCTACGGTCGGCGATACCGGCAAAGCGGCGGAACTGCTGCAGATCGGTTATCCCTGGCGCATACTGACCGCGGCCGTCGGCATTTCCGTTCTCATCATACTTGTTATCAGGACAGGGAAATACTTCACTAATTTTATCCCGCCGGAGCGTGATCTGGCAGCCAAAAAAGGATACATCAACAGCGTGCTGTTCTTCCCCATACTGGCGGGCAGCGTGGTGAACGTGGCGTTCGCTTTCCCGGTGCCGGCAGCGCTGAGCGTCATCTATCCCGCCACCAGTTCCTTCGCCATCATGATGGCGTTCGGGACGGTACTGAGGACGGCCCCGATGGTGAATTCCGGAAGCAAAACCGGAAAGCGTGTTTCCGGCATGCTGCTGGTCATGCTGCCGGCATGCATCATCATCAACCGCCTGCTGACCCTGGGCCTCCGCTGACCGCCAGAGTATTTTTGCTGAAAGCTGACGGCGGAAAAGTGCGTTGTCTGCGAGAGAATACATAGGGACAAGACGGAGAAATGGAGTATTGGAGTGATGGAGTATTTCAGGTGATGAAGCCAATTTGCCAATTATCAATGAACAATAATCAATGATCAACGAACGGAAGCAGGAGAAGAGATTTTCCGTCCCTGGATTCTGGATGCCGTCATAATCCCCCGCAACAAGTGCGGGGCAGGCTCTGACGGCATGACGAAGTGGCCGGGTAGACAACGAACATCTCATCTGTAGCTCAACCCTGCCCATGCTCCATGCCCTTTGCTCCCTGCGTTTTGCTCTTTGCCCCTACAGCAGCATAATCTCCCGCACCGGCATGTCCTCCAGCAACAGCTCCTCCTCCCGCAGCTCGATCCGCCCTTCCTCCAGCACCTGCAG
>JARRQT010000244.1:0-4958 GCA_037381445.1 Calditrichia bacterium
AGCGGCATACTGCTCACCATCCGGTTTCTCACCGAACCCCGCAAACGCCGCGGCAGTGAACAGACCATGTGGGAAGCGGTTCTGCGGGAATTTGCCAAATGCGACGATATCGATTTTGCTTACAAGACGACCCGTTTCTATGACAACATCAAAGAAGGCAAACCCGGCGCCCGGGCATCCGATAAATAAGCCGGATATTCTGACGAACACTATCTGAAAAGCGGCTGGCCCCAATGGAACACCCCTTTCTGGTTCTGATCATTTTCATCCTCACCTATCTCTTTATTGCCATCCAGCGCCTGCCCGGACTGAAAATTGACCGGCCCGCCGGTGTGATTATCGGGAGCACTCTGCTCATCCTTACCGGGCTGATTACCATTCAGGAAGCCTATTCATACATTGACTGGAATGTCATCACTTTTCTGATGGGAATGATGATACTGATTGCCTACCTGGAGTTCAGCGGTTTTTTTGCGCATACCGCCCGCTGGCTGGTAAGAATTTCCGGTTCGCCGTCGCAGCTGATGGGAGCAACCATTCTGTCTTCCTCACTGTTGTCTGCCTTTTTCGTCAATGACACCATCTGCCTGCTGTTTACGCCCATTCTGCTGAAAGCGACCCGTTATCTGAAATTGAATCCGATACCCTATCTCATTGCCCTGGCCTTTTCCGCCAATATCGGATCGGCACTTACTGTTACGGGTAATCCGCAAAATATGTATATCGGAATTCATTCTGGCATTTCCTATCTCCATTTCCTCCTCAAAATGCTGCTGCCGGTATGCGTCGGCCTGCTCTTTATTTATATGATCATTTCGCTGATTTTCCGGAAGGATTTGCGCGGAGGAGACTTTGAGGAAGTGCAGATTCAGGTCCCCAGACTGAAGAAAATTCTCACCCTTAAAACCCTGCTGGCGCTGGCTGTAACAGTTGCACTTTTTATCATGAGGGTAGGCTACCCCCTGGCGGCGCTCACCGGTGCGACCATTATACTGATAATTTCTTCCGTCAGCCCGCGCCGGGTTTTTAAAGATGTGGACTGGACCGTTCTGCTTTTCTTCGCCGGTCTGTTTGTGGTAATGGGCGCTTTTGAAAAGGCAGGATATATGCACCAGCTTATCAGCTTTTCCGAACAGCATTTCTCCGGGGATAAATTCACCGGCTATCTGGGTCTTTCTTTTGTGACGGTGCTGCTCTCCAACGTGGTGAGCAATGTTCCGGCAGTGATCCTGATGAAGCCGCTGATTGTGGAGCTGGGAGGCGGACAGAATTTGTGGCTGCTGCTGGCCATGGCATCTACCTTTGCCGGCAACCTGACACTCGTCGGATCAGTTGCCAATCTTATTGTCGCGGAAAAAGCGCCGACCCATGAAATGCACCTGGGTTTCATGGATTATCTGAAGGCCGGCGTTCCAATAGCGATAATCACTGTTCTTCTGGGAACCCTGTGGCTGTGGTGGACGCATTAGCTGCAGGAGCAACTTGGGTCATTTCAGCGAAAACATCGATCCCATCATGAACAGGTCATGTGTTGTAGCGAACGTCTTCGTTCCAGCGGCGGATCAGATACTTCTTGGTTTCCTCGAAAATTTCGGCTTGTTCTTCCACCAATTGCTCCGCCCTTTCATCGGACATATCCTTGCTCCGGTTCACAAAAGAGGCAATTCTGGCGAAATAGAGCGGCGTCATCAAACCGACCAGCGTCTGCCGGTTGCCCTGCCAATGGTGATAAGCGGCAGACAGATCATATAGTACCTTTGCCCATGTTTCCACCGGGAAAAGGAATTCTTTTTCAGCAGTTGCGGACAGCTTATGTATCACTTCCCAGTTTTCGGGGGCAATAATTTTTGCCCATATTTCCTTGTAGTTTCCATACCCGATTTTGAAATCTTCGATCAGTTTAGGAACATTCACCGTAAATGCCTGCGGCTGCACATCGTGCGCCTTCCCGACGATCGGTACTGGCTGGCTTCCCTTGACCGTCTTCCAGACAGCTTCATGCTCTTCCATCAAATCGAGAAGGGTGGAGACCACCTGCCGAAACATGGGTCCCAGTGATTGAGCGGGATCTTTTACATCATGGATTTTCACGCCCAGGTTCGCCTGCACAATTTTGGCTTTGTGAACCATAGCAGTGGTGGTGAGCCAGATATCAATCCCGAAACGGGCCACATTCGTCTCCCATACGTCCTGCCCGATGAATTTATTGATGCAGGATAAATTGAAGGCAAAATCTCCCCCGATGGGCTGACGTACCCGGTAGCCGTAAAGTGCCCGGGTAAGGTTGTAGACGATATTATTGGTGATTGTCCCGTCATATTTATAGCGGCGGTAATAGGGTGCCACAAAATCGATGTCATCATGCATGATGGGATCCAGCACACAACTGATCCACTCCGGAGTAATGGAGCGCAGGTCCGAATCGAACAGCGCGCAGACCCGGGTTTCCAGCATGCTTGCAGCTTCGAAAATGGCCCTTACCGCGGTTCCTTTTCCTGAGACGCCGCGGTAAATGGTAACGATCCGTTCGTTCCAGGGACTGGTATCCACTTCCCAGCTTTCCTCGCGGGTATCATCCACCGAGCCGCCGTCCGCAATCATCACTACGCAACGGTGATCGGGGTAGTGCAGATGCAATCCCTCCTCTACGGTTTTAATCACATGGGAGATGGTTGAATCATTGTTGAAAGAAGGAATTCCCACAAGGATATCCGCTTTTCCCAACCTTTCAAGTCTGCGGCGGATGGTCTGGCGCAACGCGGTACTGAATTTCATGATTGGACTCCTCTGATTTTACTTAATTCCCGGTGAATTTGTCGCCTCTGATTATTTGTCAAAATTTCTTATGGTAATATTCAAATAGAAATAGGCTTATTCAGGGAGCTGGAGTGATTTATGTGCGGCGAGCCTTTTGGTGTTGTCGGTCTGGCTATTTTTTATCAGAAGCTGAATTTTCAATTTGCTTCAAACCTCGTATTTATAAGCAAGTCTGTCTAATAATAAGATAAATTAAGGTTTTGATCAAATTTTAGAGTAGATTACCGAATATTTTTTCATGAAGCGGAATACATGCCGCGCCACAATCCGATGAAAAAATGCCGTGCGTTAATCCCCAGGTTGCGGTGATTATAGCCCCCCTCCTGAACAACCACGGTGGGAAGTCCAAGTTCCCCGACAAGCTGTCCGTTGTTCTCGAAATCTTTGCCCTGCAGGCTCCAGCTTCCGGTCGGATCTCCTTTGGCGGGATCCAGTCCCAGGGCAACTACCAGGAATTCCGGCTTAAATTTCCTGATTTTATTGATTGCCTTGTGAAGCGCTGCCAGGTAATGTTTGCCGTCAACCTGCTCCGGGAGCGGGAAATTCGCGTTGAATCCCTCGCCCAAACCGGCGCCTTTTTCCTCTTCGAATCCGCTGAAATAGGGATAGGCGAATCCGGGGTGCCCATGAATGGAAACGGTAAGCACATCGGGACGCTGGTAGAAAATGTCCTGTTGTCCGTTGCCGTGGTGGTAATCGATATCCAGAATGGCCACCGTTCCCTCACTGCTCAAATAATTGGCGGCGGCCGCATTGGAATTGAAATAGCAGAATCCTCCAAAATTGCTCCATTCCGCGTGGTGGCCAGGCGGGCGCACCAGGGCGTAGGCGATCCGCTGGCCTTCCAGTACCAGAGAAGCGGCGGTAATGGCGCAGTCCACCGCACGCCGGGCGGCCAGGTAGGCATTTTGATTCAACGGAGTGAAGGTATCGATACAATAGTAACCGGCCTGAATGGGCAAATCCCTGGGCGGCCGTTTGGAATTTCTGATCGGGAAAACATAGGGGTAAATGGTCTTATTGGGGGCCACGCTTTCGCATACTTTCCTGAAATAGTCCACATATTTGGTATCGTGCACCATTTTGACAAATTTATCCGGGAAGTGCTTCACCGGCATAATGTCGAAAAGACCGGTAGGTTCTATTTCCTTCAGAATGGTCTTGATGCGCACCGGCGATTCCACGTAACCCCGCTCATGGACATGGTGAATCTCATGCTTGTCATTGATGATGAGGGCAATTTTCTTGTCTGTCGGAATCGAATGATCGAGGCTGAAGGAAGGCGCATTTTTGACGTACCGCGGCTCGCGCAGCTTCACCGGATCATCCTGAAACGAATTCACCACCATATTCACATATTGGGGCGGACAGAGGTTTCCATATTTTTTCTCCAGAATGGCCCGCACCACCAGCCGCGCCTGATCACGTGGCAGCCGAAATTCCTGCCCCAGGTTGTCATACACCAGGTAGGGAGGATTGTCCTCCCCGGGTTTCAAAGGCGTTTCGTAGGCTGTATTAATAACGGGCCTGGCGCCGAACCGTTCATAGAATCTGAGCCGGGCAATATTTTGCTTCCGGATAACCGGATTTTTCGACAATTGGGGATCATCCGGCAGGCACTCAAAGAATACCCCGATGGTTTTCAGCGCCAGCGCCTCCTGCCTGAGCCGCTCGTAGAGGGCACCCCCGATTCCTCTCCCCGGAAACTGGACCGAAGAAGAGATATAGTCCAGGTAAAAGAATTTCAGGGCGGGTTCGTGGTAGACAAAGGCAAAGCCCTTCACCTGTCCCCTCAGATCATCGGCAACAAACAGAACGGACCGGAATCCGTGTTTGAGCGGATTTCGCAGTTTCTCGGGGAGTTTAATGATATCGTCCTCGGAAATGTCCGGGAACTGACTGCGCATCATGGCCTGCACCTGGGCAATGGCCAGTTTGTTAATGGGAATCACCTCATCATAAATTCGCCGGATCCGAAACATTCATTTTCCTTTTTTTAGGTTCAACGATCAAATAGCAAAAAAGTGCGCTTTTTCGGCAGAACACGAATATTTTTCCCGAGGCTACCATTCCAGCGCCGCCGCGAAATTTTCTATTGCCAAGTTAAATACGGCCGGCTTCTGCAGACTGCACAGATGATT
>JARRQT010000245.1:0-9339 GCA_037381445.1 Calditrichia bacterium
CACGTTGTATTCGCTGATATGCTGGCGCAGGAAGCGTGTCTGAGCACCGATATGCTGGATATCGAAATGCCAGTCGTCCCCGGTGTGCATGACCTTCCCGACGGTCTGTTCGATGGTATTGCCGTTGGGCAGGGCATACAGGACCAGCGCAGTGGGTTTGTTGGCATCGAATTGTGCCACCGATGGGGCGTTGATATGCACCCGGATATCCGGCTGGTAATGAAAGGTGATGGTCTGTTCATCAAAATAGGGACTGGGCAGTAATCCCGAAATCTGGGCCTGTAATGATACCGCACTCAAAATCAAAATGATGAGAATATTTTTCATGGCTTTTCCAATATCCTTGCTGAAAATTATGATTTTTGCGCCGGGCAGTGACGGCTGTTCATATGGTAATGGCAATATAAGAAAAATTCGACCTATTGCTATCGGGAAATTCAGGGGAATGCATATCCGGTCGCTCCACTTAATGGAGGCAATATGAATGGCCCCCGCCCAAATATGCGGTGTGATGGAGATGATAGAAAACAGCTTGTGTGCGTTGGAAGGCACCCAAAGCCGTATTCTGGTGGCTGTTGTACGTTATTGCTTATTGCCCAAGGGTCTCCGGCAGGTCAGTCTGCAGCGGGCCGTTCTAACGATTACCGGATTTGCCGTCCAGCTGCAGACCGGTCCGAACGGCGTTTGTTATCTACAAATCCCGGGGCAATCTTGTGTGTCAGCAATGTGGTTCTTATTCGGTGAATTCTATGACATCTGCGGTGATGAAATACCTGGCTTCAGTATAGACAAACAAATTTAATACCTCAACATCCTGGCGAATGTTTGCCAGTGCTAATTTCTTCCCTTCGATGCTGCCATATTTATCCTCGAATTTATCCCACAAATATCTCATGGCAGAATCATACGGCTTCTCGACACCGGAGACTCTGGCTATCCCAAAAGAGCCAACAGTGAAACCCTGGCTGGCACTGACTCCAAATATGTATCCCTGCATTGCGGTACTCTGCACATTCCGGGCAATGATATTAAAATTGGCCCGGGATAGCTCCACATTCGTCAGGTTATTTGACCGGAACGCCCCCATGGTGCCGCATCCGGACAGGATGACCAGGAGAACGATCAGGCTTAAACAGATAGCATATTTTCTTATTTTAATCCCCTTTCTCAGTTTAATTTTGAGACAACGAAATTATCGAAACAGGAAAATGACCGTATAAACACCCGGGAAGTAAGCTCAAATCTATATTTATGTGTGATAACCTTTTAATATTCCGGCAAACCTTACTTACGCCACCGGCATCCATTAGTTACATATTTTCCGGCTGTATTCCTGCGCCCTGGTCTGGCCGGTATGGCCATGTGACCTTATATCCCTTTTTGGGGTGGGTGTGCATTTGGAGACTTTGGAAAGTTATAATGATGTGTGCATGGGTGGTGCGGAATCTACTAATTTAAACGCAGAGCTCGTATAGGCTGCAGAAGCAGACGAGGTTTTTGAGGATGCAGGTTTTTTGAGGAGTGCCATTGTTTTTAAGAGTTTCACCAAATATAAAACCTGTTTTCCCCACTAAGACTCTCTGATTGTTAAAAAGAAATGAATTTGATTATTTCACAAAATTATGCAAAATACAAGTGTCATACAGAATACTGAGAAGCATCATGACGGTTCTTTTAAACTTTAGCATTAAAAACCTGGCTAAGTCTAAATCCTCGCTAACTCATCCATCATGAAGATCGAATATAATAATCTTTATACCCATTTTATTTTCACAGTTTTTAGACGGGAACGAAGTATATCGGAAGCGAACCGTATGAGAATTGAGAAATACATGACCGGAATCGTTAATAATAATTTGAGCAAATTATATGCGATTTATGCAAATCCGGAACATGTACATTTCCTGGTTTTCCGCAGTCCGGCCCTTTCCGAAGAGCAGTTAGCTAGCATTGTTGCGGAAAGTTCTCAGCGATTTATTAATGAAAATAAACTTACCAGGGGTAATTTTTCCTGGCAGACAACCGCTTCCGCATTTTCTTTCTCAAAGTCAGATGTGAATCGAATATGCCATTATATACTCGATCAGCCGGAACATCATAAAAGTGTCACCTTCGCAGAGGAGTATGAAGCATTCATAAACTATTACCAGAAAAGTCTGCAAAAGATTAAGGTAATAAGGTTATTGGTTAGAAGGTCTGAAGTTTCTACTAAGGTTCAAACGTAAAAAATAAGGTTCTTGTTCAAAAACCAGCGTAAGGTCTGCGCACCCAAACTCTCAAATACTCAGGCGCAACTCGGACAACATCTTTAAACCTTATCTCCAGTCTTTCAACCTTAGAGTAGCATATAAAAACGCTCTAAAACAAAACCTTATTACCTTATTAAGAATCCCTGTTTCAACAGAATGCAGGAGCCGAAACGATCACAATACCGGAATAATGTTTAAAGCACTTCTATTAACACCCCGTGAATCCCATTCGATTCAAGCTGCCGGACAGGGTCATAATGCCACGATCATGGGAGAGCGCTATTGGCTGCTAAGGTGAACACACAGAAGGCACCGATCTGGGCAGTATCTCCTTTATTTCAGTAACAGCAATTTCTTTGTCGCGTGAAATGACCCTGCCTGCAGTCTGTAAAAATAAACTCCACTTGCCAGCTTCCCGGCGTCGAAGTGCAGCGATTGGTAACCCGGCAGCTGAATTTCATCCACCAATGTTTCAACTTTCCGTCCGAAGAGATCGAATATCGTGAGGATTACGTGCTGCCTTTCCCGAAGCTGATACCCGATCGTTGTGGTGGCATTGAATGGATTTGGATAGTTCTGCTCCAGGAGATAACTATGGGCGATGGGGGGTGCGGGCTCTCCATCTATCCCGGTCGCTCCCTGCACAACAAGTGGCACAAAGCCGGTATTGTTGTCCTCATGGATTTCAGTGATGGCATTGTCGGGATCGACAACCGCGTAGATGGTTTCATTTCTGTGAACTCCAGTGGGCACCACCCAGTCCATCTGCACCGTTGCCCTGCTTTGGGCGGCAATTGGAGCCTCTGTGCTCAAGTCAACCTGTCCACCGGTTCCTTCGACCGGCGTTCCCCCGTTTGCCGGATCTCCCAGGTAAAATCGCACCGTGACCGGATCCGCAGTATTCTTCAGACTGAAATTGTGGACGTTGGCGGTGATGTGAACCGTGTCCCCTATCTCCGGTACCATGGGGGAGACATGAAGACTTTTACAATAGTATTTCAAAGCTTCGGTTCCTCCAATCCCTTTAAATGAATCAAGCCGCCAGGGCAGGATAAGTCCCGGATCGGGGTCCGACAGATACTGTTTATCCCAGAAAGTGCCATAAACAGGATCGGCGGAGGATGACGGATCAACCGCATAGTCGATTACCATCGCACCGTTCTGTCCCCAGTACATAAATGGGGTGACCAGGTAGTCGGTGTCTCCGAAGGATTTGTCGGTGTCCGACACTTCCACCTGGATCAGCACGTCCTTTGTCGCGGTACTGGTATGGGTGGTAATCTCCTCCCGCGAGTATTTTGCCGCCACCTTCGCTTCAATTCCCCATCCGCTGACCGATGCCCCCACTTCCGTGCCGATACTGTTGGTGAGTGCGTCTGAATCAATGGATTGGGTGGCAAGATCAAGCGTCCAGCTCCCGGAACTGGCCGTGGAGATGTATTTACCCGTAAAACTGGTCAGCAGCCTGGCCCCGGTCCACCCCGCGATGTCATCCTTGCCGGGGTAGGAAAAGATGTTTCCGACTTCATGATCGGCCATCCAATTGCGGGCATTCACATTTCTGCCTGGAAACCATTCGGTCCCTTTCAGGTGCGGAACCTGCACCAGGATGCTGGCAAAACGTTTCCCCATGGCAAAGAGCGGGTATTCCCAGAAATCATAATCGGTCACCGTCGCCAGGATCCAGTCATCCCCGGTGGATGATGTTACCTGGCTGGCGGTAATGGTGGTGTCCTCGGAATGGCTGCCATAATACCCCCTGTCATATGCAGCCTTCACATAAGCGCTCACTTTTGCCCCGAAGAGACTGAATCCGCCGCTGAGCTCGGTCGATACACCCCAGCCCTGCTTTAGCTCCGAGGAAAAATGAGAGGTCTGGCTCTGTGTCTCGGTGTAGGTCACTTTAAACTCACTTGGCGAAGCGCCGTGGACCTTACAAATGTCATAGACCTGGCCGTCCAGATAATCAAAATGTGTCGGGGGAACATTTAACCGGACAACCGGCTGATACACCGCCTGCTTTGTGATGAGTGTGGGCGCACCAAGGCGTATTGCGTCGCCGTCAAAATCACCCACCGCCATCTCGCTCCGGCAGGATTTGATGGCCGACTCATATACCGATTTTTGAGTCAGTCCGGTGATGTCGCTGCTCGCATTAATATCCGGTTCCAGGACACGAAACACGGTGGTTGAATCCTGCTTGTGTTCCGCCACGATGATTTCCTTCACCCAGGGGGCGCCGCTGGTATCGGCATCCATATCTTCAACAGCAACAAAATGCCTCCGCTCGAAGTTTTCCAGGGCGCCGGGATAAAGAAATGAAGTCCGGGCATTGCCCCCTCCGCAATAATAGGGCTGGTACGAGGAATTAAATTTGAGCACAGCAACTTCACCGGGGCCGGCGACGATCAGTTCATCCCCATCCTTCTTATCGGGGTTGATATCCGCAGCGACGGCATCGGATTCCCATCCATTTCCCCACGCCCAGCCCGCCGGCGAAACACCGGGAGGCGACGGATATTGTTTGGATGTGGACGAGAGGGTGATATAATCAAAAACCTGGTGGCCGCTGTTTCCGCTTATCAGGGTGAGAGAAATGACTGCATCATCCCGTCCGGTGTTCATAAAATTGCCGGTGGTCACCTTGAGTCTCTTCCATGCATCCCATTGCCCGCCAGTTGTCACTTTTCCTGTTCGAGAGTTTGCCCCTGATCGTCCATGAAAAAAGGAACCACTTTAAGGTCGTTATACTGGGGGTAGTAGGAATTACGAACGTGAGTGCAGACAATGATTTCTTTGCGGGCGCTCGAATCCAGATTGGCTGTGAGCAGGCGAATTGGCCCATTGCATATCCAGGTGTTATCAAGGTGTACTATTGGCTCCCATTGCCATGTATTGGACTCCTGTTTTTCAGCCCTGCACATCTCCAAATGAAGGACTCCGCCATATGAAACCCATCCGGCGAGCATTTCATCCTTTCCGTCCCCATCAAAATCTGCCACAGCACAATCATACCAGAGGCTGCCGTTTATGCTGAATGATCCGGAACCTGCAATGTGCGGCGAACTTGCTGCAATTTGTTTATCAGGTGTCATATCAAAAATTCTCTGTGACGGAACCGGTTGTGATGAGCCGTTAAGGCTGTCGGTTAGGGAAAGAATCTCAACCGAATTTGCCCAGAAAGGATAATGGCCGAATGGTCCCGCGAGAGGGTCGTGCCTAGCTACGTCCTGCGCCGTCATTTTTAGCGGCAGTAAACAGAGCAGGATGAAGCTCCAAATCACTTTTTGGCTGGTTTTCTGCTGCTTACCCAAAAGATAAAAAGCTAAGGAGGAAACAGCATCGCAAATACGATAAATTGTTTTCATATAACCTCCATTGGTTAATTGCCTGTCCGCATCGCCTGCGGAAATTTAGTCAACCTCATTGTAGTGTCCGGATTTTTGCCCTTCATTTTGGCCGTCACCGCATTGAATTCTGCCGTAAAGTTTCAATTTGTCAGCCGGGATGATCAAGCCGGCAGGACAAGATTGGGTATGTTGAAAGCCGGGCATTACATCCTGTCCCCGGCGCGACAACAACACGTCCCGGGGATAGCAGGGGGATATGCCGGGTTTGGACAGAGTCTTCCGGGTTTTGCCAAACAATTAATAATTCAAAAGCATAACGTGTTTTACCTGATAAAAATTCTTTGCCTGCAAAAGCCGACAGGGTAATAAAAATGAGTATTTATTTAACCAGCATAAATTTGATGACCCGGTGATAATCCCGGGCTTCAAAGCAGCAGAGATACAATCCGGTGGCAGCTGGCAGATTGTGTTTGTTCAGCCCATTCCAACTGGTTTTATGGCGCCCTGCCGGTTGATAAGTATCCACCAGCGTTTTGACATGCTGTCCTACTAGATCATAAACAGCCAGTCGAACAACAGCTGCCTCAGGGATATCATACCTGATTGTGGTCGTTGCATTGAATGGATTGGGATAATTAAAAAATGCCAATTTGTTTGAAGGCAGGCTGTGCTTTTTCTGAAGTCCCACGAATTGCCCGTATTGAATGCCATCAATTTCAGCCGTTATTAAAATTCCCTGAAATCCCATTAACTCCCGAAGATCCCAATAAGATATTTCATAATTCTGAGATAATTTAAAATTGCGGGTAAAACCATCATTCCAAAAATAGGAATAATATTTTTCAGAGCAGGGCAACAGGCCAACCTGGCCAAAACCGGAGTCCACGTATACTGTATATCCGCTGTTACCCGAATAATTTCCCGTGGGATGAAGATCAAAATAAATAAGTTCGGAATCAGGAGCCAAAACGGGATCATAGCATTTCACTTTGAGTTCAGAGGTATCAATCCTCAAATATTGTCCCCAGTAGCGGGTGGATAGCCGGAAGTACTGCTTTTGATTTGGCATGATGGTGTCACCCGATACTTCGAAAATTCTATAAAATGTCGTGTCAAATTCGGGAGGACCAAAATCGGGTATTTCATATTGCCATTTGTTTCCTGCATGAAATGGAAAATAGGAAAGGCATCGCGATGTATCAATTTGAGCGTTTACTTCCGACACGCTTAGATATAGGAGACAGGAAATGGAAATTAAAAATACTCTTTTCATGCTTTTTTTCCTGATAGCATAACGGCTTGGTTATAAGCCGCCCGGATGTTTATAAATTATCAAATTGCCAAATTCATGCTCCAACATGAGGATCCGCTTAATAACGGGATTAGACATTTATTATTTAATTACCGCTACAATCTTAAATTTCTATAATTTCTTCAAGTTTTTCTATGACACTAAAAACACATTGTTTACAAACCTTATTCTTTATATCTAATTCCCTATACTTATTTTGTCCTTCTTCTGTTGTTAAATCACATTCCTTTATTAATTTTCTACAAAAATATGTCCCATGTTTTTCAGCAAAAAAATCCATTAATTCTCGGATTTTGGAATAAGTTATCTCTACATTTTCTTTATCACATGGCGAATCTTTGCCATATTTTGCGCCAATTATTAATATGCCTCCGGTTACTGCTCCGCAAACTTCTTCTTTTCTTCCCATTCCACCTCCAAAACCACATGACAGTCTTAATGCCATTTCTTTATCAATACCTAATTCCTCACAAAATGATGTCACAACTGATTGTGCACAATTAAGTCCATTATCAAATTGTGAGTCGGCTATTTCAATTCGATTTTTCATATATCTCCTTATTTAAGGGCCTAAGGAACTGCGCTTAAGCTGCCGCCGAGATGAATGATCATTTATTGCAAACTGTGTTAAGCAAAAAGACATTCAAAATCGCCGGGCTCTCGCGGTCAGCTTGAAGTGAGGTGGACCACATATTTTTAGTTTTATTTTCTGTTCATGTTGTATGGATTGGGATCCCTTGGCTTACCGCTAATATTGCCTTTTATCATTCCTTTAATAAAAGCATAGACACCTATTAGGAACAATATAGGTGGGTAAAAAAATATATATCCAGCAGCAAAACCAACAACAAACCAAATCACTGCAATTGCCATCATTATTATTCCACCCAAGATTCCTTTATGAATCCCATTCTTTTCGGGAGCAAAGAATATGTTTTCTTCCGATCTTTCTTCCAATGCATCAGGTCTTTTATATTCATATTCCTGCTTCCGATCTCGGTCGAGAATGAAATTATTGCATTCATCAACAAAACCAGGTTTTGCATTCGTCAATTTGCACAACACACCTTCTTTCAAAGAAAATTCATGGTTCTTACATCTGCTGCAGAAGTAATCATAATTTATCGTTATTTACCCCCTTTATAAAGAAATTATAACTTCTCAAAGTCAGTGTGGTGATTTTTTCAATTATGGTCTAACGCCTGGTTTCAGCCGCCGCCTCGTTGAACTGCCGATTACCGGCAAACTTCATTTGAACCACCTGACATTCCAAAGCCGCTGCGCTGCAAACGCTAGATAGAAATGGCTTATTCTTCAACAATTTTAAGAATTTGTTTTACTATTTTAGGATGGAGATTCTTTCCGGAGTGAAAAGGAATTATTTGTCTTTTATTTGCCTTTTGATATATACGATGACTGCCCTTGGATCTGATTAATTTAAAGCCGGCTTTCAATAACATCTTTTCAGCTTCGGTTGGAGTTAATCGCGGCAGTTTAGGCAACATTGACCTCAACAGATGTGGTAAATAATTCCTGACTTAAATAATTCTTCCTCTCATCATCAGATAGTGTTTCAAGGTATAATTCAATGGCTTCCTTAATATTTGACATTACTTCTTCAAAGCTATCTCCCTGAGTTTGGCATCCCTCCAATTCAGGGCAATATGCATAATAACCATGTATATCCTTTTCAATAATTACGCCGACCTTGTAAGTCATTATTTATTCCTTTCTTTCATTCAAAATTAATTGATTTTACCAAACAGGACAATAATTTGTTCAATGTTCTGATTTATTGCCATTCCTAACGCCCAAAATCACTTGCGCAAAGGCGGTGAACACCGAACTTCAATTTAGCAAATTACTTAATTACTGCTCCAAATATAAAAAACCGCAGAGCCCTTTGCGTCAAGTGCATTTTGAATGTTAGCCTTTACATTAATTATAAAATTTGGTTTCAAATGATATTATTTTATTTGGTGACTTATGGATTATTGCCTCTTCAATACTGTAATAATCAAGCTTTGGATTTGTTTCTACATTGGTAATGGTTGATATTGAATGTCGTTTATTTAGATTTAAAGATTCGGGTCTTTCTCTGGCGGCATACCATATATAAAGTGTATCATTTAATATCTGTAAATCCTTTACCGGATCTGGATTTGGTGAATAGCTTCCAAAATTTACTTTCAGAGTAATTTTAATAGTATCGTTTAATGATTGTTTATTAACTGTTTTATAAAAAATATCTTGTCTTTGTGGTGGCCCTAGATCGAATTCTTCGATGATAATATGAACGGTATCAGTCGGAATAACGGCAAAGACGCTATCAACATAACTTTTTTGATAGTATGGACCAAAATCAGGTCCATCTTCGGTATTACAATTTATAAATACTATTAAGGGAATAATAATGATTATTGGTATT
>JARRQT010000246.1:0-4904 GCA_037381445.1 Calditrichia bacterium
AGCACCAGGTCAATATTATCAAATGGCGGCAGCCCTTTAATCATCAAATTGGAAACAGAATCTCCCGGCTGATCGTACCAAAAAACTTTCATTTTTTCAGCTACACTGCATTTTTATGGCTGATGTTGGCGCTGTGAACATAAACCGGAATTTGATTTACCGCACCCATCAGATTTTTTACCAATCAATAGAAAAAAAGCTTATATTGAGCAAGCTGAAAAGCAGAAAGCAACCGACTCGGATTAGGAATATCATACGCAACATAATTATTACACTGTCCGCATTCGCAGGAGGTCATACTGCAGAATTATTCACGACTCTCTATAATCATTTTAATCAGAATATGGATTTTTCTCATCATTTTCCTGAGAATGGGAAACGCGGCACCGGACATTCAATTCCGGCATATCACGATCGATGATGGTCTCTCTCAAAATGCCATCTTCGCCATTTTGCAGGATCAAAAAGGTTTTATGTGGTTTGGCACCGGGGATGGTCTGAACCGTTATGACGGATATGATTTTACTGTCTATCGTTACGATCCGCTTGATTCAACTTCTCTTTCCGGAAACCACATCACTACCGTATTCGAGGATCATCTGGGCCGGATGTGGATTGGCACCCTCGACGCCGGACTGAACCTGTTTCACCGCGGAACCGACTCATTTCTTCGTTTTTCCCTCCCTTCGCAATTAACACAAACCCCCATCGCCCGTCAGATTACTGCCATTGCTGAAGATTCGTCCGGCAATATCTGGATCGGTACCGAAAGGAACGGTCTGTTTTGCATTGCTGCTCAAGACAGCCTTTCTCCCCCCGGACCAAATCCCAGACAATTTTTCCATATTGCCGGGGCTGCAAATAGTTTAAGCAGCAATTCAATTCGGGCACTGTTTGTTGATTCACGGGGCTCGCTCTGGATCGGCACAGACAAGAGACTGGACAAATTAAATACCGAAATGGATCCTGCTGCTTTTGAGCATTACATAATTGCTGTCAAAAACCCCGGGGCGCCTGTCAGTCCAGCAGACAGCGGCATCGCATCTATTTATGAAGATAACAGGGGCAGATTCTGGCTGGGAACTGCCGGCGGCATCGGCCGATTAAACAGAAGCGATGGCAGTCTGACCTTCTATCCCCATCCTTATGAAGTCTTTCGCCGTGGCCGGGGAGAGATTACCAGCATGGTGGAGGACAGTGATGGCAAGTTGTGGCTGGCCACACCCGGCCAACTGATGCGGTTTGATCCCGAAAAGACAACTTACGACTATTTTCGACACGATCCTTTTGATAATAAAAGCATCAGTTATAATGGCGTTTCCAGTCTATTCCGCGATCGCTCGGACATCCTCTGGTTTGGCACGCCCGGTGCCGGTCTCAACCTGTACGATTTAAAAGCAGGCCGTTTCTCCACGCTGGTTGAAAAACCCAATTCTTCTTCACGGATTTCGGGATTCAGCGTGCAATCAGTATTTGTGGATAATACAGGCATTGTCTGGATCAGCACAGATTTGCTCTACCGCTGGGATCGCAAAACCGGAAAATTAAAGAGTTTTGAAAGCAGTTCCAATCGTCCGGATGATTTTGGAAATACTGCAGTTTTCTCCATACTGCAAACTGCGGGCGGCGAGATGTGGTGTGCCACAGCCGAAGGTCTTTATTGTTACCATCCGGGAAGCGGAAAAATCAGACTATACAAATTCAATCCGGCAGATACTGCCGGATTGCGGCAGAAGGGAGTCTTTGCGGTGTTTGAAGACAGGAATAAAACAATATGGATTGCATCGAAAAATTACCTGAGCCGGCTGGACGATGCTGAAAACGGCCGCTTCCGCCATTTTCGATACAATCCGGCCCCACCTCAAAACCGAATCGTCAGGCCGGTCATCTATCAGGATGGAACAGGTCTGTTTTGGATGGGCACAACGGATGGCCTGCTCCGATTCGATCCCGTAACGGGGTCATTTAACGCCTATCGCGATAATCCCTCACAGCCATCGAGCCTGGGCAGCAATTCGGTCAAATCTATTTGCCCGGATCCAGCCCAACCGGACAGATTTCTCTGGCTGGGAACAGACGGCGGCGGCCTGAACCGGTTTGACGTGCAAACCAAAACCTTTACTCACTTCACAGAGAAGAACGGTTTGCCCGGCAATGTGGTGAATGGCATCTTGCCGGATAATGCCGGCAACCTGTGGATGAGCACCAACAAAGGATTATCACGTTTTAATTCGGGAACCGGGAAATTCAAGAATTATGATGTCTGGGATGGATTGCAGAGCAATGAGTTCAACACCGGTGCCTGCTTTCGCAGTACAAACGGCGAGATGTTTTTTGGCGGAATCAAGGGGCTGAACTACTTCTATCCGGAAAAGGTCAAAGCTAATCCCCATATTCCCGAAATTGCGATTACCGGTTTTAAGCTCAGAAACCATCGGGTGTCTTATCAGACAAAGCCCATCTTATTAAAGAAGGATATTTCCGCGACAGATCACCTGGTGCTTTCCTACCGTGACGATGTGATCACATTTGAATTTGCCGCCCTGGATTTTACGGCCCCTGAAAAAAACCAGTATGCTTATAAACTTGAAAATTTTGATCCGGATTGGATCAAAACGGATGGTGATCGCTCGGCCACCTATACGCATCTGCCGCCAGGCGATTATATCTTCCGTGTGAAGGGTTCGAATAATGACGGCGTTTGGAACGAACTGGGAACTTCACTCAGCCTCACGGTTACCCCGCCATGGTGGGGGACCTGGTGGGCCTACGCGCTCTATGTTATGGCAATTCTCATTGCGCTGTATGGCATCAGGCGGTATGAGCTGAATCGCATCAGACTCAAGAATTCACTGAGGATTGGGCAGATTGAAGCAGATAAATTGAAAGAATTAGATCGGCTGAGAACACGTTTTTTTGCCAATATTTCACATGAATTCAGAACGCCGCTCACCCTTATTCTCGGCCAGATCGACAATGTCATTTCATCAAATATCGGGACAAAAGAAAAAGGCAAACTTCAAATTGCCATGCACAACAGCCGCCGCCTGCTCGAACTCATCAACCAGCTTCTGGATCTTTCCAAACTGGAAGCAGGCAGTCTTCAGCTAAAAGCGGAATGCCATAATCTGGTTTCCTTCGCCAGTGGGCTGTTTTATTCATTTGAATCTCTGGCCGGACAGAAGAAAATCAGTCTTCATTTTCATACTCAACAAAGTGAAATTGCGGTGCTTTTTGAGCCGGATAAAATGGAGAAAGTATTTTACAATCTGATTTCCAATGCCGTGAAGTTTACGCCTGCGGGTGGTAATGTAACGATGAGTATTAACCTCCCCCCTGCACCTCCCCCCTTTTCCCGCGAGGAAAGGTTGACGCCAGAAATGCGACCGGGGGCAATGTTAGAAATCCGTGTGAGGGACTCCGGAATTGGCATACCAGCCGATCAGCTTCCCCACATTTTCGACCGCTTCTACCAGGCTGACAGTTCGCACAGCCGCCACCAGGAAGGTACTGGTATTGGTTTGGCATTAACCAAAGAACTGGTAGAACTGCATCAGGGCCGGATTGAAGTCCGCAGTGAAGAAGGGACTGGCACGGAATTTATTATTTATCTGCCGATGAGTGAAGTTCCTCTCGAGAAAAAAGATGAGAGAAAAATTTCGTCCAAATATTCGGAACAGGGATTTCTCCGATCCGGTAATCCGGCGCTTGTAAATAACCAGCAGCCGGAGCCCGCCATGCAGATGGCTGCCGGCAACCGCCGCGAAATCATTCTTATTCTGGAAGACAATCCCGATGTCCGCGCATATATCAGTGAGCAATTGGAAAATGATTACCGGATTATCGAAGCAGCCAACGGTGATGAGGGAATTCAACAGGCACAAATTTACATTCCCGACCTGATCATTACCGATGTAATGATGCCCCAAATCGATGGATATGAATTCTGTCGTCAAATCCGGCAGGATGAAAAAACCAGTCATATTCCCATAATCATGCTCACTGCCAAAGCAGCTCTGGACGACAGAATTGAAGGCCTGGAAACCGGCGTGGACGCTTACCTCACCAAACCTTTCAGCGCCAAAGAATTGCAGGTGCGGGTGAGAAATTTGATTCTTCAGCGAGCCCAATTACGAAATCGATTCAGCAAAGTGCCGATCATTAAACCCTCAGATATATCCGGTACCTCTGTGGATCAGAATTTTCTTCAGAAAGTTCTCAATATGGTTAATGATAACCTTGCCGAAGAGGGCTTCAGCATTGACAAGCTAGCCGATAAAATGAATATGAGCGTCTCGCAGCTTAACCGGAAACTGCATGCGCTTATTGGGCAGGCGCCCGGCCAACTGGTCCGTTCCATGCGTCTTCAGCGCGCTGCCGATCTACTCAAACAAAATACCGGTACCGTGGCGGAGATTTGTTATCGGCTTGGCTTCAGCGACCAAGCCAACTTTTCGCGGGCATTTAAAAAGCAGTTCGGAATGGCACCATCGGAATTTCGCCGGGCTGGAAAGTGAAATATCTCAGATTGGTCATAATAAAGATGCCGGAAATTTGAATCGGTGAAGCAGAGCGGGCAAGGTTCGGAGAATCATGAGGGATTACAGGCTGCCGGATCGATTACCCTCATATTATCCTGCCTGTGCAATCACTAATGCCCGCCCCAGCTCTGCACCCCGGTTTTACCGTTTCTGCCCTTCCGCGATTCAACTATTCCCGAATAATTTTTTCAGAACAGCAGAGGCATGCGCAAAAATGACAAATTTATGCGCAGTATCGCCAAGAAATGATGCCATGGAAGTACTATATTATTCAAAGCAATATTCATCTGAGTTCCTGGCATATTTTATAAGGACGTATTAATGATTAAAAATAGACTTATACCGCTCCTGGCAGGATTTTTT
>JARRQT010000247.1:0-4866 GCA_037381445.1 Calditrichia bacterium
CAAAGTGGTATAGGAGGATTTGGATATGCAGATAATGATGATTCAACAATTATCGGTCCGCCCGATCCCTTCACTCCGGCACCCATTTCAATATTTGTACGGAAGACGTTTAATATCGATTCGGTGCAGGACATTCTGGGCGCCCAGCTTCATGTGGATTATGATGATGGTTTTGTTGCCTATTTGAATTAAGTGGAGATTGCGAGGGCTAATATCGGTGTAAAAGGCACGCCGCCTGCCTACGACCAATTGGCTTTTCAGGAACATGAGGCCCACATGTATCAGGGATTGCCGCCGGAAAAATTTGCACTTGAGGATATTCAGAATATTCTTCATGCTGGTGAAAACGTCCTGGCGATAGAGGTGCACAATGTGCAGTTGTATTCTTCAGATATGAGCCTTATTCCATTTCTGACGCTGGAAATGAGTGCTATTCCGCCAAATGCCCGGGGACCGGAACCGCTGCTTAATCTGCCGGAGCCACAGTTGCACACCAGTTTTAAAATTAGTGCCTCAGGAGAAACCCTGGTGCTGAGCGATTCGACCGGTAATGTGATTGATGAACTGGTAGCCGGTTTCATCCCGGCCGATTATTCTTATGGACGAAAGCCGGATGGTGACTCAACCTGGTATTTCTTCGCGCAGTCAACTCCCGGTGAGCCAAATAATACGGAAGGATTCATCAAATTTACTGATCCGCCGGCTGTCTCTATACCGGGCGGTTTCTATAGTTCGCCGGCAACAGTCGAGCTTTCTTCAAATGATCCTTCGCTTGAAATACATTATACTCTGGATGGCTCTGTGCCAACAGATACCTCATTGCTCTATACAGATCCAATTACCATTGATACTACAGCAGTATTGAGGGCCAATACCTGCGGACCCGGGTATATGCCGGGAAAAACTGTGACACACACATATTTTATACAGGATAAGTTTTCCATACCGGTAGTATCGCTTTCCGCTAATCCGGCCGATTTTTTTGACTGGAATACCGGTCTATATGTGGATGGTCCCAATGCTACGACCGATTATCCTTATTTTGGTGCCAATTTCTGGAACGATTGGGAGAAACCACTTCATGTGGAGATGTATGAACCTGATGGTACGCCGGGCTTCAGCGTGGACGCCGGAGTGAAAATTTATGGCTCCTGGAGCAGGCTGTATCCCCAAAAATCAGTCGCCATATTTGCCAGAGACCGCTACGGGGATTCGGAGATCGATTACCAGATATTTCCCAATATTCCAATTGATCAGTTTCAGGCATTTGTGCTGCGAAATTCCGGTCAGGACTGGGGACATACTTTCTTCAGGGACGGTATGCTTCATACCCTGGTCAATCAGATGGGCATTGATGTCCAGGGCTACCGGCCTGCCATGGTGTTCATCAATGGACAGCTGTGGGGAATTCATAACATGCGGGAGAAGCTCAATGAGCAATATCTTGCCTCCCATTATGGGGTCGATCCGAACAATATCGATTTGGTGGAAAGGGATACCATAATTGTAGCTGGTGATAATGTAAAATACCACGAGCTTATCAATTTTGTAGAAACCAACGATCTGTCACTGACAGAAAATGTCAATAAAGTGAAAGAGTGGATGGATGTCGGCAACTTTAAGAATTATACCATCGCTGTGCTTTTTATGGCAAACTCCGACTGGCCATGGAATAATGTAAAGTGCTGGCGGGAACGGTCGCCGGAAGGCCGGTTCCGCTGGATGCTCTATGATCTGGATTATTGTTTCCATGGAGGGCATCTGGGGCCGGAAGCCAATACATTTAATGAATTGGCAAGCCAGAATACCGGGACGACCACCCTGTTTTTTAAGTTGCTTGAGAATAAACAATACCGACAGGAATTCATAAACCGTTATGCCGATCATTTAAATACCACCTTTGACAGCACCCGGGTTTTGGGCTTTTTAGACTGGGCCCAGCAGGGGATTGAGGCAGCCATGCCTTATCATATCCAGCGCTGGCAGGGAACCTTCTCCGGTCCCTGGTGGTTGGGCAAATCCATTGATAATATGGATGAATGGTACGCCAGCATCGAGGTGGCAAAAGACTTTGCCCGCAGACGGCCGGATTATGTCAGGCAGCATATAATGGAACAGTTCGGGCTGCAGGATGGTGGTGTTGCCACCCTGCACATCAACGTTTCGCCGCCTGAAGCAGGTGCCATAAAAATCAATACCATTACACCTGATCATTATCCCTGGAGTGGACAATATTTCCCGAACGTACCGGTTAAACTCACCGCATTGCCCAATACCGGCTACCATTTTGCCGGCTGGAAGGAAGTACATGACTCCTCCAGGGCGATAAGCACCTCCTTTAAAGACGGTCAGCAGTTTACCGCACTCTTTGTGGAAGACAGCAGCCGGACCAGTATGGTGGTGATCAATGAAATAAATTATAATGATGCGGATGATTTCAAGACCGAAGATTGGGTGGAGCTATACAACACAACCGGTCTTTCACTTGACATATCCGGGTGGAGATTCAGCGATGAAGATGATGCTCATAATTTCATACTCCCCACTAATACTGTGATGCCCCCGGACGGATACCTGATCCTGTGTCGCGACAGCAGTGCTTTTAAGAAATATTATCCCTTAAAAACAAATCTGATAGGAGACTTTGACTTTGGTCTGAGCAGTGCCGGTGAGTTGGTGCGACTTTTTGATGTTCAGGGAATAATTGTCGACTCACTGACATTTGGATCAACCTCCCCCTGGCCTACTGAAGCGGATGGAACAGGCGCAACGCTGTCATTGCTGAATCCCGAGCTGGATAATTCACTACCTGCAAACTGGACGGCTTCTGCCGGCCATGGGACACCCGGAGAAATAAATGATGTTTATATCACCAGAACTGATGAAAATGAGGTAACAGTCCCTCAAAAATTCGAGTTGTATCAGAACTATCCGAATCCCTTCAATCCCACAACCATGATCCGCTTCACTTTGCCGGAAACAGTACCGGTATCAATTAGCGTTTATGATATTACCGGAAGGGAAGTCGCACGACTGGTCGACGGCCGCATTCAGCCGGGTATGCACTCTCTACAGTTCGATGGAAGCCATCTGGCCAGCGGTATCTATATGATCCGCATGAATGCCGGTCGCTTTACGAAAACGAAAAAAATGATGCTGATTCGATGATACGGAAATTAATGAAATCTTTTGTTTTTGCTCTGATGGTTCTGCCTCTTTTGACCACGGGCGGAGAGGGACAGAATTACCTGTCACACCTGTCTGCAACGGCAGATGATCCGGTATTTTCCACCTATGCCGCGCCGCTGCAGCGTTCCGAGTTTATTGTGGATGAAGGATATCAGTTTGTTTGGTATGATCCAGCAAGAGGCGTCGACTTCCAAACGGACAATGCCGGAAACCTCTGCCTGGCATTTAAAATGAACGGTGAGTTCCGTTACCTGTTGAGCCAAATGTACAAAAAGCCGGTTGTCACGGCTTCCTATAGTGATCTGGTCAAATACGCCTTTTATCCGTTTCAAAATATCCGGGTGGATGTTTTCTTTGATGTCTATAGCTCCCGCATAGCCATCCAGGATATTGAAATCACCAATGAGGGTATAGATGACATTCACCTGGATGTTTATCCTTTCCTCAACCATACCACAGGAACTATTTCCGGCACTGATATAACTCCTGAGCAGGATGCGTTTATCTTTAATCATCAGGAGGCTCCGGATAGTTGGACCACAAGTCATGATGTGCCTTACCAGAAAGATTTAACAGATATCTATTTGCTGGATTCACCGGCCGATGCCTGGGGGAGTTACAGCGAATCGGGCAGTATGGAACTAATCAATGCCTCTCCCCAATTAAATCCTTCGGAAAACTATTGTGTGGAGTGGGGCACGGTAATGCATGAAAATGGCAGTGTATGCAGTCACGTGCCGCCGTTGGCCAGACAGCTTATTCTGCACAATGGAAGTGATGCTGAGATCCTCACGGAAGAGGCCCCCAAGTGGGGAGATATCGATCCGAATATTCCGGGGAATGGTTTCCAGGGATGCGAGTTAGGTAATTTTCAGAATCCGCCTGTTGCGCCGGGGGATTCTTTCCGCGTGATTTTTAGCTGCCTTGCTTCAGGCGAGCAAGGGGGAGGAACAGGGATTGTGCCGGATGCTCTACCGGCTGCAGGTGGCGTCAATGTGAATATCCAACTGAAAAAGGATGCGCTTTTGCTCCCGCCACAGAATGTACAGGCAGTCTTTTCAGGGGGAAGTACGGCATATCTGCACTGGAATCCGGTGGAAGAATGCACTTATTCTGTTTACCGCCGCAATGCGCTTCTGGAAAAAGGTCGTTACACCCTCATGGCCCGCGATATCATTGATACCCTGTGGTACGATTTCTCCATTCAACCGGACCAGCGGTATGGCTATATCGTTGTGGCGCGGGATGCCGCAGGGCACTATTCCAATCACTCCATGGAGGTCAATAATCTTGGATCGACTGCTTTCTTTGATGATGTCAAAAATGACAGCCTTGCCAAAGTGATAATACCCGGCGATTTGAAAGTAGCAGCCTTTCAGAAAAGTTATGATATTCCCGGTAATCAAGCTGTCCGCCTGCGAATCCTACGGGGAGTAATTGAACAAGAGAAGGATCCTTTTGAGTTGCTGCAGCAGTGCCGGAATCTTAAGAGCCTGGATTTGGAACCGACACTTTCTCAGGATGAACAGATCTATAGTAACATTCCACAGCCAGGCACTTTGGATCCTGACATTGAGATGATGTACTGGAACGCTTTTAATTTAATGCGCCAGTGCATGCTACCGCCGGAAGGCGAATGCTCCTACAATTATTATGTATTCTCCCGTGAACCCTCCT
>JARRQT010000248.1:0-4859 GCA_037381445.1 Calditrichia bacterium
CAAAAGCCGGCTCAGTACCCACTGACCGGCCTCCGCGGTATGATCCAGGGAGCTGGCCAGCAGCAGACCGTCGCCCACCCGGGTGGCAAATAACTGGTCATAAATGCCCACGGTACTGCGGCCATGCAGCTCAAACAAACGCAGCAGCGGGTCCACTTGGTTTTCTATGTCCAGGTCCTGCACCGGGATGGTCTCGCTTTTGGTGTGGGTCAGATCAAACATCTGCAGCTGCTGCAGCCGGGTGCGGTCCTGTTCACTCCAGGGACCCACCGGGGGGACAAACACCGCATCTGCCCAATACATATTGCGCTGTGCACCCAGGGCGCCAGGCCATTTGCTGGTGAGCAGCAGACCCATCCCGCCCTTTTGCAGAAAAGCCACCATGCTTTTTGTCAGAACGGTGCTGACCAGAATATCGCCCTTTTTCAGAGAGCCAACGGCTTCTTCATCGATGGGGCTGGCATTGGACCAGCCGGCAAAAAGCTCGCCGGCATTGCTGTATCCGCCCTTGAGGTAATGCACCGGCAGCTCTTTATTGATCGATAATTTCCAGGCCGGATCCCATTTGAACAATTCCGGTGCCCAACTGGTGATGGGTTTTGAGGTATCCCGCTGCCGGACCTGTGCTACTGTCAGGGGAGCGCTGCGGTCCCCAGTGAACCAGTTCCACTGCTGGGGGGTAAAGCGCGGCTGTCCCACGTTGTTGATCAACCCGCTCTGAACATTGGGCACATCCCGCAGCAGGAAGATGGTGTAACCGGCATAACGGGGATCGGCATACATCAGTGAGGATTGGAAACGGCGAAAATTCATGGCATATTGACGGCTTTCCGGAATCAGGTAGTCGCGGATAATATCTTTTCCTGCGGGCAGCGCCGCGTTATACCGTTGTCGAAGCTGCTTTTCCATTCCAAGGCAGGATTCATAGGTATTGGGAAACCAGTATGGAAATTGCTCTCCCTCATGGGGCTGATCGGTGCCGGTGAGCCCGTTGTGCAGCGGCTGGTCCGGCTTAACCTGCTGCAATGCATCGGTGTCGAACCATACCGTGCCTGCCATGGTTTCCCCAACGATATAGGGCTTCACCGGAAGGGAGTCCATCTCCGCCGGGAGGTTGATCAGCATATGACGCACCCAGCGGTCATTGTTCCAGTAATTATCCTCCCCATACCATTGGGTGAGATCCTTGTTGCTCAGCCAGAACCAGGAGCTGTTGTCCTGCACCGGGGTATCGGTCATCTCCCGCGCCTTTTCCACAATCCAGCTCATGACCTGCTGATCCTTTACACCGGCTTCCACCGACATGGAGCGCAGGATGATCGCAGGGTGATGGCGGTCGCGGGCAAAAAATGCCGGGAACATCCGCTTCTGGGTGGGAAACTCCTCCTGGTTAAACACATCGTGCCAGGTGGGGTATTCTTCCCAGATGAGCACACCCATTTCATCGGCGATATCGTAGAAATAATCGGGCATGACCATCAGGCAGACCGTCTCGGCATTGAATCCCAGGCTTTTAATATAGGCAAATTCCTTGCGCAGCAGTTCGGGCGGCGGTGCCGGACTGACTACCCGGGGATAGTATCCCCAGTTCAACGTACTGCGCAGGTGAAGCGGCTGGCCGTTGAGCAGGACCGTGCTGCCCTCGATTTTCATGGTTCTAAATGCAAAGGTCTGCAGCACCTTCTCCGCAGTCTTGCCGGTACCGATGGTGATCTCCGCCTGGTAAACGACAGGGGTCTGTGGAGACCAGGCTTGAAAGTTGTCGATATGGAAAGCGGCGTTGAGGGTGTTGGCGGAGGCATCATAGCTGAACTTTTTGTCCATTTTGCCCGGGACAGCAGTTTCCTGCCTGCTGCCCTGCGGCGTGGTTGTCAATTGCTTCAGCGTCAGCGTTGGTTTGCCGGATTTCTCGTTCCATTTTCCATCCAGATTGACAGTGACCTCCACACTGCCGTCCGCGGGATTGGTTTTCAGAACGAGTCCATCCGGCTTGATGCTGGTTTCCGGGGTTGCATACATGCGAACATCCTGCCAGATACCGCCATGATGCGGCGCCACCACACTGAGGAAACCCTGGTTGATGTGGCCCGGCAGTTCGTCCACATACACCAGCAGCTCGTTTTCTGCGTCGCGAACGGCTTTAGTCGCATCCACCCGCCATCGAACGTAATCGCCCACATGACCACCCAGCCATTGGCCGTTGAGCCATACACCGGCACCTGTGGCAACCGCGTCAAACTCCAGCCAGATCTTTCTGCCATCTTTCTTCCAGTCAGCGGGGATGGTAATTTCCATGCGATACCAGCCGGTGCCGTTAAAATCGATCCCGGCCACCTGTTCCCAGGCGGACGGCACCGTGATGGGGACCCAGTTAAGATCTTCCTGCAGCACACTGCCCGGATTATCTCTGACATCTTTGGGAATCACGGCGTCCAGCTCCGGGCTGAGGGTAGGAGGATCGAATGAACCGGAGCGTTTGCTGACAATATCGGTGAGCGGATCGACTACCGCTAACTGCCACTCTCCGGATAGGGACTCGGCTGCCGGACGTTCGTAGGCCGGCAGTGATGATATCAGCATGGGCAGCATAAAAAGAACCGGCAACATTGGCAGGCCCTTTTTGAACCGCGCCAGAAAGTTGCGAATGTTTCGGGTTTTCGGAAAAATCATACCTATTCCTTTTGTCTTTTGCTATTGGCTGTTAATGATAATCCCATCTCAAGGGAGATTATCGCATTGATTAGCTGTTCAAATCCAATTTTCTGACTCGCGGAATGGGAAATGCCGTTGGGGGTCGAAACGGGGGAAGGGTATATAATTATTGATCCCCGGTATGAGCTTTCCCCGCAGGTGCATCACACAGGGCCAGTTTTCTTCGGTCACCCGGGTGGTAGTGGGAATATACCGGATGGTCAGTCCCCGCCGCCAGCGATCGGAGGTGTTGGCATTGGAACCATGTATCACATTAGGGTGATGAATGGACACGTCACCGGCGTTCAGGATGATGTCCACCGCAAGGCTTTCATCCACCAGGCTGTCATCCATGGCAGATTCCAGCACATTGGAAACATCGGTGCGGGATTTAACTTCCTGCAGCGAGAGGTGCTGTGTCTTCGGAATCACCCGCATACAGCCATTCTCGGGAGTGGAATCGTCAATGGCCACCCACAGGGTCACCACCTCCATTGGGTCCAGCGGCCAGTAGCTGCCGTCCTGATGCCAGAGCACCGCCTGCCCGTCGCGCGGCCGTTTGCAGATGTAATGGGAAGCAAAGAGTGCGATATCCGGGCCGATAAATTCTCCGGCCACATCCAGCAGACGCTCGTCCCTGATAACCCGGATCCAGAAGGGATCATCGGCCACCAGGGTGTGATGCAGCTGTTCCGGACGCACCCCAGGATGCTTCTTTAGCAACCAATCCACATGGTCGCGCATCTCCGCGGTCAGATCTCCGTCCAGTACATCACGCACAATCACATATCCCTCTTCCCAGAAGATGTCGCTGACATCCGTCAGTCGCTTTTTTAAATCTTCACGCATATAGACTGCCCCTTATGTATTGAAAAATCTTTGCTTTTAGGTTCCCGGTTGAAAGGTGTTTCCGGGTCTCATAGCACCGTCCTTTCATGGCCTGATTTCGAATACCTCCCAACAGCCCCTTCGCCCCCCAACCCCTCTCCATGGTGGAGAGGGGGTTGGGGAGTGAGGTTCATCCCAATCCCGCCACCATCCTTTTCACCTCCAGCAGTTCCTTCATCACGCCGGACATGTCAACGCCGCTGTTTTTGACGCCCAGACCATCATGCAGTTTTTCATAGATGCCATATAGCCTGTCATAGGTCCGGCCTTCTTCCGGATGGGGAGTATAAACCTGTTCCTTTGTGTGGCAGATTCGTTTCTGGATAGCCTCCACGGATTCAAAGCCTTCTTCTTCCTTGAATCCAACCGCTGCGCCCAGGATAGCGGCTCCCAGGGCTACGGTCTGGGCGCTGTAAGCGACCTCCATCGGGCGGTTCAGTATATTGGCGTAGATCTGCATGGCTAAGGGATTTTTTTCGGCAATACCGCCGCAGTTTACCACCTTGTCGATGCGAACGCCATATTCTTCCATGCGCTGGATAATTTTGCGGGCGCCGAAGGCGGTGGCCTCGATCAGGGCGCGATAGATCTCATAGTCAGTAGTATGCAGGGTCTGTCCGACCAGCAGTCCGGTCAGATTATGGTCGGCAAGCACATTGCGGTTGCCGTTGTTCCAGTCCAGAGCCATCAGACCACTCTGACCGGCTTTGAGTTCGGCCGCCTGTCGCGATAATTCGGCATGATGGGCATCATCCTTCTTCAGCACCCTGGCGATAAACCAGTTGAAGATATCGCCGACCGCCGACTGTCCGGCTTCGATACCGATATACCCGGGGAGAACAGAACCATCCACAATTCCGGCCACGCCGGGGATATCCTCCAGGGTACCGTCATTCGGGTAGACCATAATATCGCAGGTGGAAGTGCCGATTATTTTCACCAGCACATCTTTTCCGATACCGGACCCGATGGCGCCCACATGGGCATCAATGCCGCCCACCGCAACCGGGATACCCTCCGGCAAACCAAACTTTTCAGCCCATTCCACATTCAATTTGCCCGCCGTGGTATCGAGGGTATAGGCTTCCTGATAGAGACGATCGTGCAAATCCGCCATTTCTGGGGCCAGTCTCTGCAGAAATTCTTTATCGGGTAGGCCGCCCCAATTTCTATTATACATGGCTTTATGGCCCGCCGCACATACATTCCGCTTGACATCTTTGATATCATTTACCCCGCACAATACCGCCGGTATGTAATCGGATAGCTCCATCCAGGAG
>JARRQT010000249.1:0-4849 GCA_037381445.1 Calditrichia bacterium
GGCAAGTACACGGTGATGGCCGCTTTGCTGGCCCGCCAGACCGGCCGCCCGGTCAGGATCACCCTGGACCGTAAGGAGATGAACCTGGCGGTGGGCAACCGTCCCGATTCGCTGCAGAAGCTGAAGGTGGGCGCAAAAAAGGACGGCACCCTGACGGCGATGCATCATTATTCCTACGGCGCCGCCGGCGCCTATCCCAGCGGCGCGGGATGCAGCTGGCCGTTCCGCTCGGTTTATCAATGCCCCAATGTGAGCGTGGAAGAATATTCGGTTTTCATCAATGCCGGCAAGGCGCGGCCCTTCCGTGCCCCCGGACATGTGCAGGGGACTTTTGGCATGGATTCGATTATCGATGAGATGGCGGAAAAGATCGGGATGGATCCCCTGGAATTCAGGCTCAAGAATTATGCGGAAAAGGACCAGGTGTGGGGACTTCCCTATACCAGCAAGCTGCTGAGGCAGGCTTACCGGCAGGGGGCTGAGGCCATCGGCTGGCACCGCAGGCAGAACCCGGCGGGTTCCGCCAAGGGGCCGCTCAAACGCGGCATCGGAATGGCTTCCCAGATCTGGTGGGGCGGCGGCGGTCCGCCGGCCTACGCCACGCTGAAACTCAACCGCGACGGCAGCGTGCAGGTCATCTCCGGCACCCAGGACATCGGGACCGGCACCTACACCTTTATCGCCCAGGTAGCCGCCGAAGTGCTGGAGCTTCCCCTGGAAAAAATTGAAGTATTGCTGGGCGACACCGCGGCCTGCCCCTACGGCCCCAGCAGCGGCGGCAGCACCACGGCGCCCTCCATTTCCCCAGCCGTGCGGGATGCGGCGGAACAGATGAAGGCCAAACTGCTTTCCGGCGGGGCCGCCATTCTGGAAGTGCCGGAAACGCAGCTGCAGTACTCCAACGGCATTATCTCGTCCGTGAAGGATAAATCCAAAAGCCTGGAAATCGGAGAAGTGGTCAGAAAGATGCATGAGCGCGTTCTGGTGGTCACCGGCGCCCGTTCCGCCAATCCGGAGGGATATCTCATCAATTCCTTCGGGGCCCAGTTTGCCGAGGTGGAAGTGGACACCGAAACCGGGAAGGTGCAGGTGATTAAAATTGTTGCCGCCCATGATATCGGGCGAACCCTGAACCGGAAGACCCTCGAGAACCAGTTCCACGGCGGCATCATGCAGGGACTCAGTTACGCCCTGATGGAAGAACGGGTGATGGACAGGTACACCGGCAAGGTGCTGACCACCAATCTGCACGACTATAAAATACCGACTATCATGGACACGCCGGAAATTGAAGTGATCATCGTCAGTGAAGGAGATCCCATGATCAGCAACACCGGGGTTAAGGGGATCGGGGAACCGGCCATTATCCCTACAGCCGCCGCCATCGCCAACGCGGTTAAAAACGCAATCGGTATCAGAATGAAAAGTCTGCCCATGACGCCGGACAAGGTCTTAATGGCTTTGCAGGCATAAATCCGAAATGACGCTTTTGGGCCCGAAAAAATAAGGACAACCGTTATGAAAAATTTTACATATCTTCAGCCGAAGACCCTGAAAGAAGCCAGTCAGCAACTGGGGAGCAGTTGGCAAACGGCCCTCCCCTACGCTGGCGGAACGGACCTGCTGGGACTTTTGAAGAACGAGACCGAAACCCCGGAAAAACTGGTGAACCTGAAAAGCCTGCCGGATCTCACTTCTATCACCTACACGCCCGGAAAGGGATTGCGCCGGGGAGCGCTGGCTAAAATCACGGCCATTGCCGGGCATCCGGTTATCCGGGAAAAATATGCCGTGCTCGCCCAGGCGGCCTCGCAGGTGGGCTCCCCGCAATTGAGGAACGCGGGCACACTGGGCGGCAACCTGTGCCAGCGTCCGCGCTGCTGGTATTTCCGGGGGGATTTCCATTGCCTGCGCAAGGGCGGCGATATGTGCTATGCGGTGGACGGAGAAAATAAATACCATTGCATTATCGGCGGGACTCCCTGCTTCATTGTGCATCCTTCCGACCCGGCGGTGGCGCTGCTGGCGCTGGATGCCAGCGTTACCGTGTTCTCCGGAAAGAACAGCCGGAGCGTACCATTGAAGGATTTTTTTGTACTTCCCGAGCAAAATGTGGAACGGGAAAACATCCTGAAACCGGGCGAAATTGTCACCGAAATCCAGGTACCGGATGTTTCTCCGGATACGAAAAGCAAATACATCAAATTCAAGGAACGGGATGTGTGGGATTTTGCCGTGGTGAGCGTTGCCGCGGTGATCCGGAAATCCGGAAACCGGATAGAAGCGGGTAAAGTGGCCTTCGGCGGCGTCGCCCCCAAACCGTGGCTGGAAGAGACCGTAAATCGGGGCCTGAACGGTTTCTCGCCTTCAGAGGAAAACATAAAAACACTGGCGGGGGAAGCATTAAAAGACGCCACACCCCTCGAGCACAACCAGTACAAACTGCCGCTGGCGCATAACCTTCTGAAAAGGATTCTGTCCGAACTGGCTTAATTCAAAAAATAAGACGTCGAGTACTGCAGGCGGTCTTCCCGGATCGGGGATAAAAATTGAAAATAATTCCATAAAAAAAGGGCTTCTTGCCGGAGCCCCTTTTTTGTGAGTTTGGCAATTTTTTACGGCGTAACAGTTATGCTGACCTGGGCAGTTCCCTTGGCGCCGCTTTGCGCAATGGCGGTAAGTGTGATGAGATGCTGGTTCGCGGACAAGGTTGATAAATAGAAATCCGTTCCCCGGCCAATTTCGCCGTCTTTGTCTGAGATCCAGATCCAATTTTCGGGCGGAATGTCCATCAGGGTCGCCTCGTCATAAGCATACCCGCTAAAATATATTTGAGCCCCCTGCTGAAAAACGGAACTGTCCTGCGGTGAATAAATATAGGTATAAATGGCGGATTGCGGCTGAAACGATATGATATTTTCCCGGTCCTTTTCAATGATCCAGAAGCGGGCGTCCCAATAAGCCGTCTTTCCATTCTCCCTTAAGACGATAAAGAAATAGTTCAGTCCCGGGTTCACCCCAATGGTGCCTTTGGCAACGGAGTCTTTTATGCTCAGGGAATATTCGCCATAGTATTGATAATAGTCGCCGGAATAACTTTTAAACAGCGCCAGGTAATTATCCCATAAATCTTTTTTCTCATCCATCAGATTATAATTGACCATAGATTCTTGTCCTGTAGAATCCCATGCATTGACAAATGTGGATTCATCCAGCCAGCGGGTCATGTCCAGTACCAGCACATAGGCTTCAGTAATGGCAGAGGATTTGTTGAACCGGTTTTTATTCGCGGGAATCCCGTCAATTTTTCCCGGCAGGTTCAATTCATTTCTTTTCAGTTTATTGAGCCATATATCCGTCGGTGATGATATGGTCTGCCCGAATACAAACTTTACGCTGGTTTCCTTTGTTTGCGGTGCCGTTGAACTCTTTTCACAGGCCCATATCGCCAGAAGTGCGGTAATGAAAAGCAGAGCGGCCGATTTGACTTTTATATTTTTAACTCTCATTCGGATTTCCTCCTTTAGCGGAATTTTAAGCTGTGATACTTCATCAAATTCCTTCCAATTCTATAGTTTGAATTGCAGGGACGCACCAATTTCAAATCCGGTAACGCCAAGGGAACCGGACTTATTTTTCAGGCTGCCCTTCAGAAATTTAAGCTGGCTGTCCAGCAGCATTCTTTCGGACAGGGTATATACGAGTCCGCTGCCGATCCCCAGAATGGCGGCGCCGTTGCTTTTGTCCTCGTTGCGGGAATAAATCCGTCCGTCAAGAAGCGCTTTTACCTGCAGGCGGTCATTTAGGGGGAAATAGCCGATTCCGCCGGTTTCCAGTTGATTGCCGTTGCTGTTCAGCGCCTCATCCGCCAGGCTTCCCAATCCCCTCTGGTTTTTGCCCTTACTCCTGTTCCGGAGATACAGCAGCAGATTATAGGGCTGGGATTTGTAAAGCGATCTGACTTCCAGCAGCAATTTATTGCCCGAGCGGAAAACTTCCTGGTTATTGAAAACATCATTCCCGTAAATGGTGTAAGTCATATCGCCGCTGATTCTTAAATTGTTGATGCCAAAGGGAATATTTTTGTCGCCGCCCAGGCTGAAAGTGATTTCATCGCCGGGATTATAATCGTATTCATTTTCCGCGAAGGGCTTGAATGATCCTTTCCGCAGATAACCGAAACCGCCTCCCAGAACGATGCCTCCGACCTGCTGGGCATAGGCGGCACTCAACTTGAGGTCCAGCCCCTGTCCCAGACTGGGCACCGCAAAATCCAGCGCATTCATGGACAGGGCGGAAGCCACGACCCACTCCTCTGCTTCCAGGCGGCTGTTGCCGGTCGGCAAGCTCAATCCTGCCGTGAGCAGCAATTTTTCCTCCATCATCAGATAGGAGGCGCGAATCCGGGTATCGGTCAGACCTCTGAGCCCGGCGCTGGCGGTATTCAGACTGGCAAAGGTGGGAGCGTTCATCAGATCGAATGTCAACCGATTATTCAGCGGCAGAATATACACCACCGGAAGGATCCACTCCGAGATTCTTTCATTGTTGGCCGAGCTCCAGGTGCGAAATGAGGCGCCCACGCTCATTTCGTTTCTGCGCAGAAATCCGCCTGCCTCACCCTGCGCAAATGAAATGTCGGAGAGAGCCAATAAGACCAACAGAGGAATGATAAAATATTTTAATCTCATTTTTTTCTCCAGGTATCTATGTTTTTGGAATGATGCCTCACAGGTTAGCGGGGGAGGCTGATTTCAATTTCCACCGGAATGCCTCCGCCGAATGCGGTGGTTTTGCTCACTTCCGGGACCGGCTCGCGCGCCTCCAGACCGGGGACAAATCCGGCATC
>JARRQT010000250.1:0-5731 GCA_037381445.1 Calditrichia bacterium
TTTGGATCCTGACATTGAGATGATGTACTGGAACGCTTTTAATTTAATGCGCCAGTGCATGCTACCGCCGGAAGGCGAATGCTCCTACAATTATTATGTATTCTCCCGTGAACCCTCCTGGGGCTGGGGGCATGGAGGACAGGTATTTCATGAAAGCCTGGCAATGCTGGCTTATGTTTTTATGGACTCCCTGAGTGCGATTAATTCCCAGCGAGTGTATATGGAGCGGCAGTGGGAAAATGGATATATCAATTACCGTACCGGCCCGTATCTGGACGAAACCATTCCCTATGGGGATCAATACACCACTTCGGCGCCCTGGTTCAATTGGGAAAACTGGGAAATTTATAAACTTGCAAAAGATACATTGTTTCTTAAAGATGCATACAAGAGCGGAAAGAAGTTTTACCAATTCTGGCTGGAAAATCGTGATGCGGACAGTGACAGTCTGTGCGAGTGGGGTGCCCATGCGGTGCTGGAATGCGTCCGTGACGGTCAGGTAGCGGTGTGGGACCAGGTTGGCTGGCCTTCCAATTTTGAAGGCCTGGACCTAAACTGTATGTTGGTGAATGAAGCAAAATCACTGGCAAAAATGGCGCAGGCTCTGGGCTACAGTAATGAAGCACAAAGCTGGAGTGGGGAGGCCCAATCGCGGGCTGCCCGTATCAATCAAAGCATGTGGGACCCCGAAAGCGGTTTTTATTATAATATAGACAAAGCAGATCATGATTTTTCCTTTAATAATCCAAATGACCTCAAACGAATGGAGATTATCGGTTTTCTGCCCCTCTGGGCAGGAATTGCTTCTCCGGAACAGGCACAACAGCTGGTCCAACATCTTCAAAATCAGTATGAATTCATGCGAAAGTATGGAGTTCCTACCCTGGCCGCTAATGACAGTTATTATAACCCAATGGGCTATTGGAATGGACCGGTTTGGGTACAGTGGCAATACCTGATATTCAGAGGCTTGCTCCGCTACGGATATGTGGAAGAAGCGCGTCAGCTGGCCGGGAGAGTCTTTGAAAATGTCATTTACCAGCTGAAGACCAACCACTGGTTCTGGGAACTGTACAGCCCGGATGACAATCGTGCCGGATGGAATAAAACCTATATCTGGGCGGGGATTGTGGCCCGTATGGTGCTCGACCTGCAGAATCCCGCTGTCGGGATGGATAAGCCGAATCCGGGCACGGTTGTAAAAGGATATGGATTGGAGCAAAATTACCCCAATCCCTTTAATGCCGCAACAACCATCCGATTTCAAATACCGAAGACCTCCCGTGTGAGCATTCAGATTTTTGATCTGAACGGCAGGGAGGTGTTAACGCTGACCGACCGGTCCTATTCGGCAGGAGAACACCTGATTTCTCTCGATGCCGGCCGCCTTTCCAGCGGAGTCTATTATTATCGCTTGGTAACAGATGGATATTCGCAGGTTAAAAAATTTCTGTTGGTTAAATAATACGGAGTGATTTTGATTATGAAAAAGCGTCTGCTGATTATTCCTCTATTGCTTATTTGCCTGTCGCAGCTCGGTGCCCTGCAGCCGGAGAAGAAATCTCCATTAGAAAAGAATGCAGTTATGCTTCCGGCCAGCTTTCCGGCGGAAGACTATACACCATTTGGCTATATTGATAATCCATATCATTCCTATATCCTCAACCGGAGCGGCCTCATTCGCTCGGTCCCACCGCTGGGTTTCGGTTTCTGGAAGCGCGCTTTTAAGGGTAGCTATAAAGACGGTCCGCAGGGATATGTCAATTATCTCTCCCATCTTTATATGTCAGTGAGCATCGATGGTGTGCCTTTTGTTGAGTCAGAGGATTTTGCAAAAAACAAAGTATCTCTTTCTTCCCGTTATCATACAAAACATCTGATGAGTTATGACTGGAATTATAAAGGCATTGATCTCAGTCTTAAGTATTTTTTGCCGGATGAAAATGTGCTGGCCTGCCTGGTGGAGCTGAAGAACAGCAGCCGCCGGAATAGGAAAATCATCCTGAATGCGACCAACATTTATGGATTATGGGATAATATATGGTGGGGAAGCAACGGTCTCTCCGGGAATTATAATGCAGATACAGACGCTGTAATTAATAAAATATGGGCGTATGGGGATGTCTATGCATTGGCATCAGACTTCACCAGTACCGCCCATAAAATCACTGGTTCGGAGGAAGAGTGGAAGCGATGGCAATTTTCCGGTGATAGCACCTCTACAGGAAATCTGACAGTAAAGGGAACCGGTCCCATTTATAGTATGCAGTCCTACCGGTTCAGCATGGCGCCTGACACCAGGCGGGTCGGCGTTATTTATCTTTGCCGGGGGAGAAATGAAAAATGGGTTCTTGATGGATTGGAGAATGCCAAAAAAGAGACACTTCCGAGATTGACTGAACAGTTGCAGGATGATCAGAAATTCTGGTCAAAGGCACCGGTGCTGGAAGGGGATTGGCCCGCAGAATGGAGGCACGGCTGGGTGTATGACTGGGAGACGTTGCGAATGAATGTGAGGCGACCCATCGGCATTTTCCATCATCCATGGGATGCCATGCTGGTGCACGCACCCCGTGTGGTGCTGGGGGAGACCGCGTTGGATATGACCGCCATGTCCTATGCCGATCCGGAACTGGCAAAAGAGGTGATTTATGGCACCTTTGCGGACGCGGTGATGCCCAACATACCATGTGTCCGGGAAGACGGCAGCATGAATATGATCGGCGCCGATGGTTCGGAATGCGGCACCGCACCCATGTGGGGATTTCCCTTTCATGCTATCAATTCCATCTACTCAGCAACCCAAGACAGTGTCTGGCTGCGAAAGCTTTATCCGCATCTGAAAGCATACATTGAGTGGTGGCTGAAGAACCGTACCGACAATGAGGGATGGCTGCACTGCAACAACAGCTGGGAATCCGGTCAGGATGGATCACGGCGGTTCCTGGTGAAGAGTGAAGGGGATCCGGCGACCTTTGTGCGCACCGTTGACGTAGAGGCCAGCATGGCGGAGGCGATGCTGCTGATGGAGAAATTCGCCCGGATTACCGGTCACACCCAGGACCTGGGCTACTGGAAAGATCTATCCGCACAGCGGATTCGCAACACCCGCTCCATGTTCGCGGAGGGATGGTTCAGGGATGTGGATGGCCGAAACAACCAGCCGATCATCTTTAATGACTATTCCGATGTCATGCTAATGACCCCGGTGACCTGTGGGATTGCCAGTCAGCAGCAGGTGGATATCATACGACCAAAATTGCGAAACTTTATTGAAAACCAGAGGTGGCTGCAGTGGCCCCCGGCTCTGATGACCTTCACCGAAGCAGCCTGGCGTGCGGATGAACCACTTTTGGCAGCACAAGCGGTCTATAATGTTGCCAGCCGGGTGTATAACCGGACTGACAGCCGCCAGTTATTGTTTGTGGATAAAGATGAGCCTTATTCATACCGAATACCGGGAGTTGCCAACGAATTCTGGCCCTATGATTTCCGACCCCCCGGGGCGGAAAATTATGGGTGGGGCGCTACCCTGCCTTCCTATATCATTAGAGATATTATAGGATACAAGGAGAGCTCCTCCGAAGAGAAGGGGTTTTGCCTGGTGCCTGCCATGCCGGAGGTCTTTACCGAAAAAGATAAGTCATATGGTATCACCAATCTGAAATATTGCGGCTTACGGTTTGATGTTATCTATCGCATGAAAACCGGCAGCCGGATGCAGGCAGAGCTCACAATAAGAAATCGTGCGGTGCTGGATGTTGAAATATGGAAAGGAGGAAAAAAGGTGCCTGTCCGCATGAAAAAGCGCAACGGCGACTCCATAATACTGTTTGAGGCGGAAAACGGAGGGCGCTATCTGGTTAAGCTTATATAGTGCATCCTTGCGAAACAAGACGCAAAGGGCTGGCTGGAAACAGATTTGAAGCCGCTTCGATAATAGCAGTGGGTAAAAATGGAGAGTTTGCAAAACAGAAAACAAAATCAGAAAGTATAAAAGAGGCTGTTGATGCAAGCGAAAGGGCGCTTTACAAAAATCGGTAAAAAGTTCGGTGTCGGGGTTATCGGTCTGGGTGAAGGAAAGGGGCTGGTAAAAGGGTTTATGCCCTATTTGCCGGAAATCGTATGATTATTTATGAAATAAATGAGCCGCAACAAAAAATGAGGAAGAATGCATGATTCGCAATTACAGTATCCTGGTCTTAATCTCTCTAACATTGATTTGTATGTCAGTTTTTGCAGATGAAGCTTACACTCCCATGGAAATTCCCGTAGTAGTGGTGAAATATTTCCCGGTAAAGGGTGATACCATCGATATAAATGTCACCGGCGATTGGGGAAAGAGACTCGAATTTACCCGGCACAAAACCGATAGCATCACGCTCAGGCTGACACAGGTGCTGGAAAATGCCTCACGTTATCATGCCTACAAAAATCCACAGGCAATGCCGAGTGTTACTTATAGGATTGTGAAGACCTATGAATTTCTGGAACCGCTTCCTATCGTAAAGAAGATATTTCGCAAGACTCCCATGACCGACTACAAAACGATTGTGGAACGGATCGGCGGCAGGGAGTGGGTGGAAGAAAAAGGAGTGAAAGAGATTTGGTTATGGGGATATCATGGCGGTAAAGTTGGGTTGTGGGAATCCAATATGGCGGGGCCCTACGGTGATGTCAGCAACAGCAACCGCGACGAGGATGATCTTCCTGTCTATAAAAATACCTATACTTTTTATCACTACAATTACCAGCGGGGGCTTTCGGAAGCGGTGGAGGATCATATGCATCAGACCGAGGCGGTTCTGAATTTTGTAGACGGCCGTGATGTCACTAGCAAAGCCGGCCGTGATGTCACTAGCAAAGCTCTATGGGATACCCTGTTGTTCTGGGGTAAGTTTGTGGGCAGCGATGCTTCTCACAAGATTGTCACGCCCCATTGTGGCTGGGCCCATTATCCGCCCAATGCTGTAAGGGATTACGACTGGGCCAACAAGACTTATGTGCTGACGGATATGGAAGACTGGAAACCGGATGGCAGCGGCGAGAAGAAACGGGTAAATTGCGAGCGCTGGAATTGCAGCAGCCTGGACTGGTTTACCCTGTGGTTCCAGAGCCTGCCGGGGAAAGATAACGGCCTGTCCTACAAAGGAAAAGAACTCACCAACTGGTGGATTTTTATCGGCGACTGGGATGGAGCTATGAAGAAAGGATTAAAGCTTGTTGAAAATTAACATCCTGAATAGCATAAATTGCCGGAGAGACTTTTCGATGGTGTGGAAAATAATCCTTATGATACTTTTGCCACTTAGTGCATTTTCGAAAACATCGGTGGATTCGCTCACTGCTGAACTGGAGCTGTTGAGCGAGAGCCCGGTAGAGGGGTGGAAGTATACGATAAATTATCCTTTTGATGATGGTGCCGTCAGCGAGGCCAGCGATCCCGAATTTGATGATACCTTCTGGGAACTCCTGGGCTTTGGGCACCGTCTGACGGCGGATTCCTGTTGGATGCGTTGCGAATTTGATCTTCCGGAAAAGATTATGGGGCAGCAGGTCCGGGGACTGGTGAAGTTGTCCGTTTCGGTGGATGATTATGGCTATATGTGGATCAATGGAGAATCAAAAGGGCGCTTTCCTTGGGACGGTGATTTTATCCTTACTGAAAATGGTTCTCCGGGAATGAAATTTGTGATTCTCATAAAGGCCATGAACACCGGTGGTCCCATGC
>JARRQT010000251.1:0-4828 GCA_037381445.1 Calditrichia bacterium
CATCCCAAAGCCACTGCGCTGCTCGCGGTCGGCTGCAAACCCATTGTTATGTGATAAAGCACCCATGCAGAGAAAACGCGCAGACCTTGGGGTAAAGTCTTATTCATGCCGGACCCCATCGAGCGAGGTGGGCGGTTTGCGGTGCCGTATAGGGCGCCAGCAGCCTTGTCTTTAATTATAAAACAGGGGATCGGGTAAGATTTATATTCAGCCGACGACCTGAAAGAGAGCAAAGCGCTTACCCGCGTTTTTTATTGTTTTTAGTTTTTATACGGATTTATAAGCTGGCGCCGATGGCACCGCGACAAAACCGCCGGCCGGCCCCTACGCACATAACATATATATTAGCTGCAATTAGTTAATTTCAAATGTTTTCGAATACAACCATTTTGTTTTCGTTATCAGACATTTTTTTGAATATGGTTGATATCAGCAATATTTTTGTTTTTGTTATCAAACATTTCTCTTACTGCCGCTCACGATGCGTTCCTTCAATCCCAATGCTACTGCCTCCCCATAAGCTAATTCCCATAGCTTCTTCTCTTTATTCCACCTTCCTCCCGCAGATTTTACCAGTTTTCCCAATGAAATTTCACCATATTTTATATGTAAATCAACCATTTTATTATGTGGTATCCGTTCGCCATCGGGCTCCCAGCGGCTTTTCTCTACAATTATTTCCACAGTTTTAAGCTTTTGACTCTCATCGCGGTTATAACGGTAGCGGACACACAACAGCTTTTCCCCATATTGGTTCACCCACTTCTTGGTCCCCGGCTGCCCAGGTCGTAATTTTCGAACGATATTCATTTCGCTTCCTTTCTTGTCCTCTCTACGAATCCAGAGGACTTTTTACACCCAGTCCGCCTTGTTTCAGAACATGCGTATAGATCATTGTAGTCTTAACATCATTATGACCCAATAATTCCTGCACCGTCCGGATATCATATCCATTCTCCAGCAGATGGGTGGCGAAGCTGTGACGGAAGGTATGACAGCCGGCAGGCTTGACAATTCCCGCCTTTTTTATGGCATGGTGTACCACACGCTGAACAATGCTCTCATGCAGGTGGTGCCGGCGCTTCAATCCGGATCTGGGGTCCTGGGAAATTTGACTGGCCGGGAAAACATACTGCCAGCCCCATTCCCTGTCTGCATTTGGATATTTCTTTTCAAGGGCGTAAGGCAGGTAAACCCGGCCATAACCGTCTTTCCTGTCACTTTCGTGCAGCTTTTTCACCCTGGTCAGATGATCCCTTAAATTATTTTTTACCCGCTCCGGCAGAAGGGTAATCCTGTCCTTCTCTCCCTTGCCGTCCCGCACTACAATTTGATTGTAGTCAAAATCAATATCCTTTACCCGCAACCGCAGACATTCAATTAAACGCAGGCCCGAACCGTATAAGAGGAGGGCGATGAGCCTGTATTCCCCGCTCAATTGTTCAATGATCAATTGGGCTTCTCCCCGCGTGAGCACCACCGGCAGCCGCTTCGGCTTTTTCGCCCACACAATCTCTTCCAGCTCGCCGATCTCCCGCTGCAGCACCTCTTTATACAGGAAAATCAATGCGCATAGCGCCTGGTTCTGCGTCGAGGCGGCCACATTCTCTCTCACCGCCAGGTGGGTCAGAAATTGGTTGATCTCTCTTTCCCCCATCTCCCCCGGGTGGCGCCCCCTGTGAAACCGCACATACCGCCCAACCCAGTTGATATAGGCTTCCTCCGTCCGTATGGAATAGTGACGTACCCGGATCGCTTCCCGCATCTGCCTGGTCATCTCTTTAATGATCTGTTCCATGAATACCTCCCCGCTAAAGGCACACAATGGACTGCAAATTGAATTTTTCCGCCGACCGCCGCCGTCCCCTCAGCCGCCCGGCTTAAGTATCAGGTTATTCCGGAAAAGGTAACAAGTTACTCTGACGAAAGTATCAAGTTACTCTTATGAAAGTAACAAGTTACTTTTATGAAAGCATCAGGCGGCTTTTTCCCGCCGTGCCTGCGGCGTTTATTTCATGCCGCCTGCTGCCCGGAGCGGGTCTTTCCCGGTCAGGGCTGCGGCAGTTCCAGCAGGCTGTCAATCTCCGCTGCGCTCAGTGCGCTGTGATAAAAATAGAGCTCGTCTATCCTGCCTTTGTAGTAGTGAAGGCTTCCCGGCGTCCCGTTTGAGTCCGAAACAGCAATGGTTCCGGGTCCGGCCGGATTATAGTAGAGCTGCTGTCCGTATCCTTCGGACCTGCTGGCTTCTTCCATGCCGTTGACATACAGCCGGATGTCATTCATATTCCTGGCCACCGCGGCAACATGATACCAGGTATTCGGCTGCAGTATGGTGCTGCCGATTTCCGTGCGCCGGCTGTCGATCCTGATCGGGCCGCCGTTTCCGATAGTCAGGCAGAGGTTCCTTTCACTGCTGACAAAAAATGTTATGCCGGTATAGCAGTTCTCTGTGAAATTGTTGAGAAATATGGGGGGCGCGGATGCATCCGGCGGAAAATTTATACAGGCGGCGACCGATATCGGGAAATCCGGCCTGAGAATGCTTTTGTTTCGGATAGTGATGTAATCATCAATGCCGTCAAAGAAATAGGCGCGGTTGGGATGCCCGTACATGTCTTCGGCGGGCACGGCGCCGAAAACCGAACCGTGATTTCCGTTGCCGCTGAAATCTGCGGCGCTTCCGTCAAACGGGTAGTAGGCGACTAATTTGGGAGTATTATCACCCCAGGTGACGATTACCTCCAGATTTCCTGTCACCGGATTCAACTGCAGAAATACGGTGTTCTGCCGGCCGGCCATAACATTGACATCCGTTTCCCCGAAATAAAGCAGGCTCTCTGTAGAATCGTATGCGCTGACCGCCAGGTGCCAGGTCCCGGCATAAATTTGTCCGAAATCAAGATAGGCGGTATCATCGCGCACAATAAATTTCGCGGAGATGCTGTCATAGTTCGGACGAGTGAGAGTTCCTGTAATGGATAAAACCGGTGCCGGTATTGAATTGGTCGGCATGGCGAGCAGCAGGGGAGCCGTTTGAAGGTCTGCTTTTTCCTGCCCGGTGATGTCTTGCTTTTGTCCGCAGGAATTAATCACGATGAAAGTCAAAACTGCCAATACGGTAATTAGAGTTTTTCCCATCCTGGGTTCTCCTGTTATGATTTTCTATTTATTGTCGTTTTATGCTCTCTCCAATCATTATCGAAAATTTACATCCTAAAAACGACATCCGGAATGTTCTCCCGGCCAGCGGTCTTCTCAAATTGTTTGTTCCTTCTCCCATTCGCCCAATATCCCGTTCATGCAGTGTCAAAATGCCTTTTGATACCCCGCCGGCCCATCCGCAATCTGCAATCCCCAATCCCCAATCCCAAATCTGCAATCCGCAATCGAATACAGCTCCGCCACCTCAGTTACAGGACGTAATTTCCCGAGGCGGAAACACGGCGGCCCTTTCGGCGTCTTTCCCACAAAACCGGCTGGAAAACCGCTGAAAAGGAAAAAACTGAAAAACAATCTGAACAGCAATCTATTTTAAATCAGTATAGCCTGAAGCGAATTTTTTGAAAGAATTGAACAAATATACTTCCCGCATCCCTGGCAAATAATTTCTATAGTGTATAAAATCTATCTTTTTGCTCCCAAAAAAACAACAGAAAAATTAATTATTTTAACGTGAGTTCGAGGTAAGACCTCTTCCGGGTTTACCCGTCATTCCGGCAGAGCCTGCCCCGCACTTGTTGCGGGGGGAAATTACAGCCACAGCAGTCGCTGCTCCCGGTTTTCCGCCGCGCTCGGCAGATTCCACTTTCCTGCGAAATAAACCGGCCTGCCGGATTCATATAATCAGCAGCTCCGAAAAGGGGCAGGGCAGGGGCGGAAACTTTTCTCCCTTTTAAAAAGTTTATAATGTCGTCGAGCCTGGTACAGGACGGCATTTTTATGTTCCCTTTCCGAAAGACATTGAATTATTTGCTATAGATATATTTCTAAAGTTTTCCGCTGCGCTGTTTCGTTTTGATGGATTAAACCGGCCCCGGCCGGCGCCATAGTTGTTGTATGAATGACCGCTGATAGGAGTTGGGGTCATTTTTCTATAAAACATTGAGGAACGGCGTCCGGAAGTCTGGTTCTTTTTGATGACAGGCTTCCGGGTAATATGCCATGCTGCCGCCCGGCGGGGAGCTTTGCCCGGGGCCGGCAGCAGAAAATAAAGGGGTTCAGCATTTTGGGAGAAAAAAGGGGAGGAAACCATGCGAGTGCTGTTAATTGATCCGCCGACCAAAAATTATTACAGCAAAATGGGAATGAATCTGATGCCGCTGGGATTGGCCTACCTGGCGGCCACGCTGGATGACAGCGGGCATCAGGTGCAGGTCATTGACTATCAAACCGAATCGCTGGAGGAAAAGAAAATCAATTTCCGGGACTTCGACCTGGTGGGTATTTCCAGCGATACGCCGCGCTTTAATTCCGCTGCTAAAATCGGACAGGCGGCCCGCGCCCAGGGGGTTCCTGTGGTGTTTGGCGGCTACCATACCACCTTTCTGGACCATGAGGCTTTTCAGCGGGGTGCAGCGGATTTTGTGGTAAAAGGAGAAGGGGAGTACACGCTTCCCGAACTGGCCGATAAACTGGAGCACGGCGGCGACCTCAGCCGCATAAAAGGGCTTTCCTATAAAACGAACGGGTCGATCCGGCGCAACGGTCCGGCGGAGCTCATCCGGAACCTGGATGAGCTGCCCCTGACGCGGCGCGATCTCTTCGATCTGTCCCATTACATGTCCGCCTTCCGGGGGCGAAAAATGGCCACCATCGTCACCAGCCGCGG
>JARRQT010000252.1:0-4813 GCA_037381445.1 Calditrichia bacterium
GGTGACAACCGTCGAAGAGAAAGCAGAGGACATGATCGACCTGTATCTGGCAAACGAATGGGACAATGCGCAGACCATGCTGGATACCATCGTAAGCAATCAGAGCAAAATAATGACGGATATGCAGGTCAATCAGATGCCGCCCTCCACACGGTATGCGTTTAACTATCTGGTCTACCGCCTGCAGCGGCTTTCCGCAGACCAGTCGCAGCCCATCCAGGCCGGTCTGGCCGCCAACGAAATTACTTCAATCATGATTGATCTGGCCGGTTATTATGTCTATGTGGTCCCGCTGGAAGTTTCGCGAATGGATTACCTTGGCCGCGAGATCGTCATGCTCGCCCAGGTCAAAGACAATTACGGGCTGCTGAATATGAGGATATCCCAGATGCAGGACAACTGGAATACGCTGGCCGCCATCATCAGGTCGAAGAAGGGCGAAAAAATTGCCGAGCAGGTTGATACGGACATTAATAGAATAAGGTCCGAAAAAGCCGGTCCGCAGATGATTAATGATGCCAATGACATTTTGAACCTGGTGGATGAAATGGAGGCCCTTTTCCAGTAATTCCTATTCACGACAACCCGGATATTTTGTAAATAAATGAAAATTGTAATGCAGAACAAATATTTGAAGGACAGGAAGATGAAATATTATACCTTTATTATCGCGTTATTCGGATTCTTGGCATTTTCCCAGCTGGCAGGCTGCGGAAAGGGGCAGGAAGCGGCAGCGCCGCAGGGACTGCAAAAATTAGCCAATGTTTCACCGGATAAAGCAGAACAGCTTGCTTTGGATCAGGTTCAGGGCAAGATACTGGAGAAGAATATTGAGCTTGAAAACGGCCTGCTGGTTTATTCCTACGATATTCAAACAACCGACAGTACTATCCGTGAAGTCCTGATAAATGCCAAGAACGGAAATGTCGTAGAAGACACCGTAGAAAGCCGGAAGCAGGAAAAAGCGGAAAAGCAAGAGGCCGGGGAACAGGAGAATGAGGGCCGCACCATGGAAGAGCAGAAAAGCCAGGAACCGCTTGAAGAATATCAATATGGTGCCGGAAATCAGAAAATGGAAAGAGGCGTCACTGGCGGAGAAGAAGGCAAAATCACCGGTTCCCTGCCCGTGGACACTACCGCTGTTGCAAAGCCAGCCCCAAAGATTAGTGAGAAGGAAGCGCAGACATCGGCGCTGCAGCTTGTGGAGGGAAAAGTTACCGGGACCATGCTGGAGCAGGTGGACGGATACCTGGTTTACCGGGTCATGCTGAAATACAAGGGATCGAACTACAGAGTTCTGGTGGATGCAGGAAATGGAAAAGTGCTGCAAATAGCCACCGTATAACCTGCGCGACAGCAGGCTGATCTTCGTATAAATTTTTTGAAAATGAGCCATTGCTTCGATCAATTCGCGGATTCCTGAACAAAAAACCGCCTTGGAAATAAAAAGAAGAGAATGATTTTTAATAGTTAAATGTTAAACACAAAGAGCTCAAGCCCAAGTATGGAACAGAAACTGTTCTATAAATCATTTTTCCATTTTTCCAGTTTTTTGACAGACCACTCGCCCCGTTTCGGCAAATGGGCTTTGGACCTGGCCACTTCCTCTTTGTACGGGAATCCGCAACTGATTAAGATGAGTTTTCGACTGAATGGCAGAAGACTGCAAAAAATCAAGCGTTTTGAGAACATATTGGTAATCGGAGATTTGAATATCGGGGATGCGGTGAATCTTCAGGTGAGCATTTCCGCCATCCGGAATTTTTTCCCGAAAGCAAATATCGATTACATCATTAACAGAAACGCCCTCAATCTGGTGGATGGAAATCCTGAAATCACCAGAATATGGCCGGTTTTTGCCGGAAGCGCACTGCCTACTGATGAAGATCTGGAGAATGTGCGGCAGATTATGGCCATGCATAGCTATGATGTCATTTTCAATTTCTGCCCCTTTTTTAAGAAGAATCTCCTGTTTGCCCAAACTGATAATGTTATCAATTTTTTCACACTCGTTTCCAGTTTCATCCGCAATGAGAGGAACAGAGTTCCCAAAAACCAGGTGGCCTACCAGACCTATCTGTATTTACACCATCTGCTTTCAACTTCCCGGCCTGTGGAAAAGCGGGAGCCTTTCCGGGGTCCCAGAATCTATTTATCGGACGTCGCAATCAGACAGGCGCAGGCTTTTCTCAGGAATCACAAAATCGCGCAAACTGAGTCATTTATATTCCTAAATCCTGATGCCAACTCCCGATTCACGCGAATACCGCTTCAAACCCAAATTGAACTTCTGAGAGAGCTTATTAAATTTCCCAACAGAATTCTGATCGGCGCGGGCCATAAGCATAAAAATATTGAAAGAGAACTCCTGAACGCCCTCACGCCAGAGCAAAAAGAAAAGATCACTGTCATACCAACCACCCTTCCCCTGGATGCTTACACCGCTCTGCTTGATTATGCCGATATTTTCATAAGCGGTGATACCGGACCGCTGCACCTGGCGGCAGTCAGAAAGGTGTCTCGTTCCGGCAAGCATGCCTTCCGGAACCGGACTGCTGTCATTTCAGTATTCGGGGCCACCGCCGCACATATCTATGGATACGATTCCGAAAAACCGGGCTTCATCCCGGCCTATCAGGATGCGCCGTCCCATGCTCACATCGCCGGAAGTCCATGCCGAAATATCACCTGCATTAACAAAATGGCCAAAACCTGTAAACAGGTCCGCTGTTTCGATTCCCTGGACATTGCAAAGATCTGTTCGGATATCCGCTCCCATTTAGCAGGTCACCAACAAGAAAATCACAAAGAGGTTGAAAAAATCAAACAAAATACAGCGCAAATTATATAGGTTACCGATACGACGAATGAATTCCATACTAGTTTTTCCGCTGGCGTATGTCATGGGTTTTTTGACCGCAATCCCCGTCGGTGCGACTCAGGTTGAAATAGCAAAACGTTCCTTTAATGACCGCCTTCTTTCCGCCTTCATGGTAGTTGCCGGCTCGGTTTCCTCGGATATGATGTACGGTTTCATCGCCCTGTACGGAATTGCCCCCTTTTTGCGCAATAAGAATGTAATGGTTTATTTCTGGCTGACCGGAACCATCATCCTGTGGATTCTGGCGTTTTTCACATTCCGGCAGGTCAGGAAAATCCATAAAATCAATTTTGATTCCCGGGCCCTGAAAAACCGGAAATTATCGTATATCACCGGATTTTCACTTGCCGTTACCAATCCCATGATGATTTTCTGGTGGCTGTTTCTTCTTCAACTGGTCCGGAGTTTGAATCTGCTGGACCACCACCGCTCTTTATTCGCAGCCTTATTCATCGTTTTCGGAGGCATGGGGCTTGCCAGCTATCTTTCTCTTCTGGCGTATGTTTTACACCGGGTAAAGAAGTTCATGTCCGAGAGATTAATGAAACGCATCTACTTTTTTCTTGGCATTATTCTGGTGATAGTATCCATTTATTTTCTGATCCGTTCCATCCTGGTGTTTTTCAAATGAGGTAATATTGTTATAGGGGAGGAAAAAGAAGCCTGAAGTCCAAAAAAGGCGCACAGTATATGAATGTGGTGTCGGATTCATGCGCACTCATTGAGGGCCGATTGTCAGAATAGTGGGAGTGTTGATCCAATTTTTTTGAATAAGGAGTGCAAACAGAAATGATAAAATTATCGGCAATTGGGTTACTCGCTTTTATCATCGCTTATCCTCTTAGGGCATTTTCGCAGGCCGAAAGCTATGATCTGAAAGCATTGCTGGAGATGGCCGTTCGGAGGAACGCCGATATCCGCGTGCAGACGGCCGAAACCAGCATTGCCGGCAAGCAGAAATGGCAGGCTGTTACCCGGTGGCTGCCCCGGATCGGTGCCGATGCCAGCTACATGAGGACTTCTACGCTTAACGGCGTGCCTTCCTTTGTGGCGGCGAATGCCGCAATCGAAAAATACGGCGTGCTGGACGTGCAGCAGAAGATATTTGATGTGCCCGCCTGGCTGGCCCTGCGGGAAAGCGCCATCAACAAACGCCGGCAGAAATATGTATTCTCCGGGACCCGGCAGCAGGTATTGTTCAATGTGATTCAGAGCTATTTCAACACCCTGAAAGCGAAAGGTCAAATCACCGCCTACCAGGAAAATCTGAAGGCTTTCCAGCTTATTTACCAGCAGAGCCGGATTTTATATCAAAACGGGGTTGTGGCGGAAATCGACGTCAAGAAATCCCTGGCGGAGCTGCTCCTGCAAAAGAACTCACTGCTCATGGCCCAAAGAGACCATCAGATTGCGCTCGACCAACTCAAGGTACTGGTGAATATGCCCGTCAGCGAGGAGATGGAGATAACGGAATTCCCTATGCAGGTGATTCATCTGGACAGCTCCGGCCGCTACGTTGAGATGGCGCTGCAAGATAACCCCGATCTGCAGGTGCAGCAGACGGAACAGGCCATTTACAGCGCACGGAAAACCGGAAGCCTGCTGCAGCATCTTCCTTCCGCCAATGCCAGTTTTTATTACGGCTGGGACACGGCCAACCGCATTGGGTGGGACAATCGCGGCTGGCAGGCGCTGGTCAACGTGAGCCTGCCTTTGTGGCACTGGGGATCACTGTTCACCGACCGCCAGATCGCCGATCTTCGGTGCCAGCAATCGGGCATCCTTATGCAGCAGTTGCAAAGACAGGTAATGCGGCAAGTGTTGGCAACCTACCGGGAATGCCAAATCCAGCAGCAGCAGCGTAAAGCCATGGAACAGAGCAGAGACCAGGCCCAGCAGGCGCTTGATATGGCGCGCATCGGGTACCGGGAG
>JARRQT010000253.1:0-4768 GCA_037381445.1 Calditrichia bacterium
CCGTGCCGCAAAAACCGGTTAATAAATTCTGAATTCGAGTGTGCACGCATGTTATGGAAAAAGCGGGAAAAAGTCAAGATAAAATAACAATTTCACCTGTTCCACTGGCAATTGAGTTGTGTCAGCATCGAAAAGCATCCGGATAAAAATATTCCGGATAGTCAGCCGTGCGAAATCCCGGCAGGAGGCGGCAAAAAAATCCCGGATCGGCGAATGGGACCCGGATATGCAGACTGCCCGTCAGCGCGGAGCTTTACCGCTCTCCCCGGGTCCATATTCGGCCTTCGTGGATATATGTTTATTCTTCGCCTTTTTTAGCGGAGAATAATGGCTTAATTTAGAGTCCTGAAATACCGATTACCGGAAAGGTGACAGCCTATGGCAGAGACTCTTTTGTTGACAAATTGCTCTCTTTATAATAAGCCGGGGCAAAGGGCAGACATTTTGATGAAAGACGGCATCATCTCAGAGATTGGTGAAACGGTGAGTATTGAGGTCCCCGTTGAACGCCTTGATGCCGGCGGCCGCATGGTGATTCCCGGCCTTATCGATATTCACATCCAGGGCGCCGGAGGCGCCGATATTCTGGATGGGACCCCCGAGGCGCTTCAGACAATATCCAAAACCCTGGCGTCCCTGGGTGTCACCGGATTCCTTGCCACCACCGTTGTGCATTCCCAAAAGCCAAATGAACATCTGCGGCTGGCAGCTGAAATGAGTGAAAAAGATCTCGGCGGCGCCCGGCTGCTGGGTGTTCATCTGGAAGGTCCCTTCATAAATCCGGCTAAAAGAGGAGGCATTTCCCCTGACAGCATCTATCTCCCTTCAAAGGAGGCACTGGACAATATCCTCGAGATAACCGGAAGCTCTTTAAAAATGATGACCATCGCGCCTGAAATGCCCGGTAATGATGAAATCATCCGGCAATTGCTTGATAACAATATTGTGCCTTCATTCGGCCACTCAAATGCCGGTTATGAAGAGACAGCGCGCTCCCTCCGACAGGGAATCCCCCATGTCACCCACATTTTCAATGCCATGCGGCCGCTGCACCACCGCAATCCGGGTCCTTTGCCGGCGGTTTTTGAGGACAGTAATGTGACCGTCCAGATCATCTCGGATGGCGTCCATCTTCATCCCGGCATAATAAGGATGCTTTATCGTATAATCGGTCCCGAGCGCTGCGTCTGCATCACTGACGGCGTTCAGGCCATCGGACTGCCGGAGGGGCGTTATATTTACAACACAAAGGAGTATGAGTCCAGGGGAGGCGCCGCGCGCTATCCCGATGGAACCCTCATCGGCACCGCCATCGGTTTAAATGAGATTGCCTGGCGTTTCATGGAATTTACCGGCTGCAGTCCGGAAGAGGCCGTCAACGCCGCTTCCCTCAATCCGGCGCGGGTATTGGGATTGGATGCACAGAAGGGATCAATAGCGGCGGGAAAAGATGCCGACCTGGTGCTGCTGAATGCCGACCGCGGCATTGCAGCCACGATTGTCGCGGGAAGGGTGGTTTTCCGGGCCTGACGATATTCCGGCCATGCCGGGGACCTGGATCTTCCTCAATTATTGTCCTGCGCTTTTTGTCATTCGGGATTTAAAATTTGCCATTCGTTATTTTATTCCCGGTTTCTTCCGGAAATTAATACCAGAAATGAACAAAATAATAGTAGAATGATTCCCCCTGTTTTTGATATACTGATTAGGCTGACCGGACCGGGAACAGAAAGAGAATCGTCCTGACGGTCTGCGTTTGAATCCGGGCGGAATCCTTTTCCCGGATCACCGGATCCCGAATCAGCCCGGCCAAAGCGGCCGTTTCCGGAAAGCCCGGTTTCGCTGATGAATACAAATCGAGACGAAAGGAGATTTCCCATGACACACACCGCCGGCAGTCGCCTCAACCTGAAAATAACTTCCATCAGAATTTACAGGCTCAACCTGGCCCGCAAGGATGTATTCACCATCGCCACCATGAGTCTGGACAAGGTAGAGAACGTGCTGATCCAAATTCAGACCGATGAAGGAATTGTGGGCTGGGGTGAAGCGTCACCTTTTCACGCCCTGGTGGGTGAAACCCAGCTTATCGGGCTGGCAGCGGCCAGGGAGCTGCGGGATTTCCTGATCGGTAAAAATCCCCTGGAAATTGCTTCCCTTGTCAAACAGATGGATGAGCATCTTCCCCACAACCCGACCATTAAAAGCGCCTTTGATATGGCGCTGTATGACATTGCCGCCAAAGCGGCCGGCTTACCCCTCTGGGCATTCCTGGGCGGCACCATGCGGCCCCTGGAAACCGATTTCACCATCAGTATCGGTCACACCGATGAGGCCGGTGAAAAGGCAAAGACGGTCTGTGACATGGGTTTCCGCATGATCAAGGTAAAGGTGGGCATCAACGAGCGGGAGGATCTGCTGCGGCTGCAGAATATCCGCAAAGCGGTGGGCGATAAACCGCTGCTGCGTATCGACGCCAACCAGGGATGGGACCGCATCACCGCCGTGAACAGCCTGCGCCGCTTTGAAGATCTGGGCGTGCAGTTCTGCGAACAGCCCTGCCGCGCCACCGATATGCCGGGAATGAAATATGTGAGCCACAATTCTACGATCCCGGTGATGGCGGACGAATCGCTGTTCAGCCCCTATGACGCCCTGACGCTCATCAAAGAGGATGCGGTCACCTATTTCAATATCAAGCTGTCGAAATCCGGCGGCATATTAAACGGACTGAAAATAGCCCACATCGCGGAGGCCGGGTCTCGGCTGTGCATGATCGGATGCATGTCGGAGAGCCGGCTGGGCCTCACCGCCTCAGCCCATCTGGCGCTGGCCAGCCCCGCCTTCAGATTCTATGATCTGGATTCCTTTGTGGAGCATGCCGAAGACCCGGTAATCGGCGGCGTCACCCTCAAGAACGGAATGGTGCAATTCCCCGACGGACCCGGGCTGGGCGCGGAACCGGACCCGGCTTTCCTTAAAAAACTGGAAGAGGTTAAATAGTGCCCGGGCATTCGCTGCAGGTAGTCGACCGGAACTATGTGCTGTTTGAGGGCCGGCGGCTGCTTTTTTTCGCCGGCACCGATTATCACCGGCTTTCCACCCATCCGGCGGTCGCAGAGGCAGCCGCAAAAGCGGCCCGGCAATTTGGAATCAGTCCCGGCGGCTCCCGCACCACCACCGCCGATCATCCCCTTTACGCAAAACTGGAAGAAAAGCTGGCCGGATTCTTCGGACGCGAGGCGGCGCTGCTGCTGCCCAGCGGCTACCTGGCGGCCATGGCATTGCTGCAGGGCATCGCGGCGGATTTTGATGTCCTTTTTTTGGATGAGCAGGCCCATTCCAGCCTGAAGGACGCCGCCGCGATTTCCGGGATGCGGCAGCATGTTTTCAGACACCTGGACAGCGAGAACCTGCAGGATTTAATAAAAAAGAATCTGCGCGGCCGTGAAAAACCGCTGCTGCTGACCGACGGCGTCTTTCCGGCCCGGGGAGAAATTGCTCCGCTGGCAGAATATTCCGGGATGATGAAATCCGCCGGCGGCGCTATCCTGGCGGATGACGCCCATGCCATGGCGGTAACCGGGCCGACCGGGAAAGGCAGCCCGGAGACGGCCGGAGTGAACCGGGAACTGCTTTTTCAAACCGGCACCCTGAGCAAGGGCTTTGGTGTTTTTGGCGGGGTGATCACCGGGCAGCGTGCGCTTATTGAGAGGATCCGGCGGAACAGCGCGGTATTCAGCGGCAGCAGCGGTTTGCCCCTGCCGGCGGCGGCCGCAGCCCTGCAGGCTGTCTCCATCCTGCAGGAAAATCCCCGCCTGATCAGCGGACTGCAGCAGACGGCTTTCGCTTTCACGGAAAAGCTGGTGAAACTGGGATTGTTCTCGCAGGCTGCAAGGGTGCCCATTGTCTCCATTACATGGCCTGACCAGCAGACGAATACGGATTTTTACCGGGCGCTGCTGGAAGCCGGGATATACCCGTCATACAATAATTACCCCGGGTCGCCGCAGGGCGGGCATTTTCGTTTTGTGCTGTCCAGCCAGCACAGCAAGACACACCTCGACCTGCTGCACGGGGTCATTGAAATGTTCTGCAAAAAGGGACGATAGAATTGCCGGGCGGGAATTCCCGGAAATAGATAAAGCGAACCCGGCCCGCGGCGGCCGCCCTTCAGTTTTCACCGCCCGGGCCGTTATGTTTTTGGGATTTGGGGAACTATTGGCTGTGCCATAAAAATTATTTCCAATTTCAAAAGTAAGGATAGATGCTTATGAAAATTGCATTTCATCTTGTGCTGTCTTTTGCCCTCCTGTTATCCCTTGCCGCCTGCAGCGGCCATCTGCAAAAAAACGGGCAGCCCCGGAATGAACTGATTAAGATTCTGCAGGCCCGCCCCGACCTGTTCGGGAAAGTATTCGGGAATCCGGAGAAATACCGTCTGCAGATTCTTTATACCCGCGTCAACCGCGATAAGGATAACCGGGCGCATTTTCAATCTTATTCCTACCGCCTGAACACCAGCGATTATTTTTATCCCGCCAGCAGCGTGAAACTGGCGGCCGCGGTACTGGCGCTGGAAAAGCTGAACAACCTGGCCATAGCGGGACTGGATAAATACACTCCGCTCCGGATAGACAGCGCCCGGGCCGGCGAGACGGCGGTGCTGACCGATTCCACGGCCCCGAACGGTGTTCCCACCATCGCCAATTATATCAAAAAAATCTTCCTGGTGAGCGATAATGATGCTTTTAACCGCCTGTATGAA
>JARRQT010000254.1:0-4760 GCA_037381445.1 Calditrichia bacterium
ATCTCGTCCGTGGAAATATCATCACCGACCTTAAGCAAAACAGGACCTTCCAGTTTATCGGGCAGCGGATCAAATTTTCCGATCGGCTTGATGTTCGGGCCTTTCTGCAGCTCCACATCTTCATCTTCCGGGGCCGGTTCGGCCAGCATGTCCTTGTTGATGATCATTTTATCCGGTTCTCTGAATTTGGGATACGCCATATCCAGGGTCCTCGCGTCGGTGATGACGCCCGTCAGCGCAGAGGCGGCCGCTGTCTCCGGGCTGCAGAGATAGACCTGGTCTTCCCTGGTGCCAGATCTTCCCGGGAAATTTCGGGGCACGGTACGGAGACTGATTCTGCCCGTCGCAGGCGCCTGGCCCATCCCGATGCAACCATTGCAGCCGGCCTGGTGTATTCTTGCGCCGGCATGAATTAGTTTCTCCAAATATCCATGGGTCGATAAATTTTCCAGAATTTGCCGGGAAGTCGGATTGATGTCGAATGATACACGATCATGAGTTATCCTGCCCTCAACAATCAGCGCCGCAATGGCAATATCCCTGAATCCCGGATTAGCCGAGGATCCCACCATTGCCTGATAAATTTCCTTCCCCGCCACCTCTCTGACCGACACCACATTTCCGGGACTGCTGGGCAAAGCAATCAGCGGCTCCAGTTCGGAGAGATTAATTTCATCATTTTCATCATATTCCGCATCGTCATCTGCCTTCAGCTCCACCCAGTCTTTTCCGCGCCCCTGTATTTCCATGAACTTCTTCACCGCTTCATCGGAAGGAAACACAGTGGTGGTGGCACCCAGCTCCGCGCCCATATTGGCAATCACGTGGCGGTCCATGGCGGTGAGGCGTTTCAGGCCCGGACCATAATACTCGATAATCTTGCCTACCCCGCCGTCCACATCATGCCTTCGCAGCATTTCCAGAATCACGTCCTTGGCGCTTATCCAATCCGGCAGTGAACCGGTCAATTTAACTCCCATCACTTTGGGCATCTTCACATAGAACGGTCTGCCGGCCATGGCCATGGCGACCTCCAATCCTCCGGCCCCTATAGCAAGCATTCCCAGCGAACCGGCTGAGACAGTATGACTGTCGGAGCCCAGCAGTGTTTTGCCGGGAATTCCGAATCTCTCCATATGAACGGGATGACTGACCCCATTTCCCGGCCGGCTGAACCAGACCCCAAACTTGCGGCAGGCGCTTCTCAGGAAAAGATGGTCATCGGCGTTTTTGAAATCGGTCTGCAGCAGATTATGGTCCACATACTGGACGGAGACTTCAGTCTTGACCCGCGGGATCTTCATGGCCTCAAATTCCAGCATTACCATAGTGCCCGTGGCGTCCTGGGTCAGCGTCTGATCAATTTTCAGGGCGATCTCTTCTCCCGCCTTCATGTCGCCGTCTACAAGATGGCTTTCAATTAATTTCCGGGTTACGTTCTTTCCCATTACTCCTTACCTCCTCTTTTAATCCGACAACTCCGCCTTCTTTATTAAAATTTACGGTTATAATTTTCCTGAAATCCGTAAAGTCCCAATTTAGTCCTCTTTGTCTGCTCCAAATAATTCGGTTAGATCTCTCCATTTGATACCGCAAAGCAGTATTCTCGCGGAATTACTCCGGAGAAATGATTTCCGTTCACGGTATCAGTAGCGGAAAAGCGCCGCCAGCGGCGAATCGACCGGCATCTCCTCCGTTTTGACCGCATAAACCGATCCATCCCTCAAAAGAGTGTAGATAACCGCAAAATCCAGCAAATCGGTATGTCCGATCTCTTTGTTATCATAGAACTTTACTTCGTGTGTATTTGGATCAAAATATCCCCAGCGGTGCTGGTCCCGGGCCACAAATAAGCTTTCCACTCGCCCATTATAGGCCGCTGATATTATTTCGTTTATATTCTTTGAGGATTTTCCGGTGCCCAGTGAATCATGAAATCTGGCGCGCGCTTCTTCCTGCTCCCGGGTAAAAATGGGCTCCATCACCTCCCATGCGCATTTCTGCAATTCAGCGGTATCCATGGCCTGCGGATCCTTCCTGAGCTCCTCCTCCACCAGGAACGGGTAGCTGTTGGCTTCCCGGTAAAGCGGCAATAAGTATTCCACGCCCGCCAGCAGCAGCGGAATATTCTGTTCTTTCAGATATCTGGTCACGCCCTTATTTACCAGGTAAAAATATTGCAGCAGATGACGTTTATCCTGAGCTTCGTCGGTTCCCTGCCCGTGTCCGTGGAACATGGGCTGGCGCTGTCCGATCTGTGATGGCGAACCCTGGCTGTGAAGCTGAAATTGTCTTTCAAAATCATCATATCTTTCCGCTTCATCCAGACTTTTTGGGACACCGTCCGGATTGGTTTCACTGATTTTAAAGCGGGTGACCTGGTATAGCTTCAGATTGCTTTTATCCAGCGCCAGCACATAGAACTGTCCATTATTGCTGATGAGCGGCAGGATTTGCTTCAGATGAAAGCTATGGCCCACGACGACGGATTCCTTAAATTCATACGGTACCCGGTAATGTATAAACTTGTCAGAACTGGAAAACACAGCCAGTCCATCGCTTTGGTGATTCCAAAAAAATATGTCCTCCAGCAAACCGAGAGCCGGATTGAGAAGTTGTTTTATTTCCGTATCCTTGAAGCCATGTTCCTTCATCTGATTTTCGGCGGTCTTGAGCAGGTTTTTAAACCGGATCGGATCCTGCCGCACCTCCTGACCGGTGCGATGGGTAGGCATGTAAATGGAAACGCAGGGTTCTGATGTCTGGGCTATTAGCCGCTTTATATCTTCTTTTGATACGATATTCATAAAAAACCTCCTTTTCCGAAATATAAATTTGATAAAAGTACTTCGGTTTACCCTCTTCCGGACGAGCCGTCGTTGGATTTTTCAACCATCCTTTATACTGAGCATTTTGGATAGTGTTTAGAAATATCCGCCTGAAAATGGGGTTTTTGCATTCTTATTGGCATAATTATCTCGTATTTCAGAAAGGTGATCCCCTTTCCCTGTTTCATGAATTATTAGGTAGTATTGCCGCATTTATTTTTCTTTTTTTAAAAGCGATTCCAGCTTTTCGAGCACCTTTTTGTTTTCGATCAGAATGAGCAGTTCGTCATTTTCCTGCAATTTTACGTTGGACCGCGGAAGCATAACATCATTTTCACGGCGCACCGCCGTCAGGAGCGCCCCATCCGGTATTTCCAGTGCTGAAACCTGTTTCCCTTTGGCCGAACCCACGGACATTTCCGCCAGCCGCAAACCTCCCCTCGCGACCATGCTGAAATTCACCTTATCGAATCCGTAAATGGCGGAAAATATCTCCGTGGCCGCGGAAATCTTGGGCGCAATGATCTTTCGGACACCGATGGCCTGGCAGGCAGACCGCAAGCCGACACCATTCAGTTTCACAATGATGGTTTCAACTCCCATATTTTTTCCCAGCATAGCGATCACAGTGTTCATGGGATCGGAACCTGTTGTGGCAACCAGAACATCCGCATCGGACAACTGGGCCTTTTTCAAAATTTCAGGGTCCGTTCCATCCCCGTTCAGAACCAGGGCATCCATGTCCGCGGCCAGCATATCGCAACGCTTCTCATCACTGTCCACCAGCACAATTTCATTATTTTGCCGCCGCCCCAGGTAATGGGCCAGTTCGAATCCGATATCTCCAACGCCTACAATGACAATTCTCATGTTTTGCTCCTTTTTGCAATCCAGACAGCCGGATAAAACACCACCAGCACCGGGAGTATTTCCAGACGTCCCGCCCACATGTCGATGATCAGCACAACTTTCATCAGCCACGGCAGGGAGGCCTCGGTAAGCCCCGAGGATAATCCCACGGTGCCCAGAGCGGATGAACACTCGAAGAATGCATTGGTGATGTCATACCCGGCAAAAACAAAGAACAGCACAGATAAAAAAATGAGGAAAAGATAAAGAATGAGAAAACTGAATATCTGCTGCACTTCACGGTTGGATATCACCCTGCCTTCATATTTGACCGGGATTTTCGCCTCTTCCGGGAGCAGCGCCCTTTCCACCAGCCACCTGACCACCCGAATAACAATAATGAAGCGAAAAATTTTGATGCCGCCCGCGGTCGATCCGGCGGATCCTCCCAGAATCATCAGAAAAATTGTAATAAGATAAATACTTTTGGGCCAGGTTGCAGGCTGCACCAGACTGAATCCCGTAGTCGTGATTGCGGTGGTAGCATGAAAAAGACTGGGGAGAAGCATTTTGCCCCGCCAGCCCCAGGCACCAAAGTAGATGATCGTAGTGACCGCAATAATTACAAACAGGTAGCGTATCTGCAAATCACTGAAGAATTGTTTAAATCCCTCATGCCTTAATAAATAATAGGCTGGAAAACCAATGGCGCCCGATATCATGAACAGAACAACCAGCAGGTGCAGTATTGTCCCCGAATAATAACCCGCACTCTGTGCATATGGTGAAAATCCTCCGGTCGAAATAGTCGACATAACATACAGCATGGCATCAAACGCACCCATACCGGCGGCAATAAAGGCCCCGAAACCAACAATGGTGAGAACCAGATAGACCTGAAAAACGATGCGCGCGGTGGCTTTCACATCTCCCACCAGATTCTCTTCCCCAAACTCCGATGCATAAAGGCGGAAGGCATTGCGGCCCGGCCCGATAAGGATAATCAGGGACATGATAACAATCCCCGCGCCTCCCAGCCACTGGCTGTAAGAACGAAAAAACAGCAGGGTTTTGGGCAAATTT
>JARRQT010000255.1:0-5929 GCA_037381445.1 Calditrichia bacterium
TAAATCAAGCAAATCAAAAATCAGTCACTGTGAAGAATTGAGTTTCCGCTGATACCGGAGGAAGTGGAATAGGATATAATAAAAGAACGATAATTGTATGCTAATTCCAAAACTTCGCCAATATAGATGCGAAAATTTGTCAAAACAAGCAAAAATCCTTGGGAATTATTTATCTTTTGGAAGAATGAAACATTCCGGGTCCCGCCCGAAAAATTTCGGGGGACGCTACGCCCCAGAATAAAATCCTGATGAAACATGCAAACTATTCGGAAAATTTTTTTAAGTCAACGAACAGGGGTGTCCGGAACCAGCAATTTTTCCAGCTCCGTCATATTAATGGAATTGTCATGAAATGTCCCCATCCAGCGGGCGCAGCGGTTGGCATTCAGGGGAAGCCCCACCACCGGGATCCCATGCCGGGTGCACATCCGCATTCCCCGCACCAGCTCCGGAATACAAGCAATGCCCAGCACACCCGGCCGGCGGCCGTCTTTTTTTAATTTGGAAAACAGTTTGCCCAGATTTGCGGTCCGCCAAATGTAGGCTTCCACTCTGTGGTCTTTCAGCAAATCTGTGGTGTGCCGGATAAAACAGTTTTTGGAACAGCGCCGGCACACATAATCGATCCCGTCTTCCGCCGCTTTGCACTGACGGCTCAGATCCCGCAGGCAATGGGGCAGGAAAGCCAGCCGGATATCCGATTCCAGAAATTCTTTTTTGAAAATCCGGTTGGTCAATGCCGCCTCCAGCATGAAGAGATGGTATTGCCGCTCACCCATGCCCAGCACCCGGTCAAACCGTTTGAGGATGGAAAGTGAGCGGAGATGATCGTCCGCTGCGGTAGTAAAAGGAGAGAGGCTTTCGCGGATAACGGAAAGAAAGTTTTCATCCGGTCCGGACTTGCGACCGAATAATGCGCTTCCGTGATAATGCCGGACACGGCCGGCGCGGCGCAGCATGAACAACAATACGAGCGGATCGGAATGCTCCCTGAGCAGCAAATCGACCAGCCGCTCCACCTCACGGAAATAGAAATCACTATCCTTCCTGTTCCCGAATAGAGTATATGTTTTTCCATTGCAGGGTTCGGGCATTAACAGACTATCGGGCATTGGCAAATCTCTACCGCCTTTTTTCATTCAAGCCAATTTACTGAGGTCTGGTGGGAGGAAGCAAACAAAAAGCTTTTTGCCAACTGACTTCCGGCAAAGGATTTGGCATAATATGCGGGCTGGTCCATCAGTCAATCTATCCGATTAAGGATCAAAATAGTACAGGCATATCTTGCACCAAAAGGAACCTTTTAAAAAGGCAAAACTGTTTTTAATTGTTACCGCTGTTGGTATCGCACTAATGATATTGCTATCGTGCTCGACCAAAACAAACGAAGAAAGTCAGTCAGTCACCACAGCGGCTGACCAGGAGCTGCTGACACAGGCCAAGGCAGTGCTGGCTCCGATTCCGCAGCAGATTGATAATCCTGATAATCCGCTGACTCCGGAAAAGATAAAACTGGGGAAAATGCTCTATTTCGATACCCGCATCTCCCGCAGCAACACCATCAGCTGCAATAGCTGCCATAATCTGGCCACCTACGGCGTGGATAACAACGTAACCGCCATGGGGCATGGCTGGACCCGTGGTCCGCGAAATTCTCCCACGGTACTGAACGCCGCCGGACAGGTTGCCCAGTTCTGGGACGGCAGGGCGGCCGATGTGGAAGAACAGGCCCAGGGGCCCATCATGAATCCCATCGAAATGGGCGGACCGGATAAATCCGACCACGATCTGGCGGTTGCCAGGATTGCGGACATTCCGGAATACAAGGATATGTTTATAAAGGCATTTCCTGCGGGAAATTCTGAAATCAACCTGAAAAATATTGCAGATGCCATTGCCGCTTACGAACGCACCCTCATGACACCCGCACCGCTGGATGATTTCCTGCAGGGAAAAACCGATGCGATGACGGAAGCGGAAAAGAAGGGGCTCAGCACCTTTATCTCCACCGGCTGCACTTCCTGCCATAACGGCACCCATGTGGGCGGCGCCATGTTCCAGAAATTCGGGCTGGTAAAAGCGCCCTATTGGGACTATACCGGAAATAAGAAAGTTGACAAAGGAAAGGAAGCCGTGTCCGGAAATGAGGCGGACCTGTATGTGTTCAAGGTGCCGACACTGCGCAATATTGTTCACACCTATCCCTATTTCCACGACGGCAGCGTATGGGATCTGCAGAAGGCTGTGGAGATCATGGGCGAGACCCAGCTTGGCCGGACACTGACCAGCGAGCAGGTTGATCAAATTATGACCTTCATGAGCGCGCTGACCGGCGAGGTTCCGGAATCCGCCCGGACGCTTCCCATGCTTCCGCCGTCTCCACCGCAGGCGCCCAAACCGGATGATTCGGTTATTTAATAAGATTCGAGAAAATTAATGGATGAATAGAAATGCCCGGCAGCATTCCGCTGGCCGGGCATTCTTTATAGGAGATATGCATTTTTACCAGATGACGGGTCTTTGCTCCTCTGAACGGTATAATTTATCCGTTGGTTTGATGTCAAATGCCTGGTAGAACTCGGGAACGTTGAACAGCGCCCCGTTGACCCTGAATTTTCCCCAGGGATGAACATCTTCCTGACATTTGCGCATCAATGCTTTATCGCGGATTTTCCCGCGCCAGATCTGGGCATAGCCCAGGAAAAAGCGCTGCAGATCGGTAAATCCGTCGATATCCGCCGGGGCCGGCTTTCCTTCCAGGCTCATCCTGTAGGCGGTGAGCGCCACGGTCAGCCCGCCGAAATCGGCGATATTCTCGCCCAGCGTCAGCTTTCCGTTGATGTGAACGTCATCGATCGCCACAAAATTGTCGTATTGGTCCACCAGCAGTTTGGTCCGTTTGTTGAACTCTTCCTCATCCTGCTTGGTCCACCAGTCCACCATGTTGCCGTTTTTGTCGAAACGGCGGCCCTGGTCGTCAAATCCATGGGTCATCTCATGGCCGATCACCACGCCGATAGCGCCATAGTTAACGGCATCATCCGCGTTGGGATCAAAGAAGGGCGGCTGCAGAATACCGGCGGGGAAGGTGATATCATTCTTAACCGGATTGTAGCCGGCATTGACGGTTTGCGGCGTCATGCCCCATTTCTCCGGGTCCACCGGTTTGCCGAATTTGTCCAGGTTTTTATAGTATTCGAAATAATTGGCGCGGCGCACGTTCAGCATATAGGAATCCGGTTCAATATCCAGTTTGGAGTAGTCTTCCCATTTATCCGGATAGCCGATTTTCACGCCCATTTTCTCCAGCTTGGCCAGGGCGGCTTCTTTGGTCGGCGCCGTCATCCATTCCAGATTTTCAATGCGCGATTTCAGCGCCTTTTTCAGATTGTTGACCAGGTCCAGCATTTTCTGTTTCGACTCGGGCGGAAAGTATTTTTTGACATACAACTGACCCAGGGGCTCGCCCAAAGCGCCGTTGGTGGTCTGGACAACCCGTTTCCAGCGTTCCTTTATCTTCTTGCTTCCCGATAAAAATTCGGAGTTGAATTTATAATCCTCGTTCACGAAATCGGAGCTGAGGTATTCGGCCGAGCGGTTTAGCAGGTCCCAGCGCAGGTAGGTCTTCCAGTCGGCCAGCGGGACTGATTTCACCAGCGCGCTCACTTCCTTGAAAAATTCCGGCATCCCCACAATCACGTCGCCAAAATCGGTATCGCTGATATTGCTGAAATAGCGATGCCAGTCGAAATTGGGCGCCAGCGCCTGGAGCTGATCCAGGTTCATCTTGTTATAAAGTGCCGGGATATTCCGCATTTCCAGGCGGGTCTTCGATTTTTCCGCCAGGCGGGTTTCGATGCTCATGACGGTCTGCGCATTTTTTTCGGCCGTTTCGGGATTGTCGCCCAACAGCTCAAACATTTTGGCCACATGTTTTACATATTCCTGCCGAATTTCCTTCGAGCGGTCATCATCGGTGGTGTAATAATCCCGGTCCGGTAGTCCCAGTCCGGCCTGCATCAGGTAAAATTTGTAGACCTCGCTGTTCATCAGGTCCTGCTCAATACCACCGCCAAAAAGCGGGTCCAGTCCGTAGGTATGGAAACGTGCCACCAGATCCTGAAAATCCTGCATGGTCTTGATGCTGTCAATGCGGTCGAATTCGGCCTGCAGCGGTTTGATGCCGTCCGCTTCGATCTTATCGACATTCATGCCGGTGTTGTAAAAATCCCTGATTTTCTGGGTAATGGTGCCCTTTTCAGCATCCTTCTGCTTCGCGACTTCTTCCAGCAGGCTCCTCACATCGGCGTCCCGGTTTTCCCGCAGGACGTCGAAGGTGGCGTAGCTGGTCCGGTCATCCGGTATCTCGATTTTGTCCAGCCAGCCGCCGTTGGCAAATCTGAAAAAATTGTCTCCCGGTTTCACGGAATAATCCATATTCGCCTTGCTGATGGGCGGCTGTGTCTTTTGGGCGCACCCGGCCATCAGTGCCAGAATGATGAGCGCAGCACCGCCCAATGCCGTCAATACTGTCCAGGTTTTCTTTTTCATATTTCTCCTTTCCGGTTGTGGTTGAATTCAGGCCTTTAATTAACTAAAATATAGTCCGGATTAACACTGTTTTTTAATTTTTCTGCCGCAATTGCGTTGGTTCCGGAAAGAGTACCGTTTTCGTTCCATGCGGGAAAAAATTGACACTTGAACTCGCTGCATTGAGTGGTTCAGATAAGGGAACTTTTATTCCACGAAAGGGATAACAGACAATCGGATTCAATGCAGATTGCTCTCTGCCGGAGGAATTTATGAGCCCTGGAAAACCAAATGATTTTTGAAAAAAACCTAAACTTACCTGTAACACAATCGTAAACCACCATATTTAACTTGTGCGGCATTATTAATTTTGTCTTATGGCCTTTTAAAATCAGGATAATAATTATGAACAAAATACAGTTGGCAGAATCTGCTGCCAGCAGCGAGCTGGTAAATTTTCAGAAAATCGCCCGAAATATCAGACCGCACCCCGGTGAGATACCAATACTTGAGGGGATTGATATTTACGGCGAAGTTATCCCTTTGAGCGGAGAAGTGGGGGGAGATCATGTTATTTACATCGATTTCAACAAACGGTTTGACATGGATGCCCGTATTCAGGAAGCCCTGCTGGCAAATAACGCCGATGTCGCGCAGCGGTTGGAGGATACCCGTCACAAGGCGGGCATTTTATTGGCCGATGCCAGCGGACACAGCATTACCGATGCCCTGCTCACGGCCATGCTTCACCAGGCCTTTCTGCTGGGCGCCGGCTATGAACTGACCATCAATGGTGAAATCAGCATCGACCTGTTCGAGGCCCTCAATACCCGTTTTTACCAGTCCTCCGGTATCGATAAGTTTATCACCATGATTTACGGGGAGATTCATCAGAACGGCGAATTCCGTTTTCTCTCCGCCGCTCACCCGCTGCCGGTAGTGTTTTCGGTGGAATATGACAGGCTGGCAAATATCAATCAGGACCGAATGGTCATTTTTCCGCCCATCGGCACCCTTCCTTCGGCCACCCAGGTCGATTCCGGAAAATTGAAGAGCACCTATGGCCATAAGCCGCAATATTCGGTGAATACCATCAATATCATGGGCGCGGGCGATATCATGCTGCTTTTCACCGACGGATTTCAGGAGCAGAAGCAGGGAGAATTCAATTTTGTCTCCGCCTGCCTGGAAGAATGTCTGCGGGAGGTCAAAAACAGCTCTTCCCGTGAGATCATCGCCCATCTTAAAAAGGAATTCTTCAAACGTGTTCCCCAACCCGATGATGATGTGACCGTGATTGCCGTAAAAAAAGCCTGGTAAATAAGCCATCTTTCTCCGGCAGATGACGAATATCCTGTTGGTCGTTGAACGCCCGCCATGCGCTATGCCCTTTGCGCCC